>JAICPY010000089.1 GCA_025929585.1 Steroidobacter sp.
AACCGCTTCTTTCTTACTCGCCTGGAACGAATCCGACTGCCTTCAGCGCCGGTTCGATCTCCGGATTCGCCATGAAGTGCTTCCAGACCAGTCCTGTGCGATGGTTCTCGATCATCACGGTGATCGGTGCTTGGTTCAGTGCCATGTAGGCTTCCTCGAACCAGTTCTCCGTCTGGTTGAAGCCGTCGTGGAAGCCGTAGATATTCCAGATCTTCGATCCGAGGTTGCGGTAGAAATGCTTTAACGCGGCGAGCGATTGCTCCGGCGTGTAGGGCATCGATGCGAGCGATGCCATGACGTTGATCGTGCCGTTGTCATCGCGCGGGAGCGGCCGGCCGCCGCCGCTATTGATTCCTGCCGAGAGGCCCCAGGTGTTCGCGCCATACCCGGCAAAGCCGCGCGGATTCTCCACGCAGTAGGCATGATTGATCAGAGCGATTGCGCGATTGTTCTCGAAATAGTTCGTATAGCGATCGCGAATACCGCGCGGATCGAAACCCATATAGGAAAAATGGGTGAAGAACAGATCCGCACCATTCCCTACGCCAACGTCGAGTTTGATGCCGTACCACGAGTTACCGTTCGTGAAGCGATTGCCTACCGTCGTGCGTCCCCATTGCTGGCGATAATGGACATGCCGTTCTGAAGTGCCGGCCCATCCGGTGTGATAGAGGTCGGCGGGCACTGCATGGGTTGGCGATGCAATCGCGAGCAGGTAGACGATCATCGTCTCGTTCCAGCCGATCAGCGGATGATTGATGTGGAATCCGTAATCCGGCGACCAGTGCCAATAGAGCACATCGCTGTCGGGCTGTTGCCGGTACCAGCTCCATTCGATTTCGCGCCAGAGCCTCGTCACGGTGTCGCGTATCTCGCGCTCCACGGCCGTGTTGCGATCGAAGTATTGGCGAGCGGCCAGCAGACCTTGAATCATGAAAGCGGTTTCGACGAGATCGCCGCCGTTGTCATACTTGCCGAAGAAAGGGATCGCACGACCCGTATCGCCATCGAGGAAATGCGGCCATACACCGTGAAATCGGTCCGCGCGTGCCAGGAAACGCACGATCTTTAGCATGCGCTCCGCAACGTCCTTGCGCGGGGCGAAGCCTCGCTCTGCGGCTACGAGCATCGCCATTACGCCGAAGCCGCTGCCGCCGAGCGCGAGCAGATTCGCATCGCCGGGTAGTACTTCAGGCGCGAGCCCGGCCTTCGGATGCGCTGCTTCCCAGTAGTAACGAAAGGAGGCTTCTTGCACCATCGTGAGCAACTCGTTATCCGTGAACGCGCGCGTGCGTGCGCGTGTTGAGGTCGGCGAAGGCGCCGACTCATTGCCTGCGAGGTCGAGTGCCGTGACGCGGTACACAGCTTCGCGAGGGGGCTCGCCGGTGAAATCGACAAAGCGCGAGCGCGAACCCTGCTGCGTGCCGATCGGCTCGAACTTCTTCCCATCCCACGAACGATAAACACGATATGCAAGCAGGTCATCCGCTTTGCTCGGCGTCCAGCTGACATCGAAGTGCCGCTCGTAGGCTCGCACCGTGAGCGCCTCGGGCACCGATGGCGGCGTCGTGTCGGTCGTTTCGATGTCGCGAATCTGGAAGTCGTCCAGATAGAGCGTGTGCTTCTGATCGTCATCGAGACCTTGCAGAAACGTAATGCTCAAGATTTCGCTGACTTCGAACTTGCTGTCCTCTGTGCTCTTGGTGCGTCCACCGAAGATGGCCGCAAATGGCAGCGTGATCTGCGTCCACTTCCCGGCCGGAATTCGCTCATCGCCGCTGACCAAGGTGACGGAGGGTGTTCCGTTCTCGTTGACGTCCTCCAGGTAGAGCCGGGGCGAGTTAGCGGCGGTGATCTCCGAATCCGAAAAGCACCAGAAGGTGAGCGCCTCGCCCTCAAACCTAAAGGGGCGTGCGTAACGACGAGTAAGCTCGAGCGTCGCCTGCCAATCGCCGCCAGGCGCGGATGTCCAGCTCAACCGCAAAGCGTTCGGCGGACTGACGAAGTGCTGTGTTTCCACCGGAACTGTACTGTTCATCAACTCGATCGTGCTCGGCGCGATAGACCAACCGGTGCTCGACCCAAAGCCGCCGTCCGAGTGGCTGTTGTCGAAGAAGACGTGCCGGTCGTAGAAGGAAGGCGTTCCCTTGCCTATCGCGGATACCGTGGTAGGGATCGCAAGGCTAAAAAGCATGCAGGCGATTGCTTTCGAGCGCATTAGGTCCATGTCTTGTCCTCAATCCAAATCCGAAAAATCCGGGCGCAAGACATTCAACGGACCCGATTCGTGTGAGTTCCCATTTCGGCGGGGTCGGATCGATGCTCGCAAGTCTGCATATCTAGCAGTGCGGATGTCCGGAATTTACGGCCTGTGGGTGCTTGCGAGAGTTGTTCTCGGCACGCATACGCTAAGATCGACGGCAGCCGCGATTGCGGCGTTCGCTACCTCGGGAATCCCATGAAGCTACCTTCGTCTCTGCTAATCGCAACAGCACTCTGGAGCATGACTATGAGCGCGCAAACAGCACCACTGGGTGAAATCGAGCGCTTCGACGCTGCGCTCGATGCCATCGTGCCGCAAGACTGGCGTATCGAGAAACTCGCCGAAGGATTCGACTGGTCGGAAGGACCTGTATGGATGAAAGCCGGCGGTTATCTGTTATTCGACGATGTACCCGGCAATACGATGTATCGCTGGTCGCAGCAGGAGGGACTCAGCGTCTTCCTCAAGCCGTCGGGTTACTCGGGCGCACATCCGGGGCTGTTTGCGGAGCCCGGTACCAACGGTCTCTTTCCAGATGGCGATCACACCATCCTCATGGCCGATCACGGCAACCGCATGGTGGCGCGATTCGATGTCAGGACAAAACAGAAGTCTCCGCTGGCGACGCACTTCGAAGACAAACGCTTCAACAGTCCGAACGATGTGATCAGGCGCCGCGACGGCGTGATCTTCTTCACCGATCCTCCCTATGGACTTGCCGGCCGTAATGAGTCGCCCATCAAGGAACTCGAGTTCAACGGCGTCTATCGCATCGATATCGACGGCAGCGTTCATCTGCTCGATAAGGAGATGAGCTTTCCGAACGGCTTGTCATTGTCGCCCGACGAACGCACGCTCATCGTCGCAAACTCGGATCCGAAAAATCCAATCTGGATGGCATTCACGCTCGATGCGCAAGGGGACGTGGTGAGCAAGCGCGTGTTCGCCGATGCGAGCGATCTTGCCGAGAAAAAATATCCAGGACTGCCCGACGGATTGCGCATTACAGGCGACGGAACGATATTCGCAACCGCTCCGGGAGGTGTTCTAGTTATGGACTCCGCCGGCAAGCGCCTCGGCCTGATTCGTACCGGCACCGCGATCGCAAACTGCGCTTTCGGCGATGATGGCAAGTCGCTGTACATGACGTCGGACGATTTCCTTGCGCGCATTCAGCTCAAGATCGATGGCAGCCGCTAGGCATCTTTCTCGCTCCCGCGGCTGAGACATTAGGAGTAGGCGTGAAAGCTTCAGCAACTCTCGTGTTCCTTGCTAGTGCAATGATTTCGCTCGCAACCCAGGCGGCATGCAGACAAGGAGTCTACGGTTCAGGGTCCGAGATTGTGGCGATCGTGCCCGACCCGAATGCGGGGCCCTCGAGCCAACGCTATTTATTCCTTGATGGGCGCCGAGGCAGTACGACGGACGCCGCTGCGCCACTGAAATGTAGTGCTGGATCGGTCTCGATCGATCGAGATAGGGACTCGGAGCGCTGGACCGAATTATCGATGAACGTACGTGACACCACGTTCTCGAGCGTCGCGACCCGAATGGTGGGCCGGTTGATTGAGCCTGCAGAAGGACCGCAGACCGCGCGATCGCTCGTCGTCATGGTGCATGGTTCGGAGCGCACATCTGCACTCAATTCTCCGTACGCTTATGTGCTCGCAGCGCAGGGCATTTCCGTGTTCGTCTACGACAAGCGAGGCACTGGAGGGTCCGAGGGAGAGTACACACAGAACTTCGAGCTTCTCGCGGCCGATGCTGCCGCCGCGCTCGCGCACGCGAGAACGATGGTTCGGGGCAACAGCCGATCCGGTTACTTCGGTGGTAGCCAAGGCGGTTGGGTTGCGCCGCTCGCAGCAACTCGATCTGACGCCGATTTCGTCGCGGTGGGTTTCGGTCTGGTCGCATCGCCAATCGAAGAAGACCGCGAGCAGATGTTCTCCGAAGCACGTGCTTTGAGTCTGGGTGAGGAAGCGATTGCGCTGCTCGACCGACTATCACGGGCCACTTCGCGCCTACTTCTCACCGATTTCAAAGAAGGCTACGAAGAGCTGGCGAAAGTCCGACGTGAGCTGGTACGCCATCCCTGGTCCGAGCAGATTCGCGGCGAATACAGCGGCGACATGCTGCGCATGAGCGAGGACGAATTGCGTCGCGTTGGCCGGCCGCGCTTCGATAACGTGGAGCTCATCTGGGACTACGATTCGATGGCGACGCTGAAGCAACTCGATGCCCCGCTCCTGTGGGTGCTTGCTGAAGACGATCGCGAAGCGCCGATCGAAACGACGCGAGCAGCGTTGCTAAAGCTGATGAAGGCGGGCAAGCCAATCGATCTCTACGTGTTCCCCGACACCGACCACGGAATGATGGAGTACGTGACAAACCCCGACGGCTCCCGAAAGTCGACACGAATCACCGAAGGTTATCTGCGGTTGCTCGGCGATTGGATCAAAGGTAAAGCTTCCGGGCCTTACGGAGGTGGGCAGAAGATGACGTACGAGTAACGCATTCTCTAATGCTCGCGGATGCAGCGTCTGCGGAAATGAGATGTCGCAGCCTGAGATTGAGACTGAGACTCACGCCGACTGCGGCAATTAATTTCGCCAGATCATCCGGGCATAGACACTTCGCTCGATCTGCCGCGGGTCGGGCGATGAGGGTATGAATTCGTAGTGTCGATCATCCAGCAGGTTCTGTCCGACGAGGGCAATTTCGATTTTTTCTGTGGGCATCCACGCTAGACGCAGGTCCAATTGCGCGTAGCTGGAGACGCGCGGTGGCGTAGGTAGCGTATCCACGTAGCGCAGTACTCCGTCCAACTCCAATCCGTGGGGCAACGTCCACATCCATTGGAGCAGCAATTGATGCTCGGGGTCATTGCTTTCCGCCGTACCTTGGTTGGTATCGAGGCTGCCGGCTTGCAGCTCGAGGTGCTTCTTCAAGAACGTATACCCGCCGCGAAGCCGCATGTCATCGCTCAGCACGTACGTGGCCGCAAGCTCTAGCCCGTAAGTCTCTCCATCGAGTCCATTCCCGAATGTGATCGGGATTCCGAAAGGCGGCGGGCCGGGCTCCGCGGTCCGCAATCCTTCGTATTCATTGAAGAAGCTCGATAGCGAAAGTGAGATATCCGAATGAAGCTGTCCCCGCCATCCGAGCTCGTAGGCGCGCACTTCTTCCGAATCGAGGTCACCGCCGGCAATCAGGGGAATTCCCGGTGCCAAGGAGAGATAGAAATCTCTGTCGATTCGCGATGGAGTGCGAACAGCGCGCGAGACCGCCGTCCACAATGTTTGTCGATCGCTGAGCGACCACGCAAATCTGCCGTTCGGTTGCGTCTCGAGATCTGTGTAGTCGTTGTACTCGAACTTCGTGCCCAGAGTTATTCGACCGCGGCCGCCGAACAAGGTCATCTCGTCCTGCACGAACGCGCTGTACAGGTGAAGATCTTCGTTCGCTGGCAGAAACTCGAATTGCGGCAAATTCTCGACGTTGTGACTCATCAGGCGCGCGCCCAATCCCCACACGATTTCGTGCATTTCCGACAAGCGGGCGCGATGCAGAAAATCTAAGTCGTATGTGTCCAGTTCTTCCGTAAAACCGTTGTTGAAGTCGCGGAAACTGCGGTCGTAGTACCAACGAAACCGCATGTCGGAGTCTTCCGAAATGACGCGGCTCCAACGGCCCAATAGATTTCCTCCGCGTGCATCGACGTGAACAGTGCCATCCGGATTGGGCTTGCCCGCGTAGGCATCCGATTGCAGCGTCAGTGTGTTCGCGCCAGTCTGCCAGTCCAGGCGAAAACCTCCCTGGTTCATGTTCCAATCATCATTGGCATTCGCATTGTCGAATGCGCGCGTGTCATCGCGCTCGAAAGCTTTGGCATAAACACGGAAGTGCAGATCAGGCGTCAGTGCGCCGCCGTACCGCAAGCTACCGGACGCGCGCAGCTCGTCTCCAGCGCTCGCCATCGCATACAAGCCCTGTGTTTGATCTGCGCGGCGAGTGACGATGTTGATTACCCCGTTCACCGCATTCGCGCCCCATAGCGTGCCGCCAGGTCCACTGATGACCTCGATGCGATCGATATCCTCGAGCAAAGTGTCCTGCACGTCCCAGAACACGCCCGCATATAGAGGCGTGTACACGGTACGGCCGTCGATCAACACCAACAGCTTATTGGCGAGCACATTGTTGAATCCGCGAGCGCTGATCGCCCATTGACTTGCATTCGCCTGAGCGACCTGCAGATTCGGCGCGAGCCGCAAAGCTTCTGGAATGCTGGTGGCTCCGGAACGTCGAATGTCCTCTCTCGTGATCAATTGAACGGCGGAAGCTGCTCCCGCGAGGCTCTCGCGCTTTCGCGAAACGGAAGTGATCTCTATGTTCATCAATTCTTCGAAGCTCAAGGCCTTGAGGTCCTTGAGATCGGACATTGCGCTTGCGCAGGGCGCCACTGTGAGCGGGGCGAGAGCTGCGATAGCGATGCGCAACGAGAGCCTGAGCGCGGTATTCGTTCTAGTCAATTGGTGTCCTTCCATCAACAATCCCTCGGATGGTCGTTCTGCCACACTCACGCGCATGAGCGCAAGCCAGTTTACTTATTCGAGCCCGCCACGACGCCAGATCGTGAGGTCGACCTCCATCCTACGAGCATATGACGCTCGCGCAAAGCGTAGTGTTCGCAGCGTGCAATCGACACCCTGTGCTTGCAAGCACCCTCACTGGGACATGAGGAAATCAGGTCTGCTAGCAAGCCCAACTTCGCTGTCAATTCGCTGGAGCCAGCGCGAGCCAGCGAAGCGGACTACGAGGCTGCTGTCAGGACTTCCGTTTCGCCGAAGGCACACCGCACGCATGAGCCTTGGCCCGGCGCCGGCGCTCGTTCGGCATCAACGTCACCTCTGTCTTGCTCATGGCTGGGTCCCAGCCTTGCTGACAGTACATGGACACACAGTACTTCAGCGTGGGCTCGCCTTGGTAGTTGCTTTTGAAGTGAACTTCATAAAACGCGTGGTGAGCGTCGTGAATGATATTGAAATAGGAAAATTGATACGTTCCTTGCGTCGGCGCTTTGGCTGCTTCGCGCGCAGCAGCGTTGAGTCCTGCCTTCGGACAGTCAAAGGTCATTGCATTCAAGTCTGCTAGGCCGCGATTCGCAGGTGGGTGGCTGGAGCTGGCCGCATCCGATGCGGATTGCTGCGCTCGCGGTTCACTGACGGAAGCTGCCAGTGCGATGACTATCAGCACGATGTATGTCTTCATAGCGCCGCTCTCGTTTTGCCGCGGAAAGTCGCGAGCTGCTTCAAAGCCCATACTGCACGACTTTATTGCTGAAAGTGCCAACGTAGACTTTGCCGTTCGCAACGATCGGTGTGGAGTACTTGGCGAAGTTGCCCATATCGTTTGCCGCTTTGTCATCGCTGTGGAACAGCTCTCGCAGCCTGCCGCCGATCAGAACGCGAGTGGCGTCGTAAGCGACCAGAGCACCGTGCACGACCATCGAGTTTGCGTTTCCTTCGGTCGGGTACACGCCCCAAATGACACCTGTGTTGGGCAGGGTTCCGTTCGAAGAGGCGACGAGGCGTCCACCCGGCATTCCGCCGGGCGCTTCCATTTCCTCCCCCGAGGCGAACTGTTTGCCTTGAGCTCGAAACGAGGCAATGCGCTTGGTGGCGAAGTCGTAGTTGTAGGCTTTGAGCCGTTCGTTCTCGCCCCATACATATATATAGCCCGCGGTTTGATCCTCCATGTAAACCGGCGTGCCATGGATGTGATAGCTCTTGCCGGTTGGCGTTTGCGAGAAATGATTGCGATCGCGGTTGACGATGGGCCAGTTCGGATTTGGAACCGTCGTCGTCGGCAAACCGGCGGCGCCATTCGGCGGATTGGGCAAATACGTCGCGACGAACGGCAGATTGAACTGCGGGTCCCAGGTGTCTTTGCCGAGATTATCTTTGTTGAGGTTATAGAGGATTCCGTCCTTGCCTCCGCCGATCAGATTGCCGCGTTCGGTAATGATGAAGACACCCGCTGCGCCAAGATCCTGATCCTCATCCATTCTGCCGAAGTCACTGAACGCACCCCAGAAGTCCGCAACCACGAGCTTCGGTTGGCCGTTTTCGACTCCCGCGACTCCGGGCGTATAGCGCAGCTTGACGAAGCTCTCGCCGAAATTACCGGGCAGGGTGCCAGGATCCATGCCGTTGCCGGTCGCGAGATAGATATCGTTGCCGTCGATTGCAGGTCCGGATCCCGACATCCACACTCCGCCCGCGCCGCCGCCCGGCGTGACGTTCCAGATCGCTGGCGTCGGCGTAAAACCTGCTTCACGATGCAGCCCGCGAACATCATAGGCAAGCACGTAACCGTGTCCCGGCCCGCGCGGATTCTCGCCATTGATCGAGAACGAGATCACGATGGCCTTGCGTCCTTCGGCATCGACTAACAAGCCCAGGCCGGCGCGCAACTTCTGATAGGGCGTCGTGAAGCCGTTCGCGATCGGAGCGCCACCGTTCTCAGCAGTACCAGCAATCAGCACGGGAGCGGCTTTATCGGCGAGCGTGGTTGCATCGAGAATGTGGAGCAGGTTGTTGCGCTCGGTGTTTTGACTATCGATGTTCGGCTTGCCGAAAGTGGTGACGTACATCGTGCTCGTTGCAACATCGATGACCGGCGTCGCTGTAATCCCCCAGTTGTGATAGAGCTTCCAACGATCCATCTGCCCAGGATCGGTGCGCGGGTCGAATGGCGCCGCGAGCTGGCGTTTGGCGAGCTCAGCTCCTGTGTTCACATCGAAGACGAATACGGTATTGGTCATCGAGCAGACAAAAAGCCTCTCGCCCACGATCAATGGCGTCACATCGATCTTGTCGTCCACTGCAAACTCGCGAAGCTTCTTGAGCTCGGACACGTTTGCCGGCGTCAGCACAGTTTCGGATCTGTTCCATCCCTGACGCGTGTTATTGATGCCAACCGTCCATATGTCCACAGCTCGCGCCAGTGGCGCTGAAGTCAGAAAAGCGGCCATCATCAGCAGGAAGGCGCGCTGAGATGAGAAAGCCATCGTCGACTCCACGGTAGACAGGCAGGCAAAGCTCGGAAGCTCCTCAGCTTACGCTCCCGGACGAGCGCAGCGGATATGTCGAAAGGGCACTCGGGACAATAGGCGAACGACCGCGAAGCTCACCGGGCAACGCGCAGCTACTCGCCCATTGCAAGGTGGCCGGCGAGAACTCATGCATCGCGAGTGACACACAGCAACAAAGCCTTCTGTGCAAAGGCGCTCGGGCAGCTATCATCGCGCCATGCCCGATTCCGCCGACCGAAATCCGCCACTGTTTGTAGACGCGGTTGAAATTCCGGCCTGTCTGGAAGCCGATCGCGGTACATCTTACGCAGAGCGATTGCATCGCGATCGTACGATCGCGGCGTCGTTGTCAACGCGAAACCCTCTAGGGCGGGTTCGTGCTTGGCATGCGCGCATTTCCCGTGATCCGGAGTCGATATCGAAGCCGTCCTTGGGACAACGCCTCGAACGCAGCCGGCGTGTGATCGGCCTTCTGATGTTGATCGTGGGCGCCCTGGCGGGCGTGGGTGTCGCCTCGGCGGTGTTTCATTACGACGGCACTTGGCCCGTCAATGTCGTCACGGTGCTCGCCGTATTGGTGTTACTGCAGGCCGCTCTCGTTGTCTTGTCGTTGGTTCTGATGCTGCCGCGCGTGCCTGGGATTCGGGCGCTGCAGGATTTGATGGGCGGCCTCAATCCCGGCGCGTTCATCGCCGCAATCTACAGGCGCATCGCGCGATTGGATGAGCCTCGCGCGGAGTTGCTTGTGTGGCCAGCGGCGCGTGGACCTGCAGTGGCACGCTTCGCTCGCTGGCAGATGCTCGTGTGGTCGCAGATCGGAGCAGTCGCTTTCAACATTGCGGCGCTCGCGACCGCTGCAGCGTTGATCGCGTTCACCGATCTAGCGTTCGGTTGGAGCACGACGCTGCGCGTGAACAGCGATGATGCTCTGCGTATCACCAATGTACTCGCAACCCCCTGGGCTTGGTTCTGGCCGGACGCGGTGCCGTCCGCCGCACTCATCGACAGTTCACGGTTCTTTCGCCTTACATCCGCGTCACCTCCTGCGATCTCGGCTGAGACGCTGACTGGATGGTGGCCGTTTTTGTTGGCATCGATCACGGCGTATGGTCTAGCACCTCGATGCGTGTTGCTGGTCCTCGCATTGATTCGATTACGAGCGGCTACTGCGCACTTGTTGCTCGACGATCCGCAGGTGAAAGCATTGCTGGATCGCATGAGCTCAGCGGAGATTGCACTGGGCGCTGGCGATGCCGAGCCGCCTACGCAATCCCCAGGGACTACTGCGCGGACCACGCCGTCAGGTGTGTCCTCGCAAGCAGCGGCAATCGTTTGGTCGAGCGCGATCGCAACGGACACTGTGAATGCTTGGAGCCTGCGCAACTTGCAGAAGGAGGTAACGCAAGCGGTCGAGGCGGGAGGAGGGCGCGATCTCCAGCATGACGCCGCCGCGGTTCGCAGTATTGCCGGCGGGGAACCTAGCGCTGTGCTGTTGTTCGTACGCGCTTGGGAAGCGCCATTGCTCGATTTACAAGACTTTCTGGAAATGCTGCGTGCAGCAGTGGGGCCTGCGTGCTCGATTGTCGTCGTTCCGATCGGCGCAGCCGGTATCCCGGCGGACGAAGCGCAGCGCACGACCTGGGCGCGTTGGGTCGGGCGCATCGCCGATCCCGCTTTGTATATGGAGAGCGGCGCATGACGAGCCATCTGGTCATCCGCCCGTCTCATCCGACGTTTGCGATCGTCGGACATCCGAACAAGGGAAAGAGCAGCATCGTTGCTACCCTGGCAGAAGATGAATCCGTCGCGATCTCGCCTGATCCAGGTACCACTCGCATCGCGCGCAGCTTCCGAATGCGCATCGACGATCAAGTGTTGTATGAGCTTTTCGATACACCGGGATTTCAGCGGCCGCGGGCGATACTCGATTGGTTGCGACAGCATGAGCGCGGCGCGGATGCGCGGACGCAGGTGGTTCGTGAGTTTGTCGCGCAACATGCAAACGAAGATCGGTACCGCAACGAGGTCGAGCTGTTGAAGCCCATTCTGGCGGGCGCCGGCGTACTGTATGTCGTCGATGGCGCGCATCCGTATGGAGCGGAGTACGAAGCGGAGATGGAGGTCCTTCGCTGGACGGGTCAGCCGCGCATGGCGCTGATCAATATGATCGGGCCCGGCGATTACGTCGAAGAGTGGCGACGCGCGCTCAACCAATACTTTTCGATCGTGCGCATCTTCGATGCCCAGCGAGCCGACTTCTCCAAGCGCCTCGAATTGCTGCGCGCATTCCGCGAGCTGGGCGAAGGCGATGATCGCTTCAGCGCCGCGCTCGATCATGCCGTGAACGTGTTGGAAGCGGACCGAAAAGAGCGGCGCCGTCGCGCCGCGTCGGAGATCACCGATCTCCTGATCGATGTGCTTTCCTGGCACGAAGTCGCGCCAGCGCCCGAGCATGCCGATCAGGCGCAACTCGTGAAAACACTGAGCGAACGCTTGATGAGTCGGGTACGCATACGTGAACAGACAGCACGTCGCTCCGTGCAGGAGTGGTACCACCACGGCGCGCTCGAAATCCGAGAACAGGCCGTCGATGTGTTGAGCGAGGATGTGTTTTCCGACCGCAGTTTCGTCGTCTTCGGCCTATCGACAAAACAACTCGCGATGACGGGCGCTGCAACCGGAGCGGTCGCGGGCGGAGTCATCGATGTCGCGGCAGGCGGTGCTTCGTTATTGCTGGGTGCGGGTCTCGGTGCGCTGCTTGGAAGTATGGGCGCAGTGTTCGGCGCGAATCGACTCGCGAAAGTGCAAGTGTTCGGTGCACCCATGGGCGGAATGCAGCTCCAGGTCGGGCCGATCACGAATCCGAATTTTCCCTGGGTCATCCTCGGCCGCGCGCTTCTTCATCATCGGCTGGTTGCGGAACGTAACCATGCACGTCGTGAGGCATTGGTCGTCGATGCAATCTCGGGCGCTCACCTATCGGATTCGCTTGCGCCAGAGGCCCGCAAGCGGATGGCTCGTGCCTTCAAACGTATTCGGGAAGACGGCGGGTTGTCGGCGATCGATCGCGAACAGCTGTGTGCGGATGTCGAAGCGAGCATCATCGTCGCGTGAATGAGATGACTGTAAACGCGCGATGAGTGCACGCCCGCGGACTGAGAACAAAATGAAATACGTAGCACGCGCTGCTGCAGTACTCGGCGTTCTGGTTCTCGCAGTGCTGGTGGCATTCGCACTGGGCGTCCTATGGCCGGTCGCAACAGTGCAGCCCGCGCGCAGCACGGCGTTGTCTATTGTAAACGTGACGGTTGTCGATGTGGCGACGGGTACTCTCGTACCAGGGCAAACGGTGCTGATCGAGAACGCACATATCGTTGCTTTGGGCCCTACCGACGATATCGTGGTACCTCAGGCATCGAGCGTGATCGACGGTAGCGACCGATACCTCTTGCCGGCGTTCTGGGATATGCACGCCCACATTTATGCCATCTCTCCGCTACTGGATCTCCCGCTGTACATCGCCTACGGCGTCACGAACGTACGTGACATGCAGGGTTGTCCGCAGCCTGCCGATCCATTTATCGCTTGCCGTGAAGACAAGCGGCGTTGGACATCGGAAGCTTTGACAGCTCAGCGTGTCGGGCCGCGCATCATGAGCTCGACTAGCTTCATGGCAAATGGCCCTGGCATGAGCGAGCGCATCAAGGGCGTCCCAGACTTTTTCGATACTGCGACGCCCGACCAAGCTCGGGCTTTCGTTCGACACTTCGCCCGGCAAAATGTCGAGGCGATCAAAGTCTATGATCGAATTCCTAGGGACGCCTATTTCGCTTTAGTCGATGAAGCGCGAAAGCTCGGGCTCGAAGTCGTTGGTCATCGGCCATACGCGGTGACTGCCGCGGAGGCCGCGGCACATCAGAAGAGTATCGAACACGCAAGGTTCATCTTGCACGAGTCCTTCGCCGGCAGCGCAGAGCTTCGAGCAGGCGGCGCAGCGGACTGGAAGGAGGATCGACGGCGAATGCTCGATCAACACGACCCTCGAGAGGCAGAAGCCATATTCTCTGCGATGAAGGATGCAGGCACCTGGTATGTGCCAACACACTTGACGCGCTGGGTCGATGCCTACTCCGATGACGCGTCCGTCCGCGAAGATCCTCTATTGCGGTATCTGCACCCGCTGATGAAGTGGCAATGGCTGGAGGATGTCAACGGCACCTTGGCGGATGATCGCTCTTCAGAAGCGCGTGAGACCTATCGTGAGTTCTATCGAAAAGGCCTCGAACTGACTGGTGCCGCACACCGCTCAGGCGTGAAAATCCTTGTCGGCACGGACTACATCATCGCAGGTGCGGACGTGCATCGAGAGCTGGAACAGCTGGTCCTGGCGGGCCTCGCACCTGCGGATGCGTTGCAAGCGGCGACCATCAAGCCAGCGGAATACTTTGGACTGGAGGGGCAATACGGCATCGTAGCTACAGGTGCAGTGGCGGATCTCATTCTGCTCAATGCTGATCCGCTGGACGATATCAGCAACACACGGCGCATCGAATCGGTGATCTTCAATGGCTACTTGTACGATCGATCTATGATCGACCGAATCTCCGCACATGTTGAGGATCAAGCACGCAGCTGGTCGGTGGGCTGCAAGATGCTATGGCGATTCATCAAGAATCCAGTTGGGTACTGAATGTATGATTTGGGATTCTAAGGGTCAGCCACCATCAGCAGCGATGGATGTCTGTCGATGCCTGCATGTGATCGCCTTCAAAGTACAAAGATGCACTGACCGATCAGCTAGTCGGAGGCGACCGCGCGGATAGGGTGCGTGGCCTCGCGACTTGCCACCCAGATCATCAGTGCAAGCAGCGGCACGATGCTCAGATTCGTCCATTGCCATCCGAGTTTGAGCACAGCGAGTCCGGCGAGGAAAGACACGCATGCTTGGGATGTGAACACGATGAAATCGTTAATCCCTTGTGCGCGATGCCGCTCGGGGCCCGTGTAGTGCGTGGCGAGCAACGCGGTCCCCGCAGTAAACAGAAGGTTCCATCCGGCTCCAAGCAGCACGAGCCCAATCCAGTAGTGCGGTACGTCGTGTCCGATCAAGCTCACAAGGGCGCTTGCGGCAAGCAGAAGACTGCCGAAGATCATCATGGATCGCTCGCCAAAGAGAGTGACGAGTCTGCCGCTGAATAAGGAGGGCAGGTACATTGCGAGGATGTGACTTTGGATCGTCCAGGTAATCGCCTCAACGCTGTGGTGATGGACGGAATGCATGCTGACCGGAGCTGCAGTCATGATGAAGCTCATCACGCCGAATGCGATCGCACCCGCAAGCACGGCCTTGCGCAATATCGGTTCGCGGATCAATTCGCTGATAGTAGGTCCGTCGCTCGCAGACTCTGCAGTCCTCGATTCAGGCGGACGCAGCTTGGCCAAGACAATCGCACCGAGCGCGTACAAGAGACCCACGATCACGAATGAGCCGGCGTACTCGTGCTCCGCAATCCAAGAGCGGGCAGCCATTGCAGCCTGCGGTCCGATCAATGCCGAACCGAGGCCGCCGAGTAGCACATACGAAATCGCCTGACTTGCGCGCTCCCGAGCGACACTCTCTGCCGCCACAAAGCGATACTGCATCGTAAAGGCCGTGGTGGTTCCAAATAGCATCGACCCGAAACAGAAAAGTAGAAAGCTGCCTTGTGCAATCGCGTACGCACAAAGGAGCGATGCGACAATACCGATACCCGCGCCTGCGATCAGCCCGCGTCGCCGTCCAATGATGCGCATGAGCGACGAGGCCGGCACGGTCGACAGCGCCATTCCCACGACCGCGAGCGAAACTGGCGCCGTTGCCCACGAAGGGTTTGGGGCAAGCTCCGCGCTCAATATCCCACCGAACAACACGACCGCAGTTAGGCCCGAGCCGTTGAGCACTTGCGCGGCAAAGAGGATGGGGATGTTCGAGATAGACATCGATCGGACACCACGAAGGATTGATCGGCTCACGGTGGCCACATTGTCGCATGAGACGGTGCCGCCTATCCTCGCAGCGATGCGAGACGATCCTCCGAGGCGAAGAACACCGGAGCGAAACCGCCTTGAGGTGTTCGAAAGTTAGTGGTTTGGCCTTGGTACAGCCGTGCTGCAACTAGCTGCACGCGGCCGTCGTACACGTAGTTGCGCACGTCCACCTTGAGCGAAGCCTGCGAGCTGGGTCGATGACACCTCTCGCTTGGCGCCACCAAAGCCTGTGCGATGTAGTCAGCCTCCATGATTTCGGCGAAGACGCGGCGCGTTAGCTTATCCCCTCTATACACGCCACGGCTGGCGTACCCACCTGCGGGCTTGAAGAACCACTGTTTGCGTTGGGCCCACCAGCGCTCGGCATCCTGTGGCAAGACTGGTTCTGCCCGTGGGATGCCGTGAAGCAACAGTTCGATGAGCTCCGGCTCCACTTGCAGCTGGCGCAGCGCGTCTTCGTTGCTCAGGAGAACCAGATTGCGTTTGCTTGCATAGAGAGCGTGGCTGCGCGGGTGAGGCGTCAGGACCACTTGGTTGTTTAGATAAGCTTGGCGCAGGTGCGAGTGAGTCGGATCCTCGAGATAAAAATCGGTCAAGCGGTTATAGATGAGGTCGACAGCCTCTCCTCGACAGATGAGGTTGCGACCATCGAAATGCACATCGTGCGGTGGTGCGATGGAGACCACGATATCGGCGCGCTCAAATAACTGTTTGAACAGTACGAACTCAGGATACAAATACTGTGTCTCGGGTTCACTATCGACGATGGCAATATGGCGCAGCGGCTGATCACCGCGAGCAAGCGCCCACTCGTGCCGAAACATCCGGATCATCTCGCGCCCGGGTTCAGCCGCATCTCTGAAGAGGGACAATCCCTTCGCCTCGGAACAGCACTGGAGCTGCTCCCGAAAGAGCTCCAGATTGATGAGTGCGCCACCGGCGTTTGTGTTGATCTCGATCAACTTGGGACCCTCGGCGGTGACGTGAAAGTCAAAGCCCAGGAAGGCGCCTCGGGTGCCTTGATTGTGGTGGGCAATAGCAGGGGCACCTCTCAGAACTTGTTCCTGGTACACAGGAAGGGCCACGACGCGCTCGATACCGCCGATGAGCTCCCGCATTTGTCGAGCGTGTTCATCGGACAGAAAGAACGGAATAGCGGAGAGCAGGTGGGGATGCGATTCCACCAGGGATTGGTTGGCTGAATATGCTCCCAGAGTCGCGCCGAGTCGCTGCTGCAAGGCAGGGACATTGGCCGCAACACAGTCGCACGACTGATTCAGCTTGGCGGCGAGTCGGTGTGGATCGGTGGCGATGGACATTGATGACAGAATAGCGATAGTTTCATATAATTGAAACTATGAAATCAGAAGACGTCGTTTCCGCGCTGGGCGCATTGGCTAACGAATCACGATTGGCGGTCTTCCGTTTGCTCGTGCGGCGCGGCCTTCCAGGCTTCACACCGGGTGAGCTGACTGAGCGCATCGATATTCCAGCGCCGACACTGTCGTTTCATTTGAAGGAGTTGCAGCGCGCGGGCTTGATCGCTTCGCGACGAGAGGGGCGCTTTCTCTATTACAGCGCGAACTTCACGGCCATGCAGGAGCTCATCGGGTTTCTGACCGAAAAGTGCTGCAGCCTGGCAGGCGACAACACCTGCACGCCAGCGGCTGCCAAGCGCCGGCGTACGAACTCCATGGGTACTGGGACTTAATCAGCGTGTACCTAGCTGCCAGTGCGATTGTGATCCACGTACATCACCAGCCGCTGTCCTGGTTTGATGATGCTGCGCGAGCTCAGATCGTTCCAGCTAAGCAGGTCGCCTAGCCGGATGCGGAATCGATAGGCGATTCTCGAGAGCGTATCGCCCGAGCGGACGATGTACGTCACCGATTGCGGAACGCTGTCCATATCCGCTGAAGCGAGGCGAACCCCGCGAGGAATGGAGAGCACCTGGCCGATAGATAGCGTGCTGTCTTGTCCGATTCCGTTCGCCGCAGCCAATCGCTCCATAGTCGCGCCATGGTGGCGAGCGACGCTCCATAGGGTTTCGCCTCCGCGCACTACATGGCGATTCGATGCAGCGCGCGCGAGCTTCGCGCCAGGCTCCGCGCTTTTCATCGCGATTGCGGTCGAGCGTGTTTTGAAGGAGCGGGGCGCAGCGGTGACGAGCAGATCTTGGCCAGGATGAATGACGGAGTCGCGAATCTTGTTCGATGAGCGAAGCGCTGCGACGGAGACGCCGTACTTGTTCGCGATCGCCCCAAGCGTATCGCCCTTTCGCACGCGATGATAGACGATGCGTACGCGTTCTTCGGGCGGCAACCTTGCGATAGCTTCGGTGAAACGCGCGGCATTCGCAGCGGGCACGAGCAGGTGATGGGGTCCATCTGGATCCGTGATCCAGTGATTGAACGCCGGATTCAAAGCAAGCAACTCTTCTTTCCGAAGCCCAGCGAGCTGCGCTGCAACGTTTAAATCGATCTGGCCAGCAAGCTCGACTTTCTCGAAGTACGCATCGTTTGGGATCGGAGCGAACGCGAGTCCATGTGCCGTCGGATCGGCGAGAATGCGCCGCATCGCAAGTAGCTTCGGCACGTATGCGCGAGTCTCACGCGGAAGTTTCAAGCTGAAGAAATCCGTCGGCTTGCCCGCTGCGAGGTTTCGGCGAATG
>JAICPY010000119.1 GCA_025929585.1 Steroidobacter sp.
AACAGCGCACTCCGCTAGCGGTATTGGGCTGCAAAATAGTTCAGCCCGAGTGGACGCTGCCGGTACCGGCGGAAGCGCGTCAGTTGCGCAACATCGGATTGGTCGCGCGCACGGCGTTGCGCGATTACTTTCCTGGATACGAGATCTATCTGTGGTTCGATGCCGATGCGTGGATGCAAACGCCGGAGTTCGCTGCAGCCTATATCGAGGGCGCGCGCGCGACCGGCGCCGCAGTCGCCAAGGAAAATGGGCCCGGGTACCGCCGAACTTGGACCGACCTGCGTTGGTGGGCCGGTAACATGATTGCCTCCTTCGGCATTCGCGACGGCGTGCGCTGCTCGCTCGTCACCAGCATCAACATCGGTGTCGTCTGCTTGAGAGATACCGCACCGCATTGGGATGCCTGGAAGCGCTTATACGCGAAAGCGCTTGGACGCACCGGCAAGGTGAACATGGATCAGCACGCGTTCTTGGCGGCCATCTATTTGAACAGACTGCCGACGACTTTCCTTGCCGCACGCTTCAACTGGTTACCGCATTTGAGCTCTCCGATCTGGAATCCGCAGACACGGATGTTGTGCGAGCCGATCGCACCCTATCGACCGCTTTCGGTCATTCACTTGGCCGGTCCTCGCAAGGATCGACCGTATGAGTTGAATCGCCTGAATGGCGGATCGTTTGCGACTTCGCTCACCTATCCGGCGATGCAACCTCACCTGATGTCTTAACATGCTGCGAACCGTTTCTGTCGTCATTCCCGCGTACAACGCTGCGAAAACGATCCAGGATGCGATCGCGACCGCGCGCGCGCAAACGCACCGCCCGAACGAGATCATCGTGATCGATGATGCTTCGAGCGACGACACGTTGGACCGGATCGCCGAAGTTGCGGGTTCCGATCTCGTTCTGATCCGCAATGCGCGCAACGCAGGCGGCGCGGCGACGCGCAATCGCGGCATCCAGCAAGCACGCTTCGATGTGATCGCATTCCTCGATGCGGACGACCTGTGGGCACCGCATAAGCTGGCAATGCAGCTCGATTGCATCAATCGTCACAACGGCGATGCCTTCTGTTTCTCGGCCGTGAACTCCACCAACGAATATGCGGAACGACGAGTCGTGCCGCGGCGCGGCCCGCATGCAAAGGAACCGCTGGCCGACTTCATGCTGAAAGCCGGCAATGTCGTGCAGACGAGCTCGATCGCCGTACCTCGTCACCTGCTCGGCGGCTGCCGCTTCACCGAATCCTTGCGGCGGTTTCAGGACATCGATTTCGTGTTGCAACTCGATGGGGCCGGCCTACAGGCGCTCTATATCGACGAGCCTCTCGTGGAGTGGCGCAACGTCGGCAACCCTAAACGCGTCAGCGCGAACTGCGATCCTTCTCTCATGCGAGCGTTCTTGGAACGCCACGGCCAGCATCTCAGTTTGGCACAGCGACTGGGCCTTGAAGTTCGAAGCTTCAGCCCACCACCCGGAATGCTGGGCTCGATACGCTGGTTTGGACGCGTGCTTTTGTCCGTGGCCGCAGGAGCCCTTGCGATCCCCAACGCAATCAGCTTGTTACTCAAACACAGTCTCGGTGTTCGGCACTTCGGCGCTCTGCGCAATCGACTGGGTGTCGGCTCATGACCGCACGAGCCTTGTCGATTGCAACGATCGCGACGCTCGCAGCCGCATGCTCGTCGCTTGCGTTCGCCGACTCTCCTTCCAAAAACGACAGACCCTCACCCTATCCGTCTACGGCTCAGGAATGGCCGGGCCGCGGTGTCATACGAGTGTTCGATTGGATGTCGCAGAATCGCGAGCACTTCTGGCGCGAACGCTCGAAGAAGCAAAACAGCATCGTGTTCGCGGGGGACTCGCTCACCGCACAGTGGCCGCATCTGAACGCCGAGTTTCCTTCCGTGACAGTCGCAAATCGCGGTATCGGTGGCGATGTGAGCCGAGGCCTGTTGTTTCGTTTCGAGGAAGACGTGCTCGCGCTCGAGCCGAAGGCTGTCGTCATCTTGATCGGCACGAATGATCTGACCGCACGACAGAAAGCCAGCGACTCCCTTGCGAATGTCGAAGCAATGATCGCGCTTCACCAAAGCCGCTCGAAGGCACCCATCATCCTGTGCACTGTGCCGCCGAGCGCGCATCGACAAGCACCGGTCGATGAACAGCAGCTAAAAATCCTGAATGCCGGGCTGCGCGCCATCGCAGAACGCTCGGAACACATCGATCTGGTCGATTTGTTCATCGCGACGGCGACGGCCGATAGCGAGCCTGATCCGCGATTATTCAAGCCGGATCGTTTGCACTTGAATGCGGAAGGCTATGCGCGCTGGAAGGCCGCATTGCAGCCCGTCCTCCATGAGCACGGAATGTTGTAGGCACGGAGTGTGAGCCTATGAATACCTCGCGAACCAAACCTGCGCTTCAGCACTCGCTCGGCGATGCTGCCACTGCATACCTGGATGTGTTGCGAGCGGTCGCCTCGAATCTGGTCATCGCGGCGCATGTGCTGTTGCTGTATTTCGGCATCAAGGATCCTTACTCGCTGGGCAATCTGGGCGTGGCCATCTTCTTCTTGCTCTCTGGATTCTTGATCACTCAGTCGATGATGAACTGGTCACACAAGCCGATGCCGCACTTCCCCGGCTTCCTAGCCGATCGCGTCGCTCGCATCTTCACGCCCTATGTGCCGGCTCTCCTGCTCATCGTTGCGGCCAATCTTCTATTGATTCGCTCGTACACCGGTGGTGAAGGGGATAACACCGGTTTGCTCGCGTTTATCGGCAACCTGTTTATGCTGCAGGATCACAGCGTTTTTCAGCTCGCACAGTTTGCCGGCATCGATCTACCCTGGCGGATTCGACCCTATAACGCCGCCGAGCCCTTCTGGACGGTCGCGATCGAGATGTGGATCTACGTTTCGATGGGCCTGTTCTTCTTTTGTCTCATCAAGCGCGAGCGGATCGATAAGCGCTATTTGGTTGCACTTGCACTCGTGAGCTTCCCGGTGCTGGTCTGGAACGCAGCGGCGGGTGGCGGCAAGTCGCTCACTTTGATTTGGCTGCTCGGAAGCATTGCAGGCTTTCTGTTCTACGAGATGCGTCACGCCATTCAGTCTCCGAACGTTCGTGGCATCGGCTACGCGATGATCCTCTTCGGCGTCGTGGCATTGATCGGACGCATGGGCAAGATTGGCTTTCAGCCGTATGACGTGCAGAGCGCCGCATTGATGGGAATGATCATGTTCGGCCTGCTCGCATGTCTCACGTGCGTGCACTCAGTGCCAGCGACCTTGCGGCGGCTCTCCGAGTTTCTGGCCTCGTATAGCTACAGCCTCTATCTGATCCACAACACCGTGCTGATCGTCGCGGTGGAATGGCTGGACTTTGGCAATCTTTGGCTCGAGATCGGATGCGGCGTTCTGCTCGCTCATATCACAGCCTTCTGCTTGTACGTGGCGTTCGAACGCCACTATCGAGCGGTCGCACGATGGTTACGACCGAGGTTCGAGCGTGTGTTGTCGCCGCACGCGATTTCGGCTATCGGCCGTGACGATGCCGTTCAACCATCGGCAGTGGCCTTCACCGCGGCGAAGGAGAGCTGATGTCGGCATTCAGCAATGCCCGATGGGTCGGCACGATCCAGGCGGCTCGCGTCGGCGTGCAGCTGCTCACTCTGCTCGTCTTGTCGCGCTTACTCTCACCTGCCGATTTCGGCTTGATCGCAATGTCTTTTGCGATCACGAATTTCGCAATGCTGGTGCGCGATCTAGGCACGGGTGCCGCGATCGTACAAAACGCAACGCTGGATCCGAAGACCACCCTCACCGCTCACTGGAGCAACTGCTTCATCGGATTGGCGCTGGGATTGTTGCTGCTCGTGCTCTCCCTGCCGATCGCCGCGTTCTTTCGAGCGCCAGCCGTGCAGCCGTTACTTCAGCTACTGGCTCTGACCTTCCCGATTCTCGGCAGCACGACGGTCCATCAAGCTCTACTCGAGCGCACTTCGCGATTCGAGCTGCTGGCCCGCATCGAGATCATCTCCATCGCGCTCGGATTCATCGTGGCGGTGAGCGCTGCGATCTTGGGGATGGGCGCATATAGTTTCGTACTGCAGTCATTGACGATCGCAATCGTCTCGGCGATCCAACTTTGGAGGGCATCCGAGTTCCGTCCGGGCTGGTTCTGGGGCCGTGAGCAGGCGCGATCGTTGTGGCGTTTCAGTGGGCATCTGCTCGGTTTCAACGTCGTGAACTACTTCGCCCGCAATGCAGATGCGGTCATCGTCGGCCGCGCGCTCGGTGCATCGACGCTTGGTGCGTACTCCGTCGCTTACCGTCTGATGTTGTTCCCGCTGCAGAACCTCACTTTCGTGGCGGCGCGCGCTCTTTTGCCGGTCATGAGTCGATCTCAGGATGCGCTTCCCAAGCTCGGACAAATGTATCTGCGCACGCTATCGGTCATCGCGTTCTTTACCGCGCCGCTGATGGGCGGGCTGTTCGCACTGCGAGAGCCGTTCGTCACGGTCGTGTTGGGCGATGGGTGGCCCCTGGTTGCAGTCATCACTGCGTGGCTCGCACCGGTCGGTTTCATTCAGTCGCTCGTGAGCGTCGGCGGAACAGTGTTCACGGCGCTTGGTCGCACCGATATTCTTTTCCGCCTGGGCCTGTTTAGCACCGCACTGCACGTAACAGCGTTCCTGGTGGGTCTGCGGTGGGGAATCTCCGGCGTTGCGGGCGCGTATTTGGTTGCCAGTGCGATCAACGCCGTCGTCTGCTTTCAAGTGACATTACGGCTGCTAGATCAGAAAGTGTCGCCCCTCTTCGCCGCCGTACTCCCCGCGGTAGCTCGCGCCGTGATCATGGTCGTCGCGATCCGGTTTGCTCAGCACGAGCTCGCCGCGTACTCACTGTCTGCGCCCGCTGAATTGATTCTACTCAGTGTCGGTGGCGGTCTTTTGTACTTGCTGATGGCTCGCATCCAATCGCGTCCTTACGATCGTGACGTCCTGCGCCTATTCATGCGTCGGGCTTGATTGCCTCATACGGAGATTGCGTTATGAGAGGCTCGGAGAATCCATTGAAAACTACTGTATCCACGACACTGCTTTCATCGGCAACGCTTGCCGCAGGGCTGTGCGTCTGCGTCACATCCAATGCGCAGTCCACGCCCCAGCAAAAGCCGGAAGAGATCGAAACGTTGTACATCAGCGATCAGTACTCCTATGACGACAACTTGTTTCGGCTATCGGAGAGCGCAGACCTGTCCGATCCTTTGAACGCCGGCATCGTTTCTCGCGATGACTATGTGAATCGGCTCACTGCCGGCATCGGCGAAGACATCGAGATCGGCCGTCAGGTATTCACAGTGCAGGCACGAGCACAGGACGTGCGATTCTCAGAGAACGACCATCTGGATCATGTCGCAGGCAACGGCAAACTCGGTTGGGATTGGCTGATGACCAGCGCGCTCTCCGGCACTCTGGGCGCTCGGTACACGCGTTCACTGGCGGACTTTGCGAACTCTCGCGGTGCATTGAAGGACATCCTCGAAACGATGTCTTACGAAGGCAGCCTTCGGTACAAGCTAGGACCGCGCTGGAGCGTGTTCGCCGGCGGCGAACATACGAAAACAGAACACGGACTGGATCTGCGACGCGCCGATGACTTCGAAGCGGACACCGGCCGAGCCGGCATTCAATATACGACGCCGACCCAACATACTTTCGCGCTGGAATACCGTGTCATAGATGCCCAATTCCCGAATCGGCTCCTCGATCCAGCCTCCTCGTTACAAAGTGGCGATTATGAAGAGAACGGAGCGCTCGCTCGGATTGGCTATACCTTGAGCGTGCACACACATCTTCAAGCGATGTACGGCTATGTCGAGCGAACGCACGATGACGATCCGAACGATGAATTCTCGGGTGACATTTGGCGTGCCGAGATCTCTTGGCAACCAAGACCCAAATTCTCGACGAAGGTTGCGGCTTGGCGTGAGCTGCGAGCGTACGTGGACGCGGAGTCCGACTACTTCATTTCAGATGGCATCAGCGTCACACCGAGTTGGAGCCCGCTACGTCAGCTTTCACTCTCCTTCGCCCTCGCGTGGGAAGAGCAGGAATACCTCGGCTTCGATCCGATCGATCCCACTACGGTCGGTCGAGTTGATGATGTTTTCTCAGGCTTGGGCACATTCGCTTACTCACCCACGGATAACTTGAGCTTCGAGCTGAGTTATCGAGCCTTTGATCGTTCCAGCAATCGAGACATCCGCCGCTACGATGCTGAAGTAGCAGGCCTCTCGTTCCGCTGGCGTGTGCTTTGATCAACGATCCCACCTGCCCGCGACTCATTGTCATGGAGCGCGCATGCTGCAGCGGCGTCATCGCCATACAGCTTGCTTATCGAACCCATCTCGCGAGGAGACGCACAGGATGAATGCAATTCGATCGCTCGTTCCAACCCAGTATCTAGATGCTGCGCGCCGCATGCACTCGGTGGCAACATCCGTTTGTCGCATGCCGCTCACTGCGGCACAGCGCTTCGTACAAACACCCGCGCTGCTGTTGTCGCGCGGCAAGAAAGCCAACCGCCGCCTGGAGATCGGCCCAGGCAATGGCCGAATTCATGGCTTCGAAACACTGAACATCGTCGGCGGCCGCAATGTCGATTACGTCTGGAATGCGGAACGTCGCTTACCCTTTCGCTCCAATACCTTCGAGGTTGTGTACGCAAGTCACGTGCTCGAGCACGTTCCTTGGTTTAGAACCGAGCGCGTTCTTGCCGAATGGGTCCGCGTGCTCGACAAAGGCGGTCGACTCGAGATCTGGGTGCCGGACGGCTTGAAGATCTGCGAAGCATTCGTCGACGCCGAGCGCAACGGTGTTCATGATTTCCATCAGGATGGCTGGTACCGATTCAACGAAGAGAAGGATCCTTGCGTATGGGCTTCGGGCCGCATCTTCTCTTATGGCGATGGCAGCGGTTATCGCAATCACCCGAACTGGCACCTCGCCGTATTCTCACCGCGCTACTTGGAGCAAGCATTGAAACGCGCCGGCTGCTCGCGAGTTGAAAAGCTCGATTCCTCGCAAGTCCGTGGCCACGACCATGGCTGGATCAATTTGGGAATGTGTGGAATCAAATGAGGAAGTGAGAGGGAGTGTTTAGGGGGTAGAGGGTAGTAAGAAAGAACGATCGCTTCTTAATCTGCTCCGGCATTCATTTCCCCGATTCACGAACCTTCATCTATCGCTCTCTTTTCTCGCTACCCCCTACCCCCTAATCATTACCCCCTTTTTCTATTCCTCTCCGATCTTGCTATCCCCTACCCCCCTAATCACTACCCCCTTTCCTCTTACCCCTAATCATGCCTTCCCCTCCCTCCTCCTTCGACCTCGTCGTCATCGGCTCCGGATTTGGGTCGCTGTTCTTCATCGAAGGATACTTGCAGAAGCGGCCCGAAGCGCGCGTGCTGGTTCTCGAGCGTGGATCGTTTCATTCGCACGCTTGGCAGATCGAGCACGGTAGAAACTCGAGCATAGTGCCGGAAGAAACGTATCGGACGCCGGCGGGTCACAAGGCTTGGAATTTCACCATCGGCGTGGGTGGCGGCACGAACTGCTGGTATGCGCAGACGCCACGCTTTCATCCGACCGACTTTCACATGCGATCGTTGTACGGCGTAGCGCAGGATTGGCCGCTGACTTACGAGGAACTCGATCCGTATTACGTGCAAGCGGAAAACAAGATGTCAGTGGCGGGTGCGGCAGAGATGAGCACTGTGTTGCCGCGCTCCACACCGTTTCCTCTGCCCGCTCATAAGCTGACCAGCGTCGATGAAGTGATGCGTCGCGCCCAACCGGATTTGCATGTTCCGATGGCAACGGCACGTGCGAGCGCCGCGACCGGTCAACGAGGCCGTTGTTGTGCATCCGCACGCTGCATGTTGTGCCCCGTCAATGCGAAGTTCACCTTCGAGAACGGGTTTACCAATCTGAGCTCGCATCCGAACGTCGAGATTCGGACCGGTTGTGAGGTGACGCGCTTGGATGTCGCGAACGGTACAACGATTGCGGCAATCTATCGGAAACACGGTTTTGAACATCGCGTCAAAGGAGAGCTGTTCGTTCTTGGCGCCAATGCGATTCATAGCCCTGCGATTCTGTTGCGGTCTGGTATCGATCATTCGCTTACCGGTGTCGGCATTCACGAGCAAGCCGGCTACAGCGTGGAAGTCTTGCTCGATGGGCTCGATAACCTAGATGGCGGCACCATCACCACGGCGCTGAACTATTCGCTTTATGACGGTGCGTTTCGAAGAGACCATGCGGGCGCACTTATCTATTTCGACAATCGATGGCCACACGGACTCCGAAAAGAATATGGACGATGGCGCCAACTCGCGCCGCTGGTCGTGGTCGTGGAAGATCTTCCGCAGGATACCAATCGCGTCACGATCGATGGCGACGGAACAGCTCACGTATCGCACGAACGTGTCTCGCGGTATGCGGAGCTTGGAATCGAGCGTTCGTGGGCGGCATTGCGCCAAGTGCTCGCGCCGCTACCGATCGAGCACATCGAGTTCAGAGGCATGCGAGCGACGGAATCGCATATCCAAGGAAGCTTACGCATGGGCCATGACCCGATCTCGTCGGTGATCGATGCCAAGCAAGTTCACCATCAAGTCCGGAACTTAGTTGTAGTCGGGTCCTCGGTGTTTCCTTCCGGGTCGTGCTCGAATCCAAGTCTCACGGTCGCCGCGCTGTCGCTGCGTAGCGCGAGCTTGCTGGCATGAGATGAGGTGATCAGGTGATGAGGACAGATATATCCAAGATCAACCGCCGAAAATTCCTGCTTTCGGCCGTCGGCGCTACGGCCGTTGGCGTGGCAGGGTTATCCTGGAGCCGCTATGCAGGTAGTGCCGAGCGATGGGTCGAGCGAATCGTTCGCGATAACTTGCGCGACGTCACTCTCGACGAGACTACGCTTAGTCAATTCGTGAACGAAGTGCTTGCCGGTGACCTGTTCGCACCGCGCACACATCGATGGGCCGTCTTCGCAGGACAATCCGTGCCTTGGATTACTGCAAGAATACCCAAGGTTCGCGATGGCCTGGACAAACTCGAACGCCGCGTACTCACCGAATACTTGATCGGCAGCAATTTCTTCCGCGTGCCCGACCCGAAACGCGAAACGATCGTGTACTACGGTCGCGCGATCGCCTGCATCAATCCATTCGTTACGTTCGGTTGAGCTAGAAAACCGCGATCGGGCGCCCAGGCGAACGTGTCGCACCTTTCAGCCCTCATGCGCGATCATCTGGACTTTCCTGCGCATCGAATGCCTCAGAGTAGGCGACCGTGCCATGCGGCACAGGTAGCTCAAAGACGATTGCTTGGAAATACTCCGGAGGAACGCCCCGCAGGACGAGACTCGGTTCATTCTTGAAACCGAACCGCTGGTAAAAGGCTGGCTCGCCGAGAACGACACAACCCGAAGCGCCACGCGCTCGCAGATGCGAGAGCGCCTCGCGCACGAGCAGCGAGCCGATGCCGCGGCCTTGTTGCTCCGGAATTACAGAGATCGGCCCTAAGCCAAACCAACCGCGAACGCCGTCCGATACGGAGACAGGCGAGATCGCAACGTGACCCACAACGACGCCATCGACGTCCGCGACCAATGACACGACGAGCTCGCCCGCTTCCCGCAATGCATCGACGATGAAGTGCTCGGTATGACTTGTGTAAGGCGCATTCTGGAACGCGGCTTTCGTAATCGCTTCGATAGCGTCGATGTCACTCGACGCCTCTTCTCGCACCTCAATAGTCATCGCGTTTCGCACTCTCCCCTTCAAGGCTCAGAACAATCCGCGCTCTACTTCGGGTAGGTTCTTGTATAGCGGAAGTTCCGCTTCCGATACCAACTTGCGCAGCACCCAAGGATCGTACTTTGCCAAACGCTGAATGCTCCGACCCTGCCGGATGAATATGTACTCCGGATAGCCGTCGGAAGATAGCGGCAGCAGTACTTCTTCAAACCTCAACGTTTCGCGCTCTGGAATACCGAGAGAAGCGACGAACGAGAAGCGGCAATACACTCGATTGGACGTCGAGAGCTGCGCCTGCCACTCATTCAAAGATGAGTCTTGAACTTCATTTCGATACAACGCGGAGAGCATGAGTTGCTGCAACCAAAACTTTAGACTGAGATTCTTCGTTGATTCGAAAGACATCACTTGATTGTCGCTGAACACTTCCAGTCTGGAAATTTGCTCGGAGGACTGAGCGAACGACTGGCCAACAAACAGCAACGCCGCGATCAGAGCGATCATGCGCTTACTCATCGAACATCCTTCGAGCGAGATCGATATCCACACCAGCCATCGCTCCCGCGTAATGTCACTGCTCTGAATCCGTCACCGGGTCATCCGTGAGCTCAGACACGATGATCATATGTCCATCAGGGTCTCTGAAACCAAACTCGCGGCGATGATAGAAATAGACTTCAGGCCCCCATTCCACACTGACCTTATCCTTGATTGAAGAATAGAAATCAGTAGCTCCTGAGACGTCAAATGAAAGGGCACAGCTGGATTCAGACGAGCTGCCACCGCCTACGAGCTGCAGGCGCAAGCCATCACGATTGAGGATAGCGAACTGCGGTGAATCCTCCGGCCACAAAAGACCGATATTGAAGCCGAGCACGTCCGCGTAGAAGGCGACACTGCGCTTTAGATCCGCGACGTTCAGGCGCGGTTCGATTGCCCGGATTGTCGGCATCGCTAGCTCCTCATGTCGAATGCGAAGCATGATCCGGGAGGCACGAGACGTCAAAACTGGTTTCAAGTTTCACCATATCGGCTTGGTTCCCTTGTTGGCGTTCCTAGACCTCCTGCTGTCCGAACCTCGGAAAACTCACCCGCAGAGAACGTTCAAGCCAGTGCGCAATGCGTTAGATATCTGGACACGTCTCGGCTATCGATTTGATCGCTCGAGTAAGCTCAATGCATTGCTGCCCACCGTCATCGCAAAGGTTCGCCCATGCCGAGCATGTTCCCCTCGCTATCCTTGAACCAGGCGGCTAGCTCCCCTTTTCCTCCCTTGCTTGGATAGTTTCCAACGATCTCCGCTATCCCATCGACCGTCTTGAGCCCCGGTAGATCGTATTCCTCGAACACTATGCCGCGGGCACGTAGGATTCGGACAGCGGCCTTCACGTCCGTCACTTCGAATCCTATTTGTGTGTGGCTTCCAGAAGCTGACCCATTGGAAGCGAATAACGCGAACAGGCCGCTCCCGCAGCGATAAAGAAGCCCTCCAGGCCGCTTCTCGATGGGTTCGAGACCCAGCTTCTCTGCGTAGAACAAACGTGCGCGATTCAAGTCTTGGGCTGGAAGTCGAGTCGCGACTCCGCTGTATTCGAACGCTTCGGTGCCAGATCTCATGGTGTGACCCTCCGAATCTCGCTAGCGCCAAATCAGCCGCGCCGCCAGGCAGCGTCGGCTAAACAAACGTTACGCAGCCTCACTCGGTGAACGCTTGGCAAACCAGGCGTGCATCAAACCGGCCTGAAAGAATTGAACAGGTGACTCAAAGCCGCCCGCTTGAATGATGGATGCAACGATCGCGGACGGCAGTATGGCCACATCTTTCGCATAAGCCGCACGCGTCCTATCCAGCACCTCGGGTTGGACACCCGCCGACATCATCATGCTGAGCCAGGCACGTAGAAGCGCATCGTAATCGTTCGAGCTAACGTCTGACGCTAGATCCGCACTGGCTAACACCCCGCCGGGGCGCAGCCTGTTTGCAATCGCGCGGAAGAACTCGGAGCGCGCTTCTTTCACCAAGAAAAATTGGGAGACCAGAAAACAAGTGCCTCCATCATGCATGTCTCCGGTGGGAAGTGAGTCCAGATATCCTTGATGGAAGTAGCAACGCGATATATATCCTTCTGCTTCGGCTCGCTGGCGACAGACATCGAGCATCGCGCCCGACGGATCGACCGCAGTAAATCGCCAGCGAGGAAATGTTCGAGCGAGATGAGCCAGCTCTGCGCCTGTCCCTACCCCAACGCAGAGAATTCGAGCGTCTGCCGGCAAGCCCGCGAGAATAGATTCGAGAACGAAATGCAAGCCGTCACGGATGGGCGCCATCCTTGCCCATTGCTTGTCGTAGCCAGGGGCCTGTCGATCGAAGATGGCCTTGAGTTCTTCGCTTCGCATGATTCGCTTTCTTGTTGCAGCTTACCCTGACGCTATCCTGCCGACGCAGCGAATGCGCAGCGCCCCGTCCAAAGCTTCAACCATTGGCCCATCGCTATTGAATAGATCGTCAGGTCGTTTGAGGTGCTTTGAAACATGCTCGTCGCTATCCATCCCGCTGATGCGCCTTCTGCTCCCGCCTCTCGAGTATCTCTTCGCGTTTCAGCTGAACCAGCCAGCATGCGTACCGAACCGCTAGCCCCAGAATCCATGCCGCAGTGACACAGATCATCACTGCTGCGCCTAAGGTGCTGCCCACGCCCCCAGTGTACTCAGGCTTGGAAGTTACATAGATATGCTGGACCCACAGTGTTATTAGGCAACCACCGAAAGCAAGGGTAAGCCAGAGAAACACCTTGCCGCGAGGCGTGACCACAGGCAAGAGAAACACTACAAAGCAGCCTACCCAGAACGACGTCATGCAATCCGCCCTTTTACACCTACGTTCAATTGGAGGCGCATGTAGATTTTCACCCGTCGCCGTCCTGTCCACAAAGCCGAAATGTTCTATCCGAGCTTCGCGCATTACGCCATGCTCAGCCGACCTTTCATATCGACGTATGCCGTTTCGATCAGCTTTCTCAGTGCTAAGGCATCAACTTCGCATTCAGGCCTGAGCTTCACATGGCGCATGAACTTGCCAGTTCCTTCCAGCAATCCACTCGGATCGGGAAGCTCGGCTCCAAGAAAGAACCCGACATTGACATGCGCCGTGAAGACATTGACATAGGCAAACGCTGCATCATCTACACACGCGGTCGGATGGCCGTCATGCAATAACTCCCTGACATCATCGCCGCAGATGCGCATGACTTCGAACCAGCGCCGTGCAACTTCCCCAAGAGCTCCCGAGTGCTTATGCATCCAGTCCTCGATTGCCGGATCTCGCCTGATCGCACTGGGGAACCGCATCATTCGACTCATGGCGCCGACATTCTCATGCGATAAGCTGCCGTTGATTCGGAGTGCGCATTCTCGCGCCACCGAGGTAAAGCACCTTCCTGACTATCCCTATCCGCCATCCGCTATCCGCTTCCTCAAGCAGTCACGGCTCTGGACACCCACTGAAGTCCCGGCCATAGCCTAACAGGACGACGCACGCAGACAAACGCTCTTAGACGGACCGCAACGGCCCCCGGGACCGATTCCCGATCACGTGAGATG
>JAICPY010000138.1 GCA_025929585.1 Steroidobacter sp.
CATTGTTCGCTTTAGCGCGCAAGCACAGCTTGTCGGACGCGCAAACACGCAAACTCGTGCGAGAAATCGACTTATTGGAAGAGCGGCTCAAGGGGTAGGTGGCAGTGATGAGGTGATGAAGAGGTCCCCTACCTCAGAAGTTTTTCTAGAGATTCCCTCCCCTGCTTGCCGCGAGGGCAGGGAGGGGGCGCCTTTAGGTGCCATCACCTCATCACTCGCTCCCTGCCTCACTGAATCAACTCCGCCAGCGCCTTATCTATCCGCTGCGCCTGGCCCGGCGAGATCATGCTCGTGAGTATGTCTTGAAACTGCGGGTTGCGAATTCCAGAGCCGATGTACTGCCAGCGATAGGCTCGCAAGAGTGTCTTGCGAATGGCGCGCTGTTCTTCGCTGCTGAAATCCCGTTCGCATAGTCGCAAGAAATAGCCGGCGTCACCCGAGGCTTGCGCTTGGAGAATGCCATCGAGCGTCAGCAGCAATTCGATCAGTTCATCCACACTTTCTTCGCGCTCGGAGGAGGATATCGATTGGTCTTCCCGGCGCCACTCGATCTCATCGATCGCCACGTGTTGACATTCTTCGAGCCAGTGATACCGAAGTACGTCGCGGTAGAGCGCTGACAACTCTTCTTCGCCCTCGATGCTTTCGCGGAAGTGCGACTGAGTAAAGAGCTCGATGTGGCACGTCAACGCCAGTACCGCCCAGTTCGACTTCGCGAGTACCTCGCGAGCCACGGTGTTCGAATCCGCAAAGAAGGCATACCCGTTCGGCATGCGCGCTGCGATCATCGCATCGATCCGCCGAAAGAGCTCCTGATGCTTGATCTCCTCGGCGCTGAATCGAACCAATCCTTCCAGCACCAATTGATCTCCCAGCCCGTTCGCGCACGCGAGCTCCAGCGCCTTCGCGCCGATGAACCGTTCGACGAGCCCAAAGACATTCGCATATGTGCGCCCTTGAACTTGGCTCATCCTGCAGCGTTCTTCATCGCTCAAGAAGGTGAGCTCGGATACTTTCGTTAACCCGTCGGGAAGAAACTTTCGATTGAAATCGAAGGTCCGCCCGCGGATTACATCGGTGTCCATGTCCCAACCCACTCGCTTGGAGGCCTTGATACAGCGCTCGTAACGTCCGCGATCATTGCTGTCATGCGGTGGATAAAACGAAGAAACAGTCATCTGTGCAGCTGCGTTCATGCGCAATCTCGTCTACTGGCCAGGCGCATAGAGTGGACTGCGCGGGGAGGGGGCGCATGAGGCAGGAGGCTCAATCTTCGGCGGTTGCGTGGGACAAATGTCCCACGGAGGACAGTGACGGGGTGACGGGGTGACGAGGTGACGAGGTGACGATGTCAGAATGAAGCACGAAAGGACGCACCTTAGGTTAACCGAAGTCGGTGCGCACGCATCTCCGACGTCGTCAGCTCGTCACTCCGTCACCTCGTCACGCGGCTCGTCATCCCGTCACGTGGCGCCCGCTCTGCCTATCTCGCGCAAACACGATTGCCTTCGAGCGCGAGTCGACGCCGAGTTTTTCGAATATGTTCGTCAGATGATTGCGGACCGTCTTCTCGCTGATAAACAGTCTTGCGGCGATCTCGCTGTTGGTTTCTCCACCGGCAACCAATCTTAGAATGGCATTCTCGCGGGCAGTGAGTTGCGGGAAGTCCGCGTGCGTTTGTTCTTGGACGATAGGCGCCGCGGGTTTTCCCAAGAAACCATCGAAGGTTTCCTTGAAGAGCGACCAAGCAGGTTCGCTCTCGATCAGGATGTGGTTGCGGCTTTCGAGTGTCACGAAGCGCGCATCGGGAATCTCCGCCGCGAGCATTCTGCCTTGCTCGTATGGAATACGAGCATCGTTGCGCGCATGTACGACCAGTGTCGGCACGCGAACTTGCGGCAACAAGGCACGCACATTGATCGCTCCAAACGCGTCCAGGATGCGCGCAGCAATCTCAGGTTTAGTCGTGGTGCGCATCAGGTCGCTGAACCAGTGCACCTGTTCCGCGCTGGCATCCGGAATAAACAGTGAGGCGAATAACTGCCTGAACGCCGGATTCTCCTGACCCCATCCTTCGCGAATCAGCACGTTCAATGCCTCTCCACGCCGCCGCGTCTCCGGATCACGTTGCGCCCATCCTTGCGCGTAACACCCGTACAGCACGAGCGCTGATACACGCTCCGGATGCCGTACCGCATATTCGATACAAGCGGCACCGCCTTGGGAGACGCCGAAAAGCGGAAAACGCTGTAGCCCCACCGACTCGACGAGTGCTTCAAGATCCGCCACCTGAGCCGCGTGTGAAAGATCGGCGGCATCCCAATCGGACAATCCGCAACCTCGAGGATCGAATCGAATCAGCTGGCGGCCGTCCGACAAGAAGCGGAACCAATGCCGCCAGACCGGGCTTTGCCAGTCAAATTCCAAATGCGATAACCAATTCGCTGACTTGATGACGGGCGCGCCGGTGCCTGAGGTCGCCACGGCCAGGCGTACGCCATCAAAAGACTTGATGAAGCGAATGATTTGCTGCACGGCGATGAGGGTTCGGTTGGGAGAACGATCTGAAGTTTTCCAGAATAGAAGCGCTCGATGCCTAGGTCCAGTGCCCCTTGGTTCAGGTGTCCGGCTCTTTGCCCGCCGCAAATGCCGGAAAACAGAATATCGATGCCTAATCGACGCCTAAGTGACGAGGTAAGTGGCGAGGCCGGCATCGAAGGTTCCAATGGGCTATTTTAGCGCGAGGTCCGAGATAGGTTTTAGAACCTATCTCGATATCCCGCGTGGCCGCGACGGAGACGGGTTTTGTTCACGACTAGGCGCGACGACCGCCGTGTACTTGACGTACACAAGTGGAGGAGTAACAACGTCGTGGACGAAATCCGTCCCGTCCCATTAAAGGATAAAGAGCTTACATGGGTTGCCGCTCGGACGATCGCCAAGAAGAGATCCTGCCTAGGTCGAAGAACCACTTCGACCGTCGACACGATCTCTTCTTGGCGATTCGTCGGAGCGGCAACGCGGCTCACGCGGGATATCGAGATAGGTTCTAACTGTGTCCGAATTGACAATCGAAATAGGCGAGAACGTTCGCGTATCGGCATTGCTGAATCTGCCTGCTCGCTCCATGGCTTGCTACGTGTTCGCGCATGGTGCGGGGGCAGGCATGGAGCATCCCTCGATGACCAGCATCGCTGAAGAACTGGCAACGCTTGGGATTGCGACGCTGCGTTATCAGTTTCCGTACATGCAGAATCGCTCGAAGCGCCCGGATCCGCCTGCCGTATGTCACGCGACCGTCCGGGCGGCGGTGGCGCAAGCCGCACGACTCGCGCCAGGTATTCCGCTGTTCGCAGGTGGCAGGTCCTTCGGTGGGCGCATGACGTCGCAAGCTCAAGCGCTCTCGCCACTACCCCACGTCAAAGGCCTGCTATTTCTCGCTTTCCCGCTGCATCCGGCAAAGAAACCCGCAACAGAGCGCGCCAAGCATCTTGTCGACGTGCAGATTCCGATGCTGTTCTTGCAAGGCACGCGCGATGAGCTGGCCTCGCTCGATCTGCTTCAGCCATTGGTCGAAAAGCTAGGCGAGCGAGCCACATTGAAGCTCGCCCAAGATGCCGATCACTCCTTCCACGTTCCCGCGAAAAGCGGACGCAAAGACGCCGATGTCCGCCGCGAGCTCCTCCAGCATGCCAGTGAATGGATGCGGAAAGTCATCGCGAACGAGGTGATCTGATGTGCTTCCTTCTGACCTTCATTACTTTCATCACCCTCTAACGTGAAACGCCCGCTGGACCTTTACGCTGACAAGCGCAAATTCTCTCGCACGCCAGAGCCCGCGCCTAAAGTGTCCGAGCGCCGGCGCGGCCCGCTGTTGTTCGTAGTGCAGAAACATGCCGCTCGAAGATTGCACTACGACTTTCGCTTGGAGCTCGACGGCGTGCTGAAGTCTTGGGCGGTACCGAAGGGACCGTCCTTGGACCCGAAGGAGAAGCGATTAGCAGTCGAAACCGAGGATCATCCCTTCGAGTATGCGTCCTTCGAAGGCGTGATTCCTGCGAAGGAATATGGCGCGGGCAACGTCATCGTTTGGGACTGCGGGGTGTATTCACCGGATGAAGGACAGAAATATTCCTTCGATGATCGCGACGAGGCTGAAGCGCGAATTCGCGATGAGCTCGCAAACGGCAAGCTGAGCTTTTTCCTGCGCGGTGAAAAGCTCAAGGGTTCTTTTGCGCTTGTGCGAACTTCGGAGGCGAATCAATGGCTCTTGATCAAACACAAGGATCGATTCGTAGGCACCAGTAGCGACATATTGGCTCGCAGCGAATCGGTATTCTCGCGCGTCAAGGTCGAGGACATTGCCTCAGCGCAGCTCACACCGAGAATCGACGCAACCCGCCTCGTGCCGGGCGGGCCAACGGAGAAATTCCCGTCCAAACTAGCCCCGATGCTCGCGGAGCTGGGGGACGGCGAGGTCAGTTCCGATCCGAACTGGCTATACGAGCCCAAGCTCGATGGGTATCGGGTGCTGGTATTCATAGATCAAGGCAGCGTGCGGCTCACTTCCCGCAAGGGCTTGGACATGAGCGCTCCATTCCCGGAGATTACCGACGCACTCGCTCAACAAGCCGTGGGTTCAATGGTGCTGGATGGCGAGATCGTCGCGCTTGGTGCGCAGGGATTTCCTTCATTCAATGCTCTTCAGAACCGTGCGCGACTCAAGACACGGCAGGAGATTCTCAAAGCGCAACGTGAGTCGCCGGTCGCGATGGTGTGTTTCGATCTACTTCATTTTGCCGGCGTCAACCTGCGCGATTTTGCCTATATCGAACGGCGCCGCTATCTATCGCAATGTTTGTTGCCGAGCGACCGTGTGCAGCTCATGCATGCGAGCGAGGATGCACAAACGTTGTATGCGGCTGCACTCGCGAACGGCTTCGAGGGTATCGTCGCGAAGCGCAAGGACAGTACCTACCAGCTCGGCCGCAGATCCTCGGTGTGGCTCAAATTCAAAGCAATGCAATCCGAGGAATTCGTCGTCGGCGGTTATACCAAAGGCAAAGGTGCTCGCGAGGCGGTCGGCGCGTTACTTCTCGGTCAATGGCAAGGCAACAAGCTGCAATACGTTGGCCACGTAGGATCGGGCCTGACCGAGAAGACGATCGGCGATCTACGTGCGCGGTTCGCTTCCCTGGCCCGCAAAGACTGTCCATTCGTGAAGAAGCCTGATCTTCATCGGCCAACCACTTGGGTAGAGCCGCAGCTCGTCGTCGAAGTGACGTTCCAAGATCGCACTCCGGATGGGTTCTTGCGCGCGCCGGTTTTCATCAAGCTGCGAGATGACATAGCTGTTGAGGATGTGCGCGCGACGCCGAAGAAGCGCACAACCAAGTCCGATCGCCCCCTGCCTGCACTCCCTCGTAAACCGGCGAGGGAATCGGAATTGCAGAAGAATCGATCCTCGCCAACAGGCGAGGTCGAAGAGGTTCTGCGGCAGCTTGGTGGGACCGCTAAGCAAATCGATTTGTCTGTCGCTGGGCAGCGCATACGACTGACGAATTTGGATCGCGTGTATTGGCCGGCGGATGCCAACTATCCAGCCGTAACCAAACGCGATCACATTCGATATTTGGCAGGCGTATCACCCTATATGCTGCCGCATTTGCAAGATCGTCCGCTCACGATGATTCGAATGCCCGAAGGCATTCACGGCGAGCGATTCTTTCAGAAGCATTGGGAACAAGCGTTACCTGGATTCGTCGAGACCATCACCGTCTTTTCGGAGCACAAGGACGAACAGCACGACTATCTGCTCGCAAACAATCTCGCGACGTTACTGTGGCTAGGCCAAGTCGGCACGCTGGAATTTCACGTGTGGCATTCTCGAGCGAGGCTTGCGCAGGATGCGATTACTGAGCAAACCGATTACTCGAGCTCGCGCGCTGCGTTAGAAGACTCGGTGTTGAACTATCCGGATTACCTCGTGTTCGACATCGATCCCTATATCTATTCCGGAAAGGAAGCGAAAGGGGCGGAACCGGAGCTCAACAAGAAGGGTTTCTCAATGGGCAGGAAGGTCGCGTTCTGGATCCATGCGCTGCTCAAAGACATGTCGCTGAGCGCGCTGGTGAAGACCTCCGGCAAGACCGGTCTTCATGTGTTCGTGCCGATCGAGCGCATCGTGACGTTCGATCAGGCTCGCCATATTTGCGAGATGGTCGGCCGGCACGTGATGAAAGAGCATCCGAAGGACATCACGATGGAATGGGCCGTGGTGAAGCGGACCGGCAAGATCTTCATCGACTACAACATGAACGTTCGGGGCAAAACGCTGAACGTGGCCTATTCACCCCGAGGTGTGCCGGGTGCCCCGATTTCGATGCCGCTCACCTGGGAAGAGCTCGAAGCGGCCGAGCCGATGGATTTCACTATGCAGAATGTTCTGGGCCGCTTGGAAAAGACCGGAGACCGGTGGCAAGATGCTCTTACGTCAAAACAAAGCCTTGCGCAGGCTTTCGGAAGTGTCGGCTGAGGGCTGGCTCGTTCGTCCTTGGGACGAGAAGCTTGGATAGGATTTTCTATAAGGCCGAGCTCTACAGAACGAAGGCGATAATTAGCTAAAGGTGCGTCATGGCAGCACGTTCGATTGGCACTCTGACGATTTCATTTGGGCTGGTGGCGATACCCGTCAAGCTTTATAGCGCGACGCAATCGTCCGGCTCGATCTCGTTCAACTTGCTGCACAAGGACTGCGGCTCGCGATTGAAGCAGCAATATATCTGCGTCAAAGACGGCTCTGTCGTGGAGCGCGACGCAATGGTAAAGGGCTATGAGTTTGCCAAGGACCAGTACGTGCAGTTTGCGCCTGAAGAGATCAAGGCGCTGGAGGAAGTCGGCACTCACGCGATCGAGATTTCCGAATTCGTGCCCATCGAGTCGATCGATCCGGTGTACTTCGACAAGACCTATTACCTGGCGCCGGACAAAGGGGCAGCGAAGCCGTACGGTTTGTTGAGCGAGGCATTGAAGGAATCCAAACGTTGCGCGGTTGGGCGCTGGGCCGCACGCGGCAAGTCGTACATCGTCATCTTGCGTCCCATCGGCGATGTGCTGGCGATGCAGCAGCTGCACTATGCAGCCGACGTTCGCTCTGCGAGCGAAGTCGAAGTGCCGAAACCCGAAGTGAAACCTGCCGAGCTCAAGCTCGCGCAACAGCTCATCGATCAACAAGCATCGGAAACTTTCGATCCAACGACCTACGTGGATGAGCTACGCGGCCGTATCGAGGCGGCGATTCAGAGGAAGGTAGAAGGTCAGGAGATTTCCGTGTCCGAGATAGCACCTGAAACCTGCGGTAAAGTCATCGATCTGATGGAAGCGTTGCGAGCCAGCTTGCAGAAGACCGAAGCTGCCAAGGCGAGCGCATCTCAATTAGGCGCACGCAAAGCACCGAAGCGCGTCGAGCAGCCCGCTGCGAAAACAGCGAAGAAGGCGGGGAAGAGGTAGGCCGGGGACAAACTGTTCCTTCCGTCATCCTTGCGAATGCGAGGATCCATCTACTCACTTCGGATGGGCCCTCGCCCTCGATCCAGTCAAGGGCAGGCTTTTCGCAAGGGTGACGAGGGGTCACGGCAATGACGAAACTGTTTCGCGCAGCATCTACTCTCTGCCTAACCGCTAACCGCTAACCGCTAACCGCTAACCGCTAACCGCTTCTCATATCGATGTCTCCCCACACCTACAGCATCCGCGACGTCGAGCGAGTGCTGCGGTTGTCGCGAAGTACGATTCGCGGGCTGATCGAAGGTGGTTTCGTCGCGCCCGCTCGCGGGCCGCGTCAGCAATATCAGTTTTCGTTTCAGGATCTCATCGTCCTGCGCGCCGCGCGTGCGCTCATCGAAGCGAAGGTTCCTCGCAAACGTATTCGACGTTCGCTCGAGGATTTGCGGCGCCATTTACCGGAAACCGTGCCGCTGTCGGGCCTGAGTATTAGTGCCGTGGGCGATCACGTCGTGGTCCGCGATGGGCAGGGGCATTTTCAAGTCGACGATGGTCAATATGTTCTGGGCTTCGACGTCAGTGTCGAAAAAGGCGTGCTCAGAGTCGTGGAGCGGAAGGTCGAACCCGAACCGGAGCCTTTAGAAGTACACGACTGGTTCGAAGAGGCGCTGCGCTCTGAAGCTTCAGATCCGGATGCAGCCAGGCGTGCTTACGAGCAGGCTGTCAAAGACGATCCCGCCAACGCCGCTGCCTGGACGAATTGGGGTCGACTGCTCCACGAGCTCAACAAGACGCGCGAAGCCGAACAGATCTATCGCCGTGCAATTGAGCACTGTGGACCCGACGCTCTTCTGCTGTTCAATCTCGGCGTGCTACTCGAGGACTTGGGTCGGACGACCGCGGCATTGGAAAGCTATCAAACCGCGATCGTCGAAGATCCGAATCTCGCCGACTGCCACTACAACCTGGCGCGACTCTACGAAGCGCTAGGCAAACCCCAGCATGCGATCCGCCACCTCGGACAGTATCGAAGGCTAGAAAGAGAAGGCGATAGGGGATAGCGGATAGGGGATCGTCAGAATTTGGAAGAGACCCAGAGGCATCAGAATCGCGTCTTTACTATCCGCTATCCGCTATCCGCTATCCGCTATCCCCTATCGCCTTCTCTCCTACCCCATGTCCATCCTCGTCGGCACCTCTGGTTATAACTATCCCGAGTGGAAGGGAAGCTTCTATCCGGAGAAATTGCCAACCACGAAGATGTTGCCGTACTACGCGGAACGCTTTCCCACGGTCGAGATCAACTACACCTATTACCGAATGCCTAACCAGAAAACGCTGGATGGCTGGAATGAAGCGACGCCGGAGAATTTCAAGCTCACGCTCAAAGCTCCAAAGCGCATCACGCACGATGCACGCTTGAAGGGCTGTGAAGATTCGGTAACGTACTTCACGCAAATTGCCGCAAAGATTGGACCGAAGCTTGGAGCATTGCTATTTCAGCTTCCGCCGAGCTTCAAGAAAGATTTGGCGCTATTCGATACCTTCTTGGAATGTCTACCAGCCGGGACGCGTGCTGCGTTCGAATTTCGACACGGCTCTTGGTTGTGCGATGAAATCTACACGCGATTGAAGGAACGCAATCTCGCGCTTTGCATCGCCGATAACGAAAACTTCTGGACGCCCATCGAAATCACAGCGGACTTTGGGTACTTCAGGCTACGCGATGAGGGCTACACACCCGAAGACATCGTGCACTGGGCACACGACATCCGCGACAAAACCTCCACCTGCACCGACGTCTACGTTTACTTCAAACACGAAGAAGAAGGAAAGGGACCGGAGTTTGCGCGGCTATTCATCAATGCATTGGAGCGTGGATAGTGCGTCAGTAGCTGGTGCGCTTGCGATATGCCTCGTCCTCGTGCCTTTAGAGTCTTGTGCCACTGGAATCTCGCAGGGGCGCAGCGGCGTAGCCAGATCGGGCAAGGTGCAGAATTATCTCGCTGAGGCGCAGGGCTCGCAGAGGAAGAGTAAGAGGAAGATGAGGAGATTGGAGCAGCTTTATTTCTAACCCCGCCGCGCCGCTGCGAGAAACTCCTGCGGAGCTCAAGCATGCTCCTTCCTTCGAGATCGAGAGATGAGGATTCCCTCCCCTGCTTGCGGGGGAGGGCTAGGGAGGGGCAGTAAGCGAACGCGTTGTCGCGAAGCGGCCGAAAGATAGCGGCTCGAAGAGGCCTACTACCTGACCAGAGGCGACGACTACGTTGACAGCGCCTATAGGCATCCTGCTCAGATCTTCCTTCTTCTTTCTGATCTCCGCGGACGTCTTAAAACTACGCCTTGAACAGCTGGGACAGCGGTTGCGGGCGTCCGAGGTGGAAGCCTTGGGCGTAGTCGATTTCCATGCCGAGGAGCTTATCGCAGATGCTCTCGGTTTCGACGCACTCGGCGACGGTTTCGATTCCCATGTCGTTCGCCATCTTGGCCACGGCGCGCACTTGCGATTCGTACCGGCAATTGCTCACGACATTGCGGATCAAGGAGCCATCGATCTTCAAGCACGTAATCGGCCACTTGCGTACGGAGTCGAACGTGCGCATGCCCGCTCGGCAATTATCTAATGCGATGCGGCAGCCCACGTTGTGCAACCGCTTGGCGAGAATAGACAACGAGTACTGATGCTCGATCGCATCGCTTTCGGCGATTTCGAACACGAGCAGTCCGGCCGGAATGGAACTGCGTCGGAGCTCCTCCACGACATATTCGCTGAAGCGGTCCGTGAGCAGCGTCTGAGCAGCGATATTCACCGAGAATTCCCAACACGTGGTGCGCAATGTCGCGGCGCGTTTGCGCAAGGTCGTCATCAACTCGCGCACGACCCAATGGTCCAAATCCGGCATCAGCTCGCTCGCTTCAGCTGCGGCCAAGAATTGCGGCGGGCCGTATGAGCCCTCGCCATCGTTCATTCGCAGGAGCACTTCGAACCGCTCGGCTCTGTCCGCATCGCGCAGGGGTGCGATCCGTTGAGCATAGAGACTGAATCCACCCTCGCGCAGGGCAATGCGAATCCGCTCGTCCATCGACAGCGACTCGCGAGGCGGTAGCGTCACGATCTTGGGCGTGGCAGCAGGAACAGCACTGGTGCGTTGCTTATTTGCAGGAACGAGCGCTGGAGCGATTCTCGGCTGCACAGCGACGGATTCAGCGATAGCGATGGTTTGATTCGCAGGCTCGCTGCTCTCGGCCTGCGATGCAGCGGGCCGCGAGCTGGG
>JAICPY010000282.1 GCA_025929585.1 Steroidobacter sp.
CGCTTTTGGTTCGGCGTGCTCGCGCAATTTTTCTACGTGGGCGCCCAGGTGGGCGTGTGGAGCTATTTGATCCGCTACACCCAGTACAATCTGCCTGGCGCTACCGAGAAAACCGCGTCGCAGTACCTGACACTCTCATTGATCTTGTTCATGGCTGGACGCTTTCTAGGCACGACACTGATGAAGCGCTATTCGGCCGCGAAATTGATGACGTTGTTCGCTGCCGCGGCCGGGTCGCTGTCTGCCTTCGCATCTATCAACGGGGGCTACTCAGGTTTGTGGGCACTGGTTGTCGTGAGCTTCTTCATGTCGATCATGTTTCCGACGATCTTCTCGTTGAGCTTGCGCGGCCTTGGCATACGAACGAAGACTGGCTCGTCTCTGTTGGTCATGGCGATCGTGGGAGGAGCTGCACTCACAGCGCTCATGGGACGTATCTCCGACGCTCGCTCCATCAACGCGGCGATTGCGGTTCCCTGCATATGCTTTGCGGTGATCCTTGCATTCGCGCTGGCCGTTGCCAGAGCAGAGCAGCTGCGCCTGAGCACGCCGCGTTAGTTGCACTGCGCTAGCCCGCTCTCGCAACGAACGTCCGGGTGCCAGCTCAGATTTTTATTGATATTATCCGTTTTCAAATATGAATACGGACCATCGCCCACCACAGCCTCGCGCCTCCGCGCCGAAACGCATGCTCGGCCGATCGAGCGTGCCAGTATCGGCATTAGGGTTAGGCGGGGGCGGCTTGGGGAATCTTTACCGCGCGTTGCCTCATGAAGAGGCGATTGCGACGGTTCGCAGAGCGCTCGATGAAGGCATCGATTTCTTCGACACCGCACCCTTCTACGGATTCGGCCTCAGCGAGCGACGCATCGGTGAGGCGCTCAGCGCTCACCCGCGACATGCAGTGACGCTTTCGACCAAGGTCGGACGCACGTTGTTCGCGATCGAACGAGACGACGTCCGCGTACCGCGTCACAGCTTCTATTCATCCGAGCCGTATGAGCCGCGATTCGACTATTCGTATGATGGCGTGCTTCGGTCTTGCGAATCGAGCCTACAACGCCTGCGCACCGACTACATCGACGTGCTCTTGTGCCACGACATCGGCGCGCTGACGCATGGTCAGGAACATGAACCGCGGCTGCAAGAATTCATGCAAGGTGGCTATCGTGCCATGCAACGCTTGCGCGATGAAGGCACGGTCCGCGCGATCGGCATCGGTGTGAACGAATGTGAAGTGTGCTCGAGCCTTTTACCCAGATGCGACTTCGATTGTGTATTGCTCGCTGGTCGCTACACGTTGCTCGAACAGGGCGCGCTCACGGAATTGTTTCCGCTCTGTGCTGAGCGCCAGGTCTCGATCATCGTGGGCGGTCCTTTCAATTCCGGTATTCTAGCGTCAAGACCCAGTGACGCCGACGCTCATTACAATTACGAGAAAGCACCGGTTCAAATACGCGAACGAGTGCAGCGTATCGAACGCATTTGCGCAAGGTTCGGCGTGCCAATGCCGGCGGCTGCTCTGCAGTTTCCATTGGCTCACCCACAAGTTGCTTCCGTCATCCCCGGATGCTCCAGTGTCGATGAGGTCCATCATGCCGCCCACTGGATGACCACCTCGATTCCATCAGAGCTGTGGAAGGCACTTCGGTCCGAGGCATTGCTCCATATCGATGCGCCGGTGCCCTCGTGAGCGAAAACACTCGCAGTCATGATGGCGTAATCGATAGCCACCAACACTTTTGGCAGCTACGGCGCGCGGACTACGGCTGGCTGCAGCCGAGCATGACCGCCCTGTATCGCGATTTCGAGCCCAGGGATCTCGAACCGCTCCTCGATCGCGGCGGGGTGCAACAGACAGTCCTCGTGCAAGCCGCGCCTACCATTGAAGAAACGCGCTTTCTGCTGGACCTCGCGCATCGACATCCTTTCATTGCCGGTGTCGTGGGCTGGGTGGACCTAGAGCATGAGCGTGCGGCACAAGAGCTTCGCGAACTGGCAGCGGATGCCAAACTCATCGGCATCAGACCGATGGTGCAAGACCTCAAGGATTCACAGTGGCTGCTGCGGCCTGCTTTGTCGCCCGCGATGGCCACGATGATTGAGCTCGGACTCACATTCGAAGCTCTAGTGCGCCCCTCTCATCTCCCCACTCTGCTGCAGTTTTGCAACCGATATCCGGAGCTCACGGTCGTGGTCGATCATGCCGCGAAACCCGATATCGCTGCTGGAGATTTCGCGACGTGGGCACGAGATCTCGAGGATCTCGCGAACAGCACCTCAGCGTATTGCAAATTGTCGGGACTGGTGACGGAAGCAGGCAACGCCCCGTTCGCCTCGCTCAAACTCTATGTCGATCACATGCTCGATTGCTTCGGCGCCGACCGAGTGATGTGGGGAAGTGATTGGCCGGTGTGCGAGAGCGTCTGCACATACCAAGAATGGCTCGATCTCAGTCGCAGGCTGACCCAGCACCTGAACCAAAAGCAAGTGGACCGGATTTTCTGCGAAGTAGCGCGAAAGGCCTATCGCCTGGTAGCGCACACAGCCCGGCCTTGAGCATCATGCGAACGAACGCATCCACATTGCCCGCTCTACTGCTCCTGCATCCTGAAGACAATGTGCTCGTGGCTCGTCGCAGCGTCGCATCCAATGAGAGGGTCGC
>JAICPY010000028.1 GCA_025929585.1 Steroidobacter sp.
AAGAAGCGAGCCCGAGCGCGACCGTGGCCACGCCTTCCATCAACAGCATCCAGCGCCAGCCCGACACGTTCAGAGGATTATCGATGCCCATCAGCCAACCGCACAGTGGCCCGCCGAAGACCACCGAAATGGGAATGGCGAGCATCGTGATCGCGATCGTGTTTGCGCGATAGCGCATCGGCATCCATCCGCTGCAGTAGTACACCACGCCTGGTGCGAAGCCCGATTCAGCGCAGCCCAGCAGGAATCGCAGCACATACAGCTCTTCGGGACTGCGCACGAACGCCATCGCGGTCGCGACCAATCCCCACAACGTCACGCAGCCGGTGATCCAGCGCCGCGCGCCGAAGCGGGTGAGCAACCACGTACTCGGAAACTGACACAACAAGTAGCCGACGAAGAATGCACCGACGGCGAGCCCATACATTTGCGGCGTGAGCCCGATGTCTGCATTCATCTGCAGCGCTGCAAAGCTGATGTTCACGCGATCGAGAGAGCTCATGACGATGAGCACCACCAACGGCAGCAACACGCGCCAGCGAAATTTGCTGCTCGCAGATTCTTCGATCGCACTCACTGCATGTCACCTCGCGTCGCTATGCGCGGCGCGGATTGTCAACAAGTCGATCGACGATTACCAGAGTGCCGAACTTCCAACGATAACTTCGACCGGTCGCAAGGCCGGCGTGTCACGCCATCAGGCAAGGGGGATTCATGCGACGTCCAAGTGTGTTGAGTGCATGTGCGTTGGTCACGGTGGCCGCTTCTGCGAACGCTGCCGAGCGTAGCGAACCGCACGTCGAGGAAGTGATCGTCACCGGAACCAGCATTCGCGGCGTCGCGAGCGCGGGCTCGCCGGTCATTGCGCTCGATCATGAGCAACTCGTTCAGACGGGCCTTGCGACTAGCAGCGATCTTGCTCGGTCGCTTCCGCAGGTGATCAATCTCGGCGCAGACGAAAGCCGGCTCGGTGGCGCGCAGGACGGAGCAGCGAATACCACACGCATCTCAGGCATCAACCTGCGCGGCATCGGCAATGAAGCAACCTTGCTGCTCATCAACGGGCGCCGTCTCGCGCCAGCCGGTGTGATTAAATCGTTGTACGACCCGAATGTGATTCCTACAGCAGCGCTGCAACGCATGGAGGTCGTCGTCGATGGTGCATCTGCCATTTACGGTTCGGATGCCGTCGCAGGCGTGGTCAACCTCATCACGCGCTCAGACTTCGAAGGCGCAGAGACGCTGTTGCGTTACGGTTTCGCCGACGGCACGGACCAGAAAATCCTCAGTCAGAATTTTGGCTTTACTTGGGAAGGTGGCAGTCTCTTCGCGGCGTACGAACACAATGAGCGCGACAGCCTCTCGGGATCGGAGCGCGACTTCGCCACGAGTAACCGCACTGCACGCGGCGGGTCCGATGCGCGTTCAACGCTCGCATCGCCAGGCAACATCATCTCCGGTACCGAGCGCTATCCGTTAGCCGATGGCGCGGGCACCGACATTACGCCTGGCTCGCTCGTGGCCGGCGCACCCAATCGCTTCGATGAAGGGTCGTTCAGCGATCTGCTCCCCAACCAAGAGCGCGACAGCTTCTTTCTCGACGCTCGGCATCAGTTCGGTCTCTTCGACGTGTGGTACCAGGGCTGGGCTTCACGCCGCGACTTCGATGAACGCGTCTCGCCTGCCTCCGGCCAGCTACGCGTCCCGAACACGAATGCCTACTATGTCGCGCCAGCAGCGCTCGGTGCACCCGACTTCGTCAATGTGGAATACCGTTTCCTGAACGAAGACGCCGATCCACGCCTGATTGGATATGAGAACGCGCATCAGCATGCGCTCGGGTTCGGCGTCGATCTCGGCGCGCGGTGGCGCCTCGACGCATACGCGAATCTGAGCGAGAACCGCGGCTTCCAGCGACGCGGTGCGATTACCAACGGCGCGGCACTGAACGCGGCACTCGCGAGCAGCGATCCGGCCACAGCGTTCAATCCATTCGGCAACGGCACGTTCAATGTAACCAACAATCCAGCGCTCGTCGATCTCATCATCGCGAATCGAGATACGCACGCTACCAGCGAGGGACGCGATATTTCCGTGAAGGCCGATGGTCCGCTATTCGCTTTGCCGGGCGGAGAGGTGCGAATGGCCGTGGGGGCCGAACGTCACGACAATGAATTTCAGCAACGCCTCGATGCAAACAATGTCCTCGCCTCGGGTGAGGTGGTCACCAAGAATGTACTCAATCGGCGCCACAACACCTCGTTGTTCGCGGAACTGTTCGTACCCATCGTCGGGGCGGAGAATGCAGTGACGGGAATACGCTCCTTGAATCTGTCATTGGCTGCGCGGCGGGAGGACTATTCTGATTTCGGCGAAACCACTGATCCGAAAGTGGGACTAACCTGGCAGATGCTGGAGGCGCTGTCTTTTCGTGCGACGTACGGGACGTCGTTCCGTGCGCCTTCGCTCGTGGACACGAGCGAGCAAATTCACAACATCTTCATTCAGAATCTCACCGACCCGGCGAGTGCGACAGGCGTCACCCGTGGAATCTTCCACAACGGCGGCAGCTCGACGCTGCAACCTGAAGAGGCAACGACATGGTCGGTCGGGCTCGATTGGACTCCGCTCGGTGCGCTCGATGGCCTGAGCGCATCGCTCACCTACTACGATGTGGACTACACGGATCGCATCGACGTTGTGCCGAATACTGCCCTCACGAATCCAGCCGTCTATGCGCCGTTCATCGTGACGCGACCACCCGCCAGCGATGTTGCGGGCAACGCTGCCTTCGATGCCCTGGTGCAGGAGTTCCTTAGCAATCCCGATCTGCAGAGTCCGACCGAGCCCGTCACCAATATCAATGCCATTGTCGATGGCCGCCGCGCGAACCTCGCGGGCATGCGCCAAACCGGGCTCGATGTGAATCTCGCCTACGCATTCGAGACTGGGCTCGGGAATTGGCGTATTGGTTTGGATGCGGCGAAGATTCTGGACCTGACGCGCTCGACCGCGCCAGGCTTGCCGTTCCGCGATGTGCTGGACACCTTCGGCAATCCTGTCGATCTGCGCGCTCGCGCCTCGCTCGCATGGCAACTTGGTGGGCTGTCCGCTAACGTGTACTTGAACTACATCGACGGCTATCGAAATACGGCGATCTCGCCTAATGTCGAAGTCGATAGCTATGAAACCCTCGATGCCAGCATCATCTACGATTTCGGCGACAGCGGCGCGGCCTTGAGTGGCCTCAGCTTGTCGCTCAGCGGACAGAATCTCCTCGATGAGGAACCGCCGGTTGTGTTGAACGGCATCTATTCCTGGGACAACCAGAACGTCTCCCCACTCGGCCGCTTCGTTTCCGTCGCAGTGACGAAGCGGTGGTGATCGTGAGACTCGTAGCAATCGCGTTGCGCTTTGCGTGTGTGGCGGCGGTGTTGCTGCCGCCACATGCTCTGTGTGCCGACCAACAGAAGCAATCGCGGCCAGGCGTCTACGAAGGGTATTCGCAGGAGCGCTTCGATAGTTGGATCAAGACCTCTCAGTACGTGGCGATGCGCGATGATGTGCGGCTGGCCCTGGATCTATATAGGCCGGCACGCGATGGTCGAGCGGTTGAGGAGAAATTCCCGGTGGTCTGGGCGCACACTCCTTATCGCCGCTCGTATCGTGATTCGAAGGGTGAGATCGTCAACAGCGCCGAGCAACTGCATCTGCTGCCGTTGGTGAAATACGGCTACGTCGTGGCGATCGTCGACACGCGCGGACGTGGCGCGTCCTTCGGTGCGCGGCGGGGTTTCCAGGATCGCACCGAAGCGCAGGATGCCTACGAGATGACGGAGTGGCTCGCAACGCAAGCCTGGAGCAGCGGCGCAGTCGGCATCGCAGGCTGCTCCTATCTCGGCGGCACGGCCTATCACGCTGCGACGACGATGCCGCCGCATCTTCGCGCGGTGGCCGCAGGCTGCACGGATTTTGACAAGTACGGATTCGTCAGCCGGGGCGGCATCACTGCACAGTTCAACACACGCCCGGAGGATCCCGAACAGGATTTCGGTCAGGGTGTGTTACCCGTCGATGCAGACACCGATGGCGCACTCGCGCGCGCTGCGATTGTGGAGCATGCGAAGAGCACGCCGATGGCGCCGCTGTGGCAAGGCATGCGCTTTCGCGATGATGTCTCGCCCTTGCTTGGCGTGCCCTTCTGGAAAGAAGCGAGTGTCGCGACCTATGCCGAACAGATCGAGCGTTCCGGCGTGGGATTATTCATTTGGGGAAATTGGCTGGATGAAGGCAGCTTCGAGGCAACGTTGGCGTTCAACAATCTGCGCAATCCACGCAAGCTGTGGATGGGCTCATGGGGACATTGCCAAGTCGGTGACTTCCCAATGGCCACTGAGCTGCTGCGCTTCTTCGATCATTTCTTGAAGAAGGTCGACAATGGTTGGAGGCAAGAGCCCGCCATTTACTATCGCACCACCAATGCTGCAGCAGGGACTGAGTGGCGCAGTGCGGACCGGTGGCCGTTACCTGAGGCGCGTGCGCAGACACTTCGACTCACTGCGGCCGCAGAACCCGGCGTTCCAGGTCTTCTAACGCGCAACACGCCGCAGAAGAATGCAACAGCGGACCTCTTCGTGGTCGACTACGAGCCGAGATGCGCGCGTCCAGCAGATGCTTACTTCATGATGTGGCCGTGTACGATCGAGGGGCATGGGCTTTCGTATGCGACCGCGCCCCTTATGCACGATGCGCACATCGCCGGACACCCGATTGCAGACTTGTGGATCTCGGCAAGCACTCCCGATGCAGATCTGTTCGTATATCTCGAAGATGTTGCTCCAGAGGGTTCCGTCACGATTGTGACCCACGGACGACTGCGCGCTTCGCATCGCGGCGAACAACGTGCGCCCTATCGCGATTTTATGGGCCTGCCGTATCACAGCGGCGAGCGTGCAGCAGCACAACCGCTCGTGCCCGGAAAACCGGTGCGTATGCGCCTCGACCTCTTGCCCACGTCCACGATCGTCAAGTCAGGACATCGACTGCGAATCACCATTGCTGGCGCCGATCCGCGGCAGCGGTCGCGCAATGTGCAATTTGATCCACCGCCGCAGATCCGCATCCTGCGGGATGCTGCTCACGCCTCGCAGCTCGGTGTGCCGATTGTTGGCCGCCTGGAGTTTGCAGACACAAATGACGCGCAGCGTAAGGTGGCAGATGCTGAGGGTGCCGAATGAGCGCAGCGAGCATTGGCGCTGATACGAGGCGTGAACCAACAAGCGCCCCGAGCACAAGGCGTAAGACATGGAGCTGATCTTCGCGGGCGATCTCATTCTTGACGAGCCGGACCCAGACTATTGGTTGAGTGGCATCGCTCCTGCTCTGCGCGCTGCGGATGCTGCAATCGGGCATCTCGAAGTGCCTCACAGCCGGCATACCCTGCAAGTCGGCGATGATGTGCCCGCGCCAGGCGCTGATCCGGATCATTTGCCCGCGTTGGCTCGAGCAGGCTTCTGTGCCGTGACCCTCGCAGGGAACCACATCGCTGATCTAGGTGCTCCGGGCATCGCGGATACTCTCGGGGGTCTCGCAGCGGCTGGCATTAGCTATACGGGTGCCGGCATGAACCTGGCGGAGGCTAGCCGTCCGGCAATAATTGAACGCGAGGGGTACCGCATCGCGGTTCTGAGCTACAACTGTGTTGGACCGGAGGATGCCTGGGCCACGCCAACGCGCGCCGGCTGCTCATATATATGTGTGAGGTCGGCGGACGGAACCCCGCCTCGCCCATCCGCTCCCCTGGATCAGGTCGACCCAGCCGCGATCGATCTGCTTGGGGCACAAATCGGTGCCGCACGGCTGCAGGCTGATGTGGTCATCGTTGCCCTTCACAAGGGACTCGTTCACACACGGGCGCGGCTTGCACTCTATGAGCGCCACGTGGCCCATGCAGCAGTCGATGCAGGCGCCACGATCGTCGTCGGTCACCATGCGCATATCGTGCGCGGTATCGAACTGTATCGTGGCGCGCCGATCTTTCACGGCCTTGGGAACGGCTGCGTCGTGACGCGAGCCCTTTCACCCGAGCAGTCCGATCCAAAGCGTGCGGCTTGGGCGCGTCGACGTCGCGAGCTGTTCGGTTTCGAGCCCGATCCCGCTTATGAATTGGCGCCATTCCATCCTGAGGCCATCAACGCGATGCTCGGACGCGTTCGGATCGGGGCAGATGGCGTGCACGCGGGCTTCGTTCCCGTACATGTCGATCCACCGGGGCGCCCGCGCATTGCTTTCGATCACGCCGAGCGTATAGCGCGCTATGTCGCCGATATCACAATAGAGGCGGAATTGCCGCCGCTTTCCCAGCAACTCACCAGCGAGGCCGTGTGGCTGAAGTAAAGAACGGGAATGGCGCAAAGGAGGAGCGCGGTCCTCTCTTCTATATTGGCGCCGCCAGCTTGTTGCTTGCGACCGGCGTCGAAACGCTCGCGGTCATCGGGCGTCACATAGGTATACCGCTGCTCGGCACGCTGGAGATCATTCAAGCCTGCATCCTCGTGCTTGCATCCGCGGCGATGCTAGCGACGACGCTGAACGACTCGCATGCGAGTGTCACGTTGTTGACTGCGCGAATGAACGAGTCTTGGCGAACACGGTTGCGTGTGTTCTCAGGTGCGTTGTCTGCTGCGTTTTTCATCTGTATGGCCGCAGGGGCACTGTGGCTCACCATCGAGCTGTGGAACGACCATGAGAGCAGCGAGCTGCTGCGTATTCCATATAGACCGTTGCGCATTCTCTCCTTCGTCGCTGCGGCAGCCATCGCGTTTGTCTTCCTGCGTGATCTGTGGCGTGCCGCGCGAGGCCAGCCATGAACGGTCTGCTCGGTGTCATTGCGATGCTCGTGCTGCTCACGCTCGGCGTGCCGATCGGCGTATCGATGGGCATTGTCGGGCTGGTCGGTCTGAGTCTATTGCTCGGTCCGGAGCCTGCGATCATCAAGTCGAGCATCCTGCTGTTCGAAACCATCACTCGCTATGAGCTCGGCGTCTTGCCACTGTTCTTGCTGATGGCGCATCTGTGTTTCGCGGCGGATGCCAGCCGAGATTTCTTCGATGCCGCTGCACGCATGGTGGGACATCGTCGCGGCGGCCTAGCGATCGCATCCATTGCGGGGTGCGCCGGCTTCGGCACGATGAGCGGCTCGAGCCTCGCGACGGCGGCCACTATCGGCTTGATCGGTCTGCCGGAAATGCGCAAACGCGGTTATTCCGATGCACTCGCCACTGGCGCGATTGCCGCTGGCGGGACGCTCGGCTCTATCATTCCGCCTTCGGGTGCATTGATCGTGTTTGGCATTTTGGCCGAGATTTCCATCGGCAAGCTGTTCACGGCCGCAATCCTGCCTGGCATCACACAGGCGCTGTTCTATATCGTCACTATCGTGCTGCTGTGTCGGTGGCGCCCGTCAATCGGGCCTGCCATGCCCAAAGCGTCATGGGCCGAGCGACGCGCTGCTCTGCTGCGAATGCTCGATCTCACCGTTCTCATCCTGCTCGTGCTCGGCGGTATTGCACTCGGCTGGTTTACACCGACGGAAGCGGCCTCAATTGGCGCGAGCGGCGCATTGGTGTTGTGTGCCTTGCGCGGCAAGTTGAACCGTCGCTCGCTCGAGCATGCGATGCGTCAAACCCTGCGCACGACCGGCATGATCTATGTCGTCATTATCGGTGCGCTCATTTTTTCGGTGTTCATGAGCGTGACTGGCTTGGCGGAGCATATCTCGCAGTTCGTTGAAGGCCTGCCCGGCGGCCAATGGACAGCGATCTTCGCCATCACGCTGATGCTGCTCGCCCTGGGCTCGGTCCTCGATGGGCTCGCGATGATGCTGCTGACAACGCCGATCTTGCTGCCAATCATCACGCACCTCGGGTTTTCGCCGCTGTGGTTCGGCATCTTTCTGATCCGGACCATGGAGATCGGCTTCGTGCATCCGCCGATCGGCATCAATCTTTACGTCATCCAGGGAATCGCGCAGGACGTGCCGCTTGGACGCATCTTCAAGGGAGTGGTGCCGTTCTTAGCCGCCGACTTGCTTCATCTGATACTCCTGATTGCAATGCCAGCGCTCGCGCTCGCGTTGCCAGGATGGCTGCACCAATGAACTTTCATACGCTGATCGATACGGCCATACACGAGCCCCTTGCTATTGCGAGCAACGAGCACGTGGTTGGTTACGTGGGTGCGGACAACCCGATCGAGTTGATCCTTGCCGCGCAAGCGCGCCCGATACGACTGCGTGGCAGATCGAGCTTGCCGACCGCAAATGCAGATCGGTTCGTTGAAGCAAGCTTCTCCGCCTCATCGAGGCGCATCGCAGAGCAATGGCTTGCTGGCGAGTTCGATGCGTTGCAGACGGTGATCTTCTCACGCAGCGATGACAACGCGCAGCGACTCTACTATTACGTCTGCGAATTACAGCGCACTGGCCAGTGCGCAGGCCCCACACCGCTGCTGTTCGACATCGCAGGAATACAGCGTGCGAGCAGCGCTGCCTATACAGTGGAGTCGGTTCAACGACTCGCAGCAAGCCTCGGCACGGTGCCCGCGCAACTGCCGCATGCAATTGCGCAAGCGCAGCGGCGTTTTCATCTATTGAATCGATTCGCGCAGCAGCGCGCGATGGGCCATATACCGGGCACCCTCGCCCATCGTGTGCTGCGAGCTGCCGAGAGTCAGTGGACTATCGAGTTCGACAACGCGTTCGAACGGTGGCTCGACTCGTTGCGGCCAACGACTACCTATCGCCGATTAGTACTGGTTGGCAGCGAGCCAGCCGATGAACGGCTGCACGAAGCTATCGAAGCGGTTGGCGCGAGCTTCATTGCCGAGATCAATGAGGCTGCCCACGTCGACCATGTGGCGCATGCTTATGAAGACCCACTCGTCGCGATCGCAACACGTTGTCATCGTCGCATGCATGATGCCCAAGCTGTGCTGCGCAGCGCTGACTTACTCACAAAACGGATACGCAGCCTCCAGGCCGACGGCGCCGTTCTCTGGCTTGCCGCAAGCGACACCGGACTTGCGTGGGAAGCCCCGCGAATCGAGCACGGGTTGCGCAGTGCAGGATGCGCCGTTCTGCGATTGGTTCTGCAGGGAGCGGATGCCGACGCTGCAACACTGGAGCGCGTCGCTCACTTTTCGCGCACGCTGGAGGTACAGTGAGTTTGCTCAAGGGGATCCGCGCGCTCGCGCTTGATGAAGCTGCCGACAGCGCGCTGGCTCGGCTGCTTGCAAGTCTAGGAGTGGAGTTGCAGCCCTGCACACTCGACCGCCTGCACGAAGAGATTCGCGTGGCCGACGTGCTGATCGAGCGCTCAGGGCTATCGAAGTTAGCGAAGGCTGGTTTTCCGCGCGATGCTATCGAAGACCTGAATCCGCGGCTCATTCATGTATCGGTGACGACGTTCGGCAGCACCGGACCACGCGCCGCATGGCGCGGCTCAGAGCTAGTTGCCTCCGCCATGGGTGGCACGTTGCGCCTGACGGGAGATCCTGATCGCGCGCCAGTCAAAGAGGCGCTCGATGCCTGCTGGTTTCATGCCGAGATGGCCGCCGCGGCCGGCGTCAACGCCGCATTGTGGGATCGCGAGCTCACCGGTCGCGGACAACACGTCGACATCTCCGTGCAGGAGGTCGCGTTCTCGCGCAACGTGAATGGTGTGCTGGTGTGGCAATTCGATCGCCGCAAACTGCATCGAGTAGGCGGCGCACTCAACTACGGCCGCGCGACAGTGCGTTGCATCTGGCCGCTCGCCGATGGCTACTGTTTTCACACGCTCATGACGGGGCGCTTCGGAGCGCCAGCCAACCAAGGCTTGAGCGACTGGATCGATGCCTGCCGTCTTCCTAATCCGCTGCGTGGCGTTGACTGGACAACCTACAACCGCTCGACGCTTGATGCGACCACGCGTGCCACATGGGAGCGCGCGATCGAAGCTTTCTTTCGAACCCGAACGCGGCGCGAGATCGCAGAGGAAGGCTCACGGCGCGGAATCAACGCAACGGTTATCGCAGAACCCGCCGACGTGCTCGCGGATCAGCACCTCACGGCGCGCCAGTTTTGGTCCGGTCCTCTAGGCCGCAGAGAACCCGCTCGTTTCGTCAACATTACCCCGGGGCCCGCGACCGTTCCAGCGTCACCGCGCAAGGCGATCGATGAGCGATCAGGACCTTTGCGCGGCATTCGCGTGCTCGATTTCTCATGGGCATTGGTCGGTTCGATCACTACCAAGATTCTCGGCGACCTCGGATGCGCCGTCGTGAAGGTGGAATCTCGCTCTCGCCCGTGTTTGTCTCGACTCGATGTGCAGGTCGCTGCTTCCCGACCGGATAGCCTCGATGACAAACCTTGGTTCGCACACCTGAATACGTCTAAACGAAGCCTTGCGCTCGACTTGAAGGTGCCGCAGAGCCGCACGGTACTCGAACCGTTGCTCGAGTGGGCCGATGTGGTCGTAGAGAACTTCTCACCTGGCACGATGGCGAAACTCGGGCTGGACTATGCCGCGCTGTCAAAGAAACATCCCGCGTTGATCATGGTCTCGGGGAGTGTCTTCGGACAAACCGGCCCGCTCGCGAGCTCATGGGGCGTGGATGGCACGGGCGCGGCACTGTCTGGTCGCACGTTGCTCACCGGTTGGGCCGATCGCGACCCAGTCATCCCTGGCGCAGTGCCTTACGGGGATGTCATCGTGCCCTACGTGATGGCAGCCGCGCTGTCCGCTGCGCTCGTGCAACGCGCGCGCACTGGACGCGGCTGCCACATCGACGCAGCCATGTATGAGATCTGCGTGCAGCAGATGCGCGACTCGATCTTGGCTGCAGAGCGCGGCGAGCGTCCGATGCGTCAAGGCAATGACGACCCAGGTGTTTATCACCAGGCTGTTTATCCCGCGCGCGGAGAGGATCAATGGATTGCGCTCACGGTGTACTCGCGCGATGAATGGCAACGTCTATGCGCGTTCGCGGGATTGCTAGGTGCTGAGCGCTCCGTAGAAAGCGAGGCAGCGCTTTCCGAGTGGTGCCGCAAGCACGACGCGGAAAATCTCGCGGAGCAACTGCAGAGTAGCGGGCTGGCCGCGGGTGCAGTTCAAGACATCGAAGATCTCATGGAGCGAGACCCGCAGATTGCCGCGCGCGAGGCGCTCGTGTCTCTCGATCATCCGTCGCTCGGTGCATTTGGGCACATGCGCACACCAATCACCTTCTCGCGAACCGTGCCCCTGCCCTACCGCGCACCTCGCCTGGGTGAACACAGCGACACGATCGCGCAAGACATCGCGGGCTTGAGTCCGGATCAACTTCGCGAGCTGCACGCATTAAGAGTGTTTCAATGAGTACCCTTTCACATGGCGGCCAACGCAGCCGCAAAGATCTCGAATGCACGGCGGCCGCTACCGCTTACCAGCGTGCATTTATCGCCGATCTCAAGCGGCGCGTTGTGGACAATGGCGAGCCCTTCGCAATCGCGCAGGCCGACACGCCACACGAGATCTTTCATGCGATGGACATCGCGCTCGTGACGAATCAGTGGTGGTCGGCCTATATCTCGGCGAAGCAATTATCCACTCACTATGACGCGGTGCTCGAGCGTCGTGGTTATCCCTCGAACCGCTGCCGCTATTGCACGCTCGGTCTCGCGTGCACGCTAGACAACGATCCTAAACGCGCTCCATGGGGCGGACTGCCGAAGCCCACTGTCCTCGTCGCGCGTCTCACATGCGAGTGCATCGAGCATGTTTTCTCTCAATGGGCGCAAGCGCTGGGGACGGAATTCTTCCCACTGGAAGCGCCTGGCTGGCAGCACAAGGATCCGCAATGGTTCGAGCACTCGCAGGAGAACTGGAGCGAAGTGTACGAGGAGCGACGGATCGAGTTGCTCGTCACGGAAATGCGCGAGCTGATCGCGTTGCTCGAGGCTCGTACTGGCCGTCGCTTCGATGAAGCGAAGTTCGAATCGCTGATGCATGCAATCAACGAACAGGAAGGCTACATCGCGGAAGCTGCACAACTGATCGGCGCGGCACGTCCGTGTCCGGTCTCGATAGCAGATCAAATGCCGAACACGATGATTCCACAATGGCATCGCGGCTCGCCGTGGGCGGTCGCGCATGCGAAGCGCTTCCGCGACGAAGTGGTTCAACGGGTGGCCGCGGGCCAAGGTGTTGGACAACGCGAGCGTTTACGTTTGATGTGGATCGGAGCCGGTCTGTGGCACGACCCAGGTTTTTATAGTGCGCTCGAAGATCGCTATGGCGCGGTCTTCGTATGGTCTATGTATATGCCCTTTGCCGGCCCGCAATACATTCGCGCAGTGCAAGGACGGCCGCTGCATGCGCTCGCGAGCCGAATCTGCTCGATGAACGAGGTGTTGCATTTACCGCCTTGGATGAATGAGTGGATGGTCAGCGAGGCGCGTCGTTGCGATATCGACGCTGCCGTGATGCTAGTCCCACCGGACAATCGTCTCTCCCAATCTGGTACCAAGATCACTCAGCAGGCGCTCGCACGCGCCGGCATCCCGACGCTCGCGCTCGATGCCGACATGGTCAACGCGCGCGACTGGAGTCACGAACGAATGGTCGAGCACGTCGCGAGCTTCTTGCGGCAGGAGCAACTGCTGTGAGGAGCATGCTGATCCTCTTCTTCGCGTGTCTCGCCGCGTGCGTTCACCAAGAAGCCGGTGTCACGGAGCTGAGCTACGCGAGTCCGTACTCACCGGGACACCCGTTCAGCCGTGCCGACATCACCTGGATGCAATGGGTGGAGCAGCAGTCGGGCGGCACGTTGCGCGTCAAACCATTTTGGGGCGGCACGCTGCTGTCTTCCGAGCACTCGATGATCGAGCTGCGCCATGGCGTAGCCGATATTGGATTGATCACACCAATCTACGCTCGCGGCGGCACGCACCTGATCCGCGCGCAAGCGGGCTTCTATGTCGACATGGACACCTTCGAGCAACAGACTACGCTCTATCGGTGCATGGCCGCTGCGCACCCGCAGTTTGCGAGAGAGCTACATGGACTCGTGACTTTAGCGGTTCAAGGCGGCAATTTGCCTGGCATCGTCACGCGCGAGCGTGCGGTTCGCTCGTTGGAGGACTTGCGTGGTCTGCGGCTACGCGCACCCTCCGAGTTGCTGCCGGTGCTGGAGCATCTCGGCGCCGACCCCGTCGATATGCCGATGGGCGAAGTTTATTCTGCGTTAGCCAAAGGCGTTCTCGACGGAGTACTCGCACCTGCCGACACGTTGCGCTCACTGCATTTCGCTGAGGTCGCAAGCTATTTCAACACGATCAAGATTCCGCGCGGTGCCTACGCAGCGCGGGCGATGGGCAGCAAGCGTTGGTCCTCGCTGACCGCCGAGCATCGCGCATTACTCGAGCGCAGCACCGCAGTGTGGGAGGCCGCGCTTGCACGCGAGATCAAGCTCGCAGAAGAAGCTGGCTTCGCCGCAGGTGTCGCGAAGGGCGTCGAGTTTCACGACATCTCACCTGAAGACCAGGCCGCGTTCGATCGGGTGTATGCGCAGGATGGGGAAGCACGCGCGCGGCAGCTCGATCGCTTCGGCATCGATGGGCTTGCCGTATTCCGCGACGCACGCGCCTTCGCCCAGCAGTTGGATAAATCAAATCGCTCAACATGCATGAGAGAACAGCATGAGCCGACCGCTTGACGGCATACGCATTGCAGATTTCAGCCACGTGATGGCGGGTCCATTCGCGACGCACCTACTCAGGCTGCTTGGCGCGGAGGTGATCAAGATCGAGGCGCCGGGCCGCGGTGACGCAATGCGCACCTATGGCGCGGACCGCCGCTACGACGGCATGGCGCCAGCCTTCATCGGCATCAATGCGGGCAAGAAGTCCATCACCCTGGATCTCAAGCAGCCGTTGGGCAAAGAAGCTGCGAGGCGCTTGATCGGGACAGCGGATGTCGTCGTCGAGAACTTTCGACCCGGTGTCATGAAGAAGTTCGGACTCGACTATGCTTCCGTGTGCGAGCTGCGTCCGGGACTCATTTATTGTTCGGTCTCAGGATACGGGCAGAATGGTCCGCGCCGCGATTGGCCAGCGATCGACAATATTGTGCAAGCGACGAGCGGAATGATGTCATTGGGTGGCGCCGCCGGTGATGGTCCTGCACGTGTCGGCTTCCCCGTTGTCGACACGCTTACAGGTCAGACCGCCGCGTTCGCGATTGTTGCCGCGCTATTGCGCCGAGAACGCCAAGGTCGCGGCGAGCACATCGACGTCGCCATGTTCGATGCCAGTCTCGCGTTCATGACGTCCGCAATCGTGCCGTATCTAGTCACCGGCAAACCGCCCGAGCGCACCGGTAACGTCGGCTACAGCGGTCAACCGACCTCCGGCATCTTTACCGCGCAGGATCGGCGGCAGGTCTCGCTAGGCGTCGTGCAACAAGCGCAGTTCGAAGCATTCGCCCGCGAAGTCGGTCGACCCCAGTGGCTGAGCGATGCGCGCTTTCGTACGCCGGACCTGCGCCGCGAGCATGCGCACGCTATGCATGAGGAGCTGGAGCAACTGTTTCGTGAAGCGCCCGCCGCACAATGGGAAGCTCGACTGAGCGCCGCGGGGATTCCCTGCGGCATGGTGCGCGATGTAACCGAGGCCGCTTCGCTCCCAGCGCTCGAGGAGCGAAGACTCAAGATCGGATTACGTGTGCCGCATCTGCCCGAGCGCGAAGACATCGAGATCGTCAACGCCGGCTTTCTGTTTAGCGAGGACACACCGGGTGTTGCCGCTGCGCCGCCGCGTCTAGGCGAGCATAACGATGAGATCTTCGCAGCCCTCGGGTTCGACGCGGCTGAGTGCGCCGCCCTTGCACGCAGGACTGCTTAGCGTAACCGCGTCGTTCGGGCTCAGCGCGCTTCCGCTGTTTGGCTTTCGCTGAGGATTGCGATATTCACATCGACGACGTCGCTCGTGACTTGCTTCGCGTACAACCGCGCGACGAGATCACTGCGATGGCGCAGCACCGCTCGCTGGTTGATCGAGCCTTTGTCGGTGACCTCACCCGCATCGAGCGATGGCGCTGAGGGCAGCAACGCAGCACGACGCACACAGCGCGTGCTCGCCGGATTCTTGCGTGCGTGCTGCTCTAGTTTCCGCCGCAGCATCTCGAGGAGCTCGCGGTCGTGCATCAGCGTTTCGAAGGTCGCGGGGTTGGATAAACCGAGAGCGCGCGTGCACGAAGCGCAATCGGGAATGATCAACGCGGTCACGTAATCGGCGTTGAGGCCGGCGATGACCACGTCTTGCGCAAGAGGTGAAAGCGTCGCGATCAACTCCGCACGCAGCGGCCCGACGCTCACCCAAGTGCCGTTCGCGAGTTTGAAGTCCTCGCCGATGCGCCCGTCGAACGCGAGGCCATGGGTCGGATTCTCCGGGTCGAGTAGGCGCACCGCATCCCCTAGTCGATAGAACCCTTCTGAGTCGAACGCAGCCGCTGTCAACTCGGGCTGGCGCCAATAGCCAGGTGTGACACTCGGGCTGCGCACGCGGATCTCGAGCTTCTCCTCTACCGGCGCGAGCTTTACGAGAGAGCCATTTGCAGGCAAGCCGATGACCCCGCTGCGTCCCATCGCCGGCGTGGTGAAAGTGACAGAAGGTCCGGTCTCGGTCGCGCCGAGTCCACTGAGCATCGGTGTCTTCTCGCCTCGCTCCCGCACGGACATGGCATCGAGCGCATCCCAAGTGTGCTGTGCGAGCGATGCGCCCGCGAAGAAGTAAGCGCGCAAGCGACGATAGAAGCTGCGCCGCAGCTCGTCATCCTCGGGCAAGCGTTGCGCGATCATCTCGAAGCCTTTCGGTACATTGAAATAGATCGTCGGTGGGATTTCGCGCAAATTGCGAATGGTCTGCGAGATGGCATTAGGCGTCGGCTTACCGTCGTCGATATACAAAGTGCCGCCATTGCACAACACGATTCCAACGTTATGACTGCCGCCGAAAGTGTGATTCCAGGGCAGCCAGTCCACCAACACCGGCGGTTCGTCGACGAGGAAAGGCATCGATTGCCGCAGCATCATTTGATTGCTGCACAGCATGCGGTTCGTCGTGATGACCGCCTTCGGATGCCCTGTCGATCCGGATGTGAGCAGAAACTTGACGATCGTGTCCGGACCAGTCGCGTCATGCGCTGCTTCTAACGACGGTGTCGGATTCGCCTCGAGCATCGATAGCATGGTCACCGCACGTCCATCGATATCAGCGTCGCCGACGATCTCGATGTCTGACAGCTCCAGGTGCATGAGCGCTCGGGCAAACGCAGGCGTATCGAATGCAGCCACCAAACCTGGCGTCAGCAACTTCACAACGTAGCGAGCGGTGCCGAGATCCGATGAGGACAAGCAATACGCGGGCGACATCGGACAGTACGGGATGCCCGCCCAGCTGGCACCGAATGCAAGCAGCAAGTGCTCGATGCTGTTGCCTGAGGCGATCAAGATCGGTCGATCCGCCGACAATCCGCGCGTGATCAACGCGGCTGCAATGCGCTGTACTCGCTCGAGCGTCTGCGCGTAGGTCAGAGAGCGCCATTCGCCATCGCGTCCGCGGCGCGCGACCAAGCAGCGGTCCGGCGCGGTCGCGGCCCACAGACTCAAGAAATCCATCAGCCGGCCCGGATACGGCGGCAGCGTGGCGGATGGCTTGAGCAACAGCGCGCCGTCCGCGCGGCGTTCATACGCCGTGCGAAACGAATCGGGAGTCCATTGCAGCGCGTCGCTCATGTCATTGCGCATCGAGTCGCAGCGCGCGGATGGCGTTCTGCTTGAGAATCAAATCGTGTACTTCCGGTTTGAAACCCGCTTGCTGGAAGTCTTGAATCCAACGGTCCGGCGTGATCAGCGGATAATCCGAGCCAAATAGCATCTTTGTCTTGAGCTGGCTGTTCGCATGTTGGATGAGCTGCGGCGGAAAATATTTGGGCGACCAACCCGAAAGATCGATGTACACGTTCGGCTTGTGCAGACAAACAGACAGGGCTTCATCCTGCCAAGGCCACGATGGGTGCGCGATGATAATCGTCATATCGGGAAAGTCGGCCGCGACATCGTCTAGATAAATCGGATTCGAATACTTCAGACGCAGTCCGCCGCCTCCCGGCATCCCCGTTCCCATTCCAGAATGGCCGCTATGGAAGATAGCCGGCAGCTTGTGCTCGGCGATCACTTCGTACAGTTGATACGCGATCCGATCGTTCGGGAAAAAACCCTGCAGCGTCGGGTGGAACTTGAAGCCGCGGATGACGCCGTCGGCGATAAGGCGCCGTGCCTCGCGCACACCCATTTTGCCTTTGTGAGGATCGATGCTGGCGAAAGCGATCATCATGTCGCTGTTCTCGCGCGCCGCATCCGCCACTTCCTCGTTCGGAATGCGTTTCGCGCCGATCTGATACTCCGAATCGACCGTGAACATCACGAGGCCGATCTTGCGCTCACGATAGTACGCAATGGTCTCCGGAATCGTCGGTCGCTTGCCGGCCTTGAAGTACTTGGCCGAGGCCGCTTCGAACGGCTGCCACGCTTCGTCCGGTTCCTGTCGGCACGAGACTTCCGCATGGGTGTGGACATCGATCGCCACTAGCTGATCCAGTTTCATTGCACTGCTCCCCGCTTCGCTTCCCACTGCACGATGCTGCTTCCTTGCTCGACCAGTTGCACGAGCAGCTTGGCTGGCTGCCAATGCATCGGACCAGATAGAGCCTCGTACTTACGCATGCCTTCAAGCAAGACCGGTAAACCAATCGTGTCAGCGTAAAACATGGGGCCACCACGAAAGCGCGGAAAGCCATAGCCCGCCGTCCATACAACGTCGATGTCGGATGCACGCAATGCGATCCCCTCTTCGAGAATGCGCAGCCCTTCATTGAGAAGCGGATACAAGCACCGCTCCAGAATTTCTTGTTTCGAATGCTCGCGTTGCTCGATACCAAGTTGGCGTGCGCGAGCGCGCAGGATCTCGAGCGCCTCAGGATCGTCGATGCGACTGCGATTGCCGGATTCGTAACGGTAGTAGCCTTTGCCGTTCTTTTGTCCCAGACGCCCTGCCTCGTGTAGCGCGAAGTCAGCTTGATAATACGTCGGATCCGGCGGGAATTGATGCTTGTTGGCAATGTGCACGTTCACACCAATATCTATACCCGCCATGTCGAAGACCGCGAGAATGCCCATTGCCATCCCCCATTCTTCGAGCGTGCTATCGATGAGACGCGGCGTTGCGCCTTCCAGCACCATGCGCTCCGCTTCGCGTGCATACCCTTCCATCATGCGATTGCCAATGAAGCCGTAGCACACCTTTGCGAGTACCGGCGTTTTGCGCAGCGGCTTCGCAAGATCCATGACGGTGCGTATCGTGGTCGGAGAGGTCCGCTCCGTGCGCACCACTTCGAGCAACGGCATCACGTTAGCCGGCGAAAAGAAGTGCATGCCGATCACATCTTGTGGTCGGCGCGTCACAGCCGCGATCTGCGCGATGTCGAGTGTCGAGGTGTTCGTCGCAAGCACCGCGTCCGGACCTGCGATCGCATCGAGCTTGCGAAAGATCTCGCGCTTGAGATCCATGTTCTCAAACACGGCTTCGATGATCACATCGGCATCGCGCAAGTCTTCGTAGTCGAGCGAACCCTTGATCAAGGCAAGGCGCTTCTGCTTGTCCTCTGCGCTCAACCGACCTCGATCGACCATTGATTGATACGTCCGATCGATGGTTGCAAGTCCGCGCTCGAGTCCTGCTTGCGCTGCATCGAGAAGCGTGACGGGAATGCCCGCGTTGGCGAAACAGATGGCGATACCGCCGCCCATCGTGCCCGCGCCGATGACGGCAGCACGCTTCACTGTCTTATCCGCTTTCGCTGGCGGCAACCCCGGGATGCGCCGCGCTTCGCGCTCTGCAAAGAAAGCGTGCACGGCGCCTTTCGACTCCGCACTTTCTTTGCACTCGTTCACACGTTTGGTTTCGTACTCCAATCCTTCCTGCAGCGGCAGGCGTGTTGCCGCACGCACGACGTCCACCGCCACCAACGCCGCATTGCGATTTGGATAGAGCTTGCGCGCCTTGTTCTCCATCTGCGCGAACATCTCCGCACTGGCACTCGATGGTGCGATCTGCATCTCGCCAGTTCGCCGCACGCCTTTGCTTTTCGCGAGCAACTCGCGCAGATAAGCGATGGCGCCTGCGCGCAAATCGCCCTCGATAACCGCGTCCAGAAAGCCAAGCTCCTGCGCCTTGTTCGTATCAACTGGCCTTGCCGACACAATCAGTTCGAGCGTTTGTTCGGCGCCGATCAACCGCGGGAGACGTTGCGTGCCGCCCGCTCCCGGAATGATCCCGAGCGTCACTTCCGGCAGACCAAAGCGCGTACCCGGCGCCGCGACGCGATAGTGACAGGCAAGCGCAATCTCGAAGCCCCCACCGAGCACGGTGCCATGCATGGCCACGACCACTGGCACCTTGAGACTCTCATAGGCATTGAAGAGCAGCCGATACTCCTCTTCCTTCGGCGGTCCGTTGAACTCGCCGATGTCAGCGCCCGAGAAGAAAGTGCTGCCCTCGCACAACAGGAGCACGCCACGGACGCTCGCATCGCTCTGAAGCTGCTGAACCGCCTCCAGCAACCCGGCGCGCACCTTCGCATCGATGGTATTCACCGGAGGATTATTGACGATGACGAGCGCCAGCTCGGCATCGCGCTCGATACGCACGATGGATGCGATGGACATTACAAAACCCCTGAGTCTGGAAAGATCAACATGTCATGTACGGCCTGTCATCGCTCGTGCGCGCGTTTGAGCAAGCTGAGCACGAATACCGCGATACCCGCGACTGCAGCAACCGGCAGCAAATAGGCGACCACGCCGGCGGCGCTGGTTCCCCCGCCCAACAATACGCCCGCCAGCAACGGACCGATGATGGATCCCACTCGGCCGACAGCCACGCTCGCACCCGAGCCTGTACCGCGGACGGCGGCGGGATAGTAGACAGGAGCGACGCCATACAACGCGTAGTTCGCCCCGAGTAGGAAGAACCCCGCCGCGCCGCTCAACAGAAGAATCAAATCGGTCGTGTGCGCCAGACTCAAGCCGAACAACGACGCGATGAGTCCCGCATAGGCAATCGTGAGGGGCCAGCGGGCATCGAACCGATCGACGAGCCGACCGAACAGCAATGCACCTATCACGCTTGCCCAGTTGAAGAACAGCGAAGCCTGCGGTGCAACTGCACGATCCATACCTTTTGCGACCACCAGCGTCGGCAGCCAATTCAGGATGAGATACAGAATCAGCAGCGTCGGGAAGAAAGCGAGCCACAGCAGCAAGGTTGGAGAGGCGCGCCCTTCTCCGAACAGCGCGCGAATCACGCTGGTACGTTCTCGCACGGCAGAGGTCTGGCGCTCCAATGTCTCAGGCATGAGCGCGTATAACGCGGGTGCGAGCAACAAAGGAAATGCGCCGCCCACGATGAATAGCACTCGCCAGTCGAAGTCGGGTGCTAGAACTTGCGTCAGCAGTGCCGAGGTTCCGCCACCGATGGGCATGCCGCAGAACATCACCGTCGCGGTGAATGCGCGCTTATCGGCGGGACTGATCTCAGCGGCGACCGCCATCATGTTCGGCAGCGCCGCACCAAATCCAAGGCCGGCGCACAGACGCACGAGGAACAGCGTCGCGAAATTGGGCGCCAAGGTCGTCAGCAAGGTGAAGACGCCAAACGTGAGTACCGACCCGATGAACACTGGCTTGCGGCCCACACGATCCGCAAGCCAGCCACCCACGCTGGCTCCGATCACCAGGCCGATATTACTGATGGCAAAGATCCAGCCCAGTTCGTTAGGCAGCAACCCGAATTGCGGCGCGAGCTTGGGCGCAGCGACGCCCATCGCTTGAATATCGAAACCTTCGACGACCGCGACCAGCAAACACAACGCGATCGTCACGTTGCGGCTACCCACGACCGGTTTCGAACTGCTTACTGCGACCATATTGATCCCCCCTGGCACTCGCTACGGCGAGCTGTCTTAGTTGTCGCGTGTCGGAATTGGACCCACAGGTCGTCCCGCTCGGCAGCGGCGCAGGGGCCATCAGCGCGCGTTCGCGAGTCTCGTCTCGAGGGAAAGCTTGCGAGGACCGAAGACGGTGCGAGCGAAGCTGCTAAAGAGGCAAGCCGACGTAGTTCTCCGCAAGCACTGCCTGAGCGGCAGGCGAGGTGAATAGATATTCGAGCTCGCTGCGGCGAATCCGCGAGCTGAACTCCTCTTCGCCAGGAAATTGATGCAGCAGAGAGGTCATCCACCAGGAAAATCGCACCGACTGCCACACGCGGCGAAGCGCCCGCGTGGAGTAGGCATCGAGACTTCCACGATCGCCTTGCCTGTAGTAATCGAGTAAGCCCTCGTACAGATAAAAGACATCGCTGACCGCGAGATTCAAACCCTTGGCACCGGTCGGCGGCACGATATGCGCCGCATCGCCTGCAAGGAACAACTGGCCATGACGCATGGGTTCGGCCACGAAACTGCGCAACGGCGCGATACTTTTCTCGATCGATGGTCCAGTCTGCATGCGAGCAGCGATGTCCGCACCAATGCGGGACTTGAACTCCTCCCAGAAGCGCTCGTCGCTCCACTGCTCGACTTGGTCCTCCAGCGGACACTGCACATAACAGCGAACGCGAGTGGGTGAGCGCATACTCGCCAACGCGAAACCGCGCTCCGAGCTGGCATAGATCAATTCGTCCCACGCGGGTGGCACATCTGCCAGAACGCCGAGCCAACCGAATGGGTAGCTGCGTTCGAAAGTTCGCAAGACCTCCGCCGGAATGCTGCGGCGGCTGACGCCGTGATACCCATCGCAGCCCGCGATGAAATCGCACTCGATCTCGCGTGCATCGCCGTGCAAGGTGTACGAGACACGGGATCTGCGATCCGTGATGCCGGATAACGCCACACTCTCTGCTTCGTAGACGGAGAGTCCGCCAAAAGCTTCGCGGGCGTGCATTAGATCGCGGGTGACTTCCGTTTGGCCGTAGACCGTGACGGTACGGCCAACCAGCTCGTGAAAGCTGATCCGATGGCGGACGCCCTCCAACGAGAGGTCCACTCCTTCGTGAAGCAATGATTCGCGTTGCAAACGATCTTCGACACCGGCGAGCTTCAGCACGTCCACCGTGCCCTGCTCGAGTACGCCCGCACGGATCCGTCCCAGAACATAATCCGGCGTGCGGCGCTCGAGGATGACATTGTCGATTCCCGCTCGCTGCAGCAACTGACCTAGCAACAATCCTGCCGGGCCCGCTCCAATAATCGCTACTTGTGTTCGCATCGTGTGTCGGTGTGCTGATCGACTCACAAGATGCGGTGCGCTGGCCCGCTTTGGCGATGGAGAAATAGCAGTGGAACTTGGACATTTCCCAACCTGCTCGCGCCCGGCTAGGATGTAACCCATGCGGCCACGAGATCACGGCGTGATGCACCGTAGCATCCCTCAATACTCGCTCTACGGTGAGGCGATACAAGACGTCGATGAGCGGTTCTTGCACGTCGAATCGATTGCGGAACGCAGCCGCTTGCACGATTGGACGATTCGTCCACATGCGCATCGCGATCTTCATCACCTGCTGCTCGTGCAGCGCGGCGGCGGAACGCTGAACGCCGAGGGCGAGGAACATACCTTCGGGCCACCTGCCCTCATCGAGGTTCCGGTTTCGTGCGTGCACAGTTTCGAGTTTCGTCCGGGAACCGATGGTTGGATCGTCACAACTTCGGGCGCCCTCATGGGCCGGCTCGCCCGCGAACATGCGCCACTCTCGGCTGTGCTGCAGGAAGCGGGCACAGTGCCGCTGACGAGTGAAACCGCTGCCGAGATCGCCCAGGCATTCGAGGCGCTCGTGACGGAGTTCCGCGGCCAATTGCCGGCCCGGCGCGCCGCGGCCGAAGCGTGGCTTACTACGATTCTGATTCACACATTGCGGCGCAAGCTCGCGCTGGCACCGGATGCGCAACGTTCCGGGGGTGCCGACAACGAGCTTGCGTCGCGGTATCGCGCGCTCATAGAGAAGAACTTCGCCAAGCCGCACCGAGTGGCTGATTATGCGGATCGCTTGTGCGTAAGTCATGAACGCTTGCGTCAGGCTTGTGTACGCAGCACGGCGAGCTCGCCGCTCGAGCTGTTGAATGCACGCCGGCTGCTCGAAGCCAAGCGCTGTCTGCTGTACACGAGCATGAGTGTCGCGCTCATCGCCGAGCATTGCGGCTTCGAGGATCCCGCCTACTTCTCTCGCTTCTTCGCGCGCGCCGCGGGCAAGTCGCCGCTGCAGTACCGCAAGACGCAGAGCCGTCGTCAACGCGACAGCTAAGCTTGGATCAGCCTGCGCGAGCATGTTCCTCCTCGTCCGTGTCGATCTCGGCGAGCGTCGCAGCGGCATAGCGCGCACCGCTCACCGTGACGTCGCTCACCAGCTGTTCAACGCGTGCAAGGATGTCTGCCGGAACGCGCAGTGTGACCGCCGCGAGATTCTCACGTAGATGCGTAATGGACGTGGTCCCGATGATGGGCAGGACGTTCGGATGCTGCAGTAACCAAGCGAGGGCAAGCTGCGCGGGTGTGCAATTCGCCTCTTGCGCGAGTTGTTCGAACCGCTCGAGGACTGCTGCGTTAGCTGCGAAATGCGGTGCTTGAAAGCGCGGCATGCCTCGGCGCAAATCGTTTGCCGTCAGCGCCTGCGGATCGCGCACCGCGCCAGCAAGAAAGCCGCGACCGAGCGGCGAGAATGCGACGAACGTTGCGTCGAGCTGACGGCACGCTTCAACTACCGCGCTCGAGGCACGCGTCCACAGCGAATACTCACTTTGCACCGCTGCAATCGGATGTACCGCGTGAGCGCGTCGCAGCGTCGCGGCTGACACCTCCGATAAACCAATCGCCCCGATGGCGCCGCTCCCCACTAGATCGGCTAGTGCACCTACGCTCTCCTCGATAGGAACTCGTTTGTCCCAGCGATGCAGATAATAAAGATCGATCCGGTCCGTGCGCAGGCGCCGCAGTGATTCATGACAGGTGCGCTTGAGTGTCTCGGGACGACCATCGATCACGCGCTTGCCGTCGACGCCGGTCATGCCACATTTGCTCGCGAGCACGATCCGCTCTCGGAAGAGAGCGAGCGTTTCGCCGAGCAGTTCCTCGTTGCGACCGAAGCCGTATAGCGCCGCGGTATCGAAGTGCGTGACACCAGCCTCGAGCGCCGCAAGCAGCAAAGCTTGCGCCGCTTCGCGCGGCGGCGGCGTGCCATACGCATGGCTGAGGTTCATGCAGCCCAGGCCGATCGGAAACACGTCGTGACCGGCAAGTTTCGTCATCGCGACCTCAGGCTTCACTTGCCGCGAGGCTGCGCTCTAGATCGTGAAGCGTGCGATAACATGGCAGCACGCTCGCGACACTGGCATTCGGCTCGCGGCCTTCCCGAATGGCGGCGAAGAACTCTCGATCCTGTAGCTCGATGCCGTTCATGGACACATCCACTTTCGACACATCGACAGGTTCGTCGCGTCCCGTCACCAGATCGTCGTAGCGGGCGATGTAAGTGCCGTTGTCGCAGATATAGCGGAAGAACGTGCCGAGCGGTCCGTCATTGTTGAACGACAGCGACAGCGTGCAGATTGCACCCGAACGCGTCTTGAGCTGAATAGACATGTCCATTGCGATGCCTAGCTGAGGATGCTTCGGCCCTTGCAGCGCGTTCGCTGCGACAATGTCTTCGCCTGTTTGGTAGCGGAACAGATCGACGGTGTGTGCGGCGTGATGCCAGAGCAAATGATCTGTCCATGAGCGCGGTTGTCCGAGTGCATTCGTGTTGGTACGGCGGAAGAAGAACGTCTGCACATCCATCTGTTGGAGCCGGAGCTCGCCCGCCTGGATGCGGCGATGAATCCATTGATGCGACGGGTTGAAACGGCGAGTGTGACCGACCATGCATACGAGCCCCGTCTGCTTCTGCAACTGCGCAACCGCTTGGGCGTCGCCCCAGTTATCGGCGAGCGGAATTTCCACTTGCACGTGCTTGCCCGCCTTCAGACAAGCGATGGCTTGCGACGCATGCATCTGCGTCGGCGTGCACAGAATCACTGCATTGATCTCTGGTCGCTGCAAGGCCTCAGCGAGATCCGTGGTGACGTGAGCGACGCCGAACTTCTGCGCGACTTCACCGGTTTTGTCGAGCTCGCGTCCAATGAGGGATAGGACGCGCACTCCGTCGATCCTCTGCATTGCCTCGAGATGCTTCACTCCGAAAGCCCCAGCACCCGCGAGCGCTACGCCTATCGAGCTCATCTAACATTCTCCAAGATCAAGTGGCCCACTGCGGTGTTGCTCGCGGGCACATGGTAGAAGCGACGCGCGACGCGTGGCGTCTGATCGCCCATGGCACCGCGCGCAATCAACCACATGACGAGCTCGATGCCTTCCGAACCCGCTTCACGCACATATTCAATGTGCGGCATGTTCGCGAGCCCTTCGGGATCAGCAATCAATCGGTCTAAAAAAGCGTTGTCCCACTCGCGATTGATGAGTCCGGCTCGCGGACCCTGCAGCTGATGTGACATGCCGCCGGTGCCCCAGATCTGCACTTTCAATGGCTCGTCATACAGCTCGATTGCTTTGCGAATCGCCCGACCTAAGTTGAAGCAGCGACGTCCCGACGGCACAGGATACTGAACGACGTTGACCGCAAAGGGGATCACGGAACACGGCCATTCGCTGCGCTGACCGCAGAGAAGCGACAAAGGCACCGTGAGTCCATGATCGACATCCATCTTGTTGATGATGGTGAGATCAAAATCGTCCTGGATGACTGACTGCGCAATGTGCGCCGCCAACTCGGGATGACCTTTCACCACCGGTACAGGACGCGGCCCCCAGCCCTCGTCCGCTGGCGCATACGAAGCAGCACAGCCAATCGCAAACGTCGGGATAAAATCCAAGCTGAACGCGGTCGCGTGATCGTTAAAGACAAGAAAGATCACATCGGGTGTGTTCTCGTTGAACCATGCTTTAGATGGCTCGTAGCCTGCAAACACCGGTTGCCAATAGGGCTCGTTACTCTTGCCGAGATCGAGCGCCGCACCAATGGCCGGTACGTGCGAGGTATAGACGCTGGAGGTGATCGTAGCCATTACTTCTTCTCGCTACTGTAGCGATTGCCTTCGGGCGAGCGCCCGCCCTTGATCATCATCTGTGCGTACTCTTCCTGCGTCATGCCCGTCATGCTCGCGGCCATGAACTGAAAGCTGCGCCCATCGGTCGCGCCGATCTTCGCCAGGAAATAAATGTTGCCGCCGAGCTCGATGCAGCGATTCAGATCGCGCGCCAACACGGCCTGCTTCTGCTCCTCGCTCATCGGCCACTCATCTAAGTAAGCACGCTCGTTCGCCTTGAAGCGCTCGCGGTTCTCCGCCTTCATCAGTGACATGCAGAACTGATTCAGGTGATAGCCCCTGCGCGCCTGGTCGGCGTCGAAAATCGTCGTGCCAGGAACGTCGGTGTAGGGTTTATCGAGAGCCATGGTGATCCGCCCCGTATTGATCCGACCAGTAAAGTCTCGAGGGATTGTCGATGAGCAGCTGACGTTGCAGTTCCGGTGACGTTGCGACCTTCGGAATGAAATCCACGAGCTCGCCGTCATCTGGCATGTGGGATTTCATGTTCGGATGTGGCCAATCTGTGCCCCACAACACCCGATCCGGAAATTCCTCGACCACGCGCCGCGCGAATGGCACGACGTCCGTGTAATGCGGCGGGCCGCTGCGCGAGAGACGCTCCGGACAGCTTACTTTCGACCAAAAGTTACGATGCTCTCGCATCAGCCTCAGAAAGAGCTCGAACTGCGGGCCGTCGACCGGCTGTGCGACGTCTGGACGTCCCATATGGTCCACGACGACAGTCGTCGGGAGCGATGCGAAAAAATCGTACAGCTCCGCCAGCTCCGCGGCTTCGAAGTAAATGACGATATGCCAGCCCAACGGCTGCACTCGCTGCGCGATCTCCAACAGAGTCTCGCGCGGGGTGGTGTCGACAAGTCGCTTAACGAAATTGAAACGCACACCACGCACACCCGCCGCATTCAGCTCGGCGAGTTCGCTATCGGTTACATCAGGGCTCACCGTCGCAACCCCTCGCGCACGACCATCCGAATCTATCAACGCATCAACTAGGGCGCGGTTATCAGAGCCGTGGCAGGTCGCTTGCACAATGACGTTGCGTTCGAATCCGAGAAATTCACGCAGCTCCCATAACTTCTCTTTCGGTGCATCGCAGGGCGTGTACTTGCGCTCCGGCGCGTAGGGAAAGCGCTCGCCCGGACCGAACACGTGACAGTGCGCATCCACCGCACCGGGAGGCGGCCGAAACTTCGGTTTCGACGGCGAGGGATGAAACACCCGCCAGTCCGCATCCATTGTGAATCGTGCTGTCACGCTACAGCCCCCGTCGCTTGAGCAACACATCGAGGCGCGGATAGACGCGCCTGGCGTTTAGCTCGAAGATGCGCCGCTTATCTTCCGGCGAGATCGCTAAGGCATCGATGTAGCGTTTCGTATCGTCAAAATATTGGCCGGTCTCGGGATCGATGCCACGTACGGCCCCCACCATTTCGGAGCCGAAGAGAATGTTGTCGATGTCGATGACCTTTACCAGCAGATCGATACCCGGCTGGTGATAGACGCAGGTATCGAAGAACACATTCTTCATCACGTGTTGCGCCAACGCCGGACGCTTGAGCATGTCCGCCAGACCACGATAGCGGCCCCAGTGATACGGAACAGCACCACCGCCATGCGGAATAATGAAGCGCAAATTCGGGAAGTCGCGGAACAGATCGCCATCGATGAACTGCATGAACGCAGTGGTATCGGCGTTGATGTAGTGCGCCCCGGTCGCATGGAAGTTCGCATTGCACGATGCGGACACGTGAATCATTGCCGGTACGTCGAGCTCGACCATCTTCTCGTAGAAGGGATACCAGTGTCGGTCGGTCAAGGGCGGGCTTCGCCAATGGCCACCGGAAGGATCCGGATTTAGATTGCAGCCGACGAAACCGAGCTCGCGCACACAACGCTCGAGCTCGCGTACGGAATTCGTGATTGGAACGCCCGGCGACTGCGGCAGCTGGCAGACGCCCACGAAGTTCTCTGGATACAAATCCACGACGCGCTTGATGAGATCGTTGCAGGCTTCAGTCCAGGCAAGCGACACGGCTTCGTCACCGACATGGTGCGCCATTGCCGATGCACGCGGGGAGAAGATCGTGATGTCCGCACCGCGCTCGCGCTGCAGCCTGAGCTGATTCTCTTCGATGGTTTCGCTGATCTCATCGTCGCTGATGTGCACGCGTGTGGGCGGCGGCAGCAATGAATCCTTCAAGCGCGCGAGCTGCGCGTCCCGGAAACGCTGATGCGCGGCAGGTGCAGTCGTGTAATGACCGTGACAGTCGATGATCAACATCGTAGGTTCTCTTTGCCTTTCGTCTGCTCAAGCAGTGCGTCGAGCAGTGCCTCGAGCGGCTGGGTGCCAGAAAACTCTCCGAAGCGGGCCGACCACTGCTGGCGCTCGACACTCGCAGAGCTCATCCACGGCTCGAAGCCCGCCTCGCGCACCGTCGCCGCCACTTCACGCATCTCCTCCGCACGGCGAGCGCCGTGTTGCAGTGAGCGGGACATCATGTAGCGTGCAAGCGCATGCCAGTCCTGCGCCGGAAAGAGATTGCGAAGCGAATCAATGACCGTTGCTTCAACGCCGTAACTGCGCGCCGTGAGCAGGGCCTCGGTGATCAATGCCTCCATTCCCTTGACGACGACGCTGCGGCACATCTTCGCCGCGGACGCCTTGCCGATCTCATTGCTGAATACTTGCGCCCCTGAGAATCCCAATGCTTCAGCGAGCGGTGCAAACGCTTGTGCGTGTGGCCCCCCGAGCAGAATGGGCGCCGCGCTTCGCTTAGGGCTGATCGGCGACATGATGGCGGCTTCGACATAGCGTCCACCGCCCTGCTCGATCACTCGCGCCACCTCCTGCTTCACACCTGGCGAGACCGAGTTGAGATCGAGAAAAAAAGTGCCGGCATCTATGTGCGCCGCGACCGACTGCGCCGCCGCGACATCTTGAGCTGCCGTAACCGCGCTGATGATGAGCGTTGCATCGCGTGCCACATCAAGCGCAGCGCCTGCGATCCGCACATTAGTGGCTTGCGCCGCCCGAGATGCAACGCTTTGCACGTTGTCAAACTGAACATCCCAGACGCTGATTTGATGGACGCCACGAGCGAGTAAGTCGGCTGCGAGGATCTGACCTACCTCGCCAAAGCCAAGCAACGCGATGCGTGAGCTCTCGATCATCGCTGCCACACCTGAGCTGGAACGAAGACTTCGCCGCTCATCAGTTTGCGCGCGGTGCGCAACAGCGCCGAGCGGCGCACCCTGATCTCAGCGCCTTCAGTTTGGACCTGCATATCTACAGTGAAAAATCCTGTCGGATGCTCGACTTCGACACGTTGCGATTCGCCCGCCGCGTTTAGTTGCGCGATGCCCGCTGCGACCGATCCCGGAACGACACACGCGGTCGCGACGCTGACTGCCCCGAGCACACCGATCGATTCATGCACTCGGTGTGGAATGAACGTGCGCGTCGTCAACGAGCCTCCGCGGCGTGGCGGCGAGATCAAGCACATCTTCGGCACTGTTTTCTGCAGCACATCCCCTAACTTCATGCGCGGGCCGAGCTCGCGCCTGATTTGTTCGATGCGTGCAGTGAGCGCGGCATTCGCTTCGAGCTGGGCCGGCGATTCGTCGCCTGCGAGATCGAAGTCAGAGGCTCGCAGCAAAACCACCGGCATGCCATTGTCGATGCAGGTGACTTCCACGCCGGCGACGCGATCGCGCACCTCACCCGTCGGAAGCAACGCACCGCAGCTCGATCCCGCGACATCGAGGAATTCGAGTGGCACCGCAGCCGCGGTGCCTGGCACGCCATCGATGCGTGCGTCGCCTTCGTACTCGACGGCACCGTTCGGGGTTGCGACATGCGCTACGGCGATGCCGCCCGTGTTGACCATGTGAATGCGCACGGGTGTGGTTGCGCCGGCGATCGACACGAGGCCTTGTTCGATTGCCCAGGGACCGACGCCCGCCAGGATGTTGCCGCAGTTTTGGCTATCGCTCACTTCAGCCTTGTCGACGACGACCTGCAGAAACAAATAATCGACGTCCGCGTGGGAGAGCACGGACTTGCGCAGAATCGCGACCTTGCTCGTGAGCGGATGCGCACCGCCTACGCCATCAATCTGACGCACATCCGGAGAGCCGAAGGCGGCCAGCAGGACGCGATTGCGCACGGCGGGGTCTTTAGGCAAATCGCGCTCGTGGAAGTACAGCCCCTTCGAAGTGCCGCCCCGCATCAAAGTGCAGGTGATGCTCGTCAGCATGACCCTGCCGTCCGGCTTGGATCAGACATAGCGCAAACCCTTCGCCGCGAGCTTCTCGCGCATGCCGTAGATGTCCAGCCCGAGCTCGCCCGCTTTCAAGCGCTCGCGTACAGCGGCTTCCTTCTTCTCTCGTGCGGCACATTGCACGAGCACCTCGTTGGCCTTTTCGCGTGCGACTACACAAACTCCATCATCGTCAGCGACGATCACGTCGCCTGGACGCACGGCCGCGCCAGCACAGACGATCGGCACATTGACGCTGCCGAGGGTTTCCTTGACCGTGCCTTGCGCAGATATGTATCGCGACCAGACGGGAAATTGCATCGCAGTCAACTCACGCACATCGCGCACACCGGCTTCGATGATCAGGCCGCGCACGCCCCGCGCTTTCAACGAGCACGCCAGCAAATCACCGAAGTAGCCGGTATCGCACCTGGATGTCGGTGCTACGACGAGAATGTCGCCCTCGCGGCATTGCTCTACGGCCACGTGGATCATCCAGTTATCGCCAGGCGGAATGCTCACCGTCACTGCGCTGCCGGCGATGCGCGCACCGGCATAGATCGGGCGCATGTAAGGTGCGAACAGCCCAGTGCGCCCTTGAGCTTCGTGAACGGTGGCAACCCCTGATTCACCGAGCGCATCGACGGTGCGTTGCTCGGCGCGCTCGAAGTTCTGCACGACGATAGACATGGCTTCCCCTTGATTGCCGACTATTGTGCGCCCGGGATGCGGAAGGCTGCCAATTGGAAAACGAGCCGAGCCATAAGGAATTGCTACTGGGTACCGAACGCGCGCACCAGCGTCCGCACGTCGTCGCACTGTTCGAGAGAGAGGATCTGCTGCACCCAAGACTCGATCACGCCGTCGCTCGGTCCGGTACATGCGCGACGGCAACAATCGCGGAACTTGGCGATGAGCACGGCATCCTCGATCGGCCGCTGTTCGCTGCCGAGCGGCGTTTCGATATCGATGCGATGCTGGAGGCCATCGCAGAAGTGCGCGGTCATGCTGCCCCGCAGTGCTTCTATCCCCTTGTCCGGCTGAGATGCACGGACCGAATAGCTCACGCGTGCAGCTAGGTCGAGCGTTGCTTCTTCTTTGATCGCCGCCGGTGAGAAATCGTCCAACGTCACCGTGCCTCGGCGTAAAGCGACGGCCACGGTGAATGGCAGGCTGAACTTTGCGTCGATCGCAGTAGCCGGCCGCTGCTTCTGCGGAAGTGGCTCGGCGAGCATTCGATTGAGGCGACTGCCAGTGAGCTCAACCGACGAGATCTGTCCTACATCGATGCCCTGCGCACGCACTAACTGTTGCGCGGCTTCGATGAATGCGTGCGTGCCGCGGCAGGATGCCCAGGGCTTGAAGGAGATGCGCTCGATCTCGAATCGTTGTCCCAGTGCGTCCGTTAGAGCGTGAGCGGAATAGGCGCCGCGTGCATAGAGAGCAAAGAAACCCGCTGCCCCTTCCAGTGGTCGATCGAATCCTCGCACGCCCTTGCGGGCCAGGAGCGCAGAACTCACCGCGATCTGCGCGGGGAATGCATCGCGCACGGCCCGCACATCGGAGTGCGGGCTCGTCTTCAGCTCCGCGCTGCACGTCGCTTGGCACAACGTCAGCGAAAATGCGTCAACGAGTTGCATCGCATCGAGCTTTAAGAGCTTGCCGGCTGCAGCCGTTGCACCGAACGCCGCAATCATCGGTGGTGGGTACCAGCCATAGCGATCGATGGGCACCTCGAGCGCCAAACCGATTCGGCACGCCACATCGCAACCCAAGACGATTGCCGCGATGAGATCGTGACCGCTGATCGGTCCATAGGCTTCGCTGACCGCGAGCACGGCGGGGATGGTCGGTGCATTCGGATGCAACAACGCACCATCGTGCGAATCCTCGAAGTCCAGCGCATGCGCGAGCGCACCGTTCGCGAATGCAGCGGCCGCCGCGGGTACTCGCACATCACTGCCAAACAGTGTGCAGTCGAGTCGCCCGCCCTGCTCGATCGCGTACTCGCGAAAGGGTCGGCACACATCGGCCTGCCCGGTCGCGGCTAGCGACACGCCGATCGAATCGAGTAAGCAGCGCTTCGCCATCTCGCGAGTACGAATAGGCAAATCGTCATATCCCGTATCGGCGACGAACTGCGCAAGTGCTAACGAAAGCGTCGTGGTCTGGCTCATGTTTACGGGAGCGCGTCGTTCTGCAAACCTGCGGGAGCATGCTCTGGCAAGGATCGGCGTCTGCGTACGATCCAGTGCAGTGCTCCGAATGCCGCGACGTAGAAGGCCGCGAGCGTCCACACGACACCGCCGAAGGAGCCGGTCGCATCGTGCAAGCGACCGATCAAGGGATGAGCGATCACACCGGAGCCGTTACCGATCACGGTGATCATCGCAAACGCGGCGGCTGCAGTGACTCCGCTCATCAGCGACATCGCGAGTGCCCAGAAGCTGCCCTGCGCGCCGCCCGCGCCGACGCACGCCAGCAGGAAGGTTGCGAACGCAAGCGGCGTGCTCACTTCCTGAAGCGCGGCACACAGCAAGAAGCCAATCGTCGCAAGAGCGACGGAGGCGCGCAGAGGTGTCGCTCTATCGCGCACCTTGTCGGACATCCGACTCGCGAGCACGCAACCGATGCTGAACGCGATCCAAGGCAAGCTGTTGAGCACACCGACCGCGAGATTCCCCGCGCCGGACACTTGACGAATCATGAGCGGCATCCAAATCGTCATGACGTTTACGGCCAGCACCATCGTCAGTAGCACTAACCCGAGAGCCCACACCAGCGGGTTCGCTAGCACCAGGCGGATGTTGCCCGCGAGACTTGTGTGCGCGGACGTGGCAGACACCTCACCTAACTCCCCCTCGAGCCACGAGCGCTCTGTCGAGCTGAGAAAGCGGATGTCGCGAGCGTTGTCTGGCACGAGCCGCAGGCACAGCAATCCCAACACGATAGAAGGGGCGCCCTCGATGATGAACAGGGATTGCCAACCGGCAAGCGCACCCAAACGGACATCGAGTAGGACGCCCGAAAGTGGCGAAGCCACAATCATCGAAAACGGCACCGCGACGAAGCTCACTCCGACCGCGAAGCCGCGAATGCGCTCCGGGAAGATCGTGCTGATGTAGTAGATGATGTAGGCGTGAAAGCCCGCCTCGGACAAGCCGAGCGCGAAACGATTCACGAGAAACCAGTTCTGATCTGGTACGAATGCGGTCGAAGTGGACACAAGTCCCCAGGCGCATGCGACTAACGCGAATCCTCGGCGCGCGCCGAGACGACGCAACATTTCCGCGTTAGGTGCTTGGAACAGTAGATAGGCAAGCGTGAACAACCCCGAGCCCAGGCCGAACACTTCGGCGCTGAGGCCGAGCGCAGCATTCATCTGCAGCGCCGCGAAGCCGATATTCCCGCGATCGATCGCGAACGAGAAATACAACAGGAATACTAGGCTCGCGACGTGCCAAAACAACTTGCGCTCCACGCGCGCGGCGACATCCCCTTCTGCCAATGATGTCGTCACTCCAGACCCATCGCACTACGGTAGCGAGCCGGCGCAGCAGCTATGATCGCTTGCGCGTCCTGCGGCAGCAGCAGGCGCTCAGCTACGAGCCGCTGCGCGGCTTTCGAGACGGCTTGCACGTAAGCTTCTTCCGAAGCGTACCGCTCTTCGATTGCTGCACGCGGATCGTGGCGCGCTGTCCGCTCTGCACGCGTCGCGGCGAACGGAATCGACAAGCCACTGCCCATGCAAAGGTCTCCGTCACCGAATCCTGGCTTGCGTGCGTTCCAACCCGCATTCGTCGCCAGCGCAGCCGTGACGAAAGGATGTCGCACACCGCCGATCATGTTCCCGTCTTCATCGACCTGCGGCACCAAGCTCGGGTAGTCGGCGATCGCGTGCGGCGGCTCCTGAGTGAAGTCGTAGTAACGCTTTGTCGAGAAGGCATTCGCCTCGTAGGTCACTTCGCGCAGCCGAGGGAAGGCATACTTCGAAGGCGGGACGAGCTCGCTGCGCCCGACTGTCGGGTATCGGCTCGACGGCGGAGGCTCATCGAGCGCGACCCAACGATCGAGCGCCCAGAACAACGCTCGCGCGAAGCTGGACCATTCGATGCTTGTCGGCCCCGGCGCCGCGCAGAACGGGGGCATCGCGCCGGGTCGCGGCATCGCATTGTGCTCTGTGCCTGCGAACGCGAACACGCGCACGTTGTCCGGCATGATCAGATCACGGCCGCTCGTATCGACATACGTCAGGGTGCCGCCGTGCCACAGCTCGTTCTCCGAATCGATGTGAATGATGCGCGGGCACGTTTGAGTCTCCTGGCAGCGTGCGAGTACGCCATCCGAGCGGCGACTGAGCGCGTCGTATGTCACGGGATAGCTAAATGCAAACTCATCGCCGCGCAAACCCCAGCTCGTGTGCTGAGCGTCCTTGAGCCCGGGACGCGCGAACGCTGAGTTGATCGAGTTGCGCCCTGCACCCGAGATCAACACGTAAGCGCCATCCAGAACTTTGCGCCCCGCTTCGTCCTCGTTGAACTCGCCGAGGAGCTCTTTCAGCGTGCGACCGGTTTGAGATGCGCCGAAACCGATTGTGTGCTTGATGACGGGCCTATCGGAAGCGCGCAGCGGATTGTCAGCGGCTTTGCTATGGCGCAAGAAGGACACGAGATCGCGCATGGACGCAAGCGCCAGTCCATAAACGACCGGGTCCTTCGCGCGATAGACGAACTCATACAGCGCACCCGCGCTTGCGCCCGAAGGTTTCGTCACCTCGATTCGCCACTGATCAATGAAGCGCCAGCTCGAGGCTGGCAATACACGCGGCGTGTCCGCCTCGCGCTCGCGCATCGTGAGCTCAATGCCTGCGCTGAGATCGAGGGCTGGATACGTCAGATAGCCAGTAAACGTTGCGGCATCACCAACATCGAAGAACTGCTCTCGGGTTTCCGCCGTGACGTGTTGACCATTGCGCTTTTTAGCGATGGGCAAGCGGGCACTGAGCACAGTGCTTTGCGGCGTACGTGGTAGTCGGCTACCCAGAGCGACCGCCATTGCAGGAGCGTCTGCAAACGGGTACTCGGCCTGCCAGCCACTGATCACATAGGTGTAGCCAGCCTCGAGCATCAAGCCGTCGCCGGCATCCGCGGCGGTTGTGAAGTCGCCACCACCGGCGCCTGGAGCGACGCGATTCAGCAATGAAAAGCCCAGAGGCCGCCCACGATTCACCATCTCGTAGAGAAGCCGCGCATTGCCGCGCTGTGTATCGAGAGGCTTGAGGATCAGCACATCGGTGTCGAACGCGACACGTCCGTCATCACCGACTGGTGCACGATGTATGTTCACGAGCCCGGCGTTGACGGGCACGCGCGGATCCACGCGAAAGTGTGCGACCGCGCGTATCAGCTCGTAGGCACCGACCTTTCCGAACTCCCGGCCTTCGAACGCCGCTTGCCGGTCGCGAATCTCGAGTCGAATGAGCTCGGCGTGCGCGGCGTTCAAACATAGGGTGAGCATGCAGCCCACGAACCATCGACATAGGAAACTTGCGCGGACAATCCGCTTCGAATGCTCCATCACTCCCCCGCTGCCTCTATGTGCAGTTCATCACCGCTGACGCGGTAGCGTGCATTCAGGCCCTGACTGGCCGTGTAGCGCTCCAGATAAGCCTGCACTTCGGCGAACCGCGGATCTTGCGCGCGAAGCACTTCCGGTTGCGACATCGGACCGATGTTGACGGGCAACAAGCTAATTCGTGGCGGCGCGCCCGGCCGCAGCACGCATTTCACGATGACGCTGTGCCGTGAGTCTGGCGGGAAGTTGTAGGTGATGTCGAAGTTCGGCTGCCACTCCGGATGCAGCTTTTGAATCTCACGAAAGCCTTTGCTCTTCGCATGCTTCTCATCCATGTGCAGATCCATCGCGAAGTTGCACAAGCTGTAGAAGATCGGCTTGCCCCGATAGACATCTACACCCTTGAGAATGTGCGCATGGTGACCGAGGATCACATCCGCGCCAGCGTCGATTGCTGCACGGCCGACGTCGCGTTGATAGTCCGCAATGACACCGGGGATGAAGTGAATGCCCCAATGCAGCGACACCGCCACGAAGTCGACCTGCTCGCGCACCTTACGAATGTCCGCCGTGAGCGCTTCCAGATCGTCGCGATTGGGAAATGTATGCACACGACAAGGCGTGCCAGGCTGATCGTGCTCGACTTGTTCGTAATGAGTCCAGGCTCGCATCGGCGCACAGCCCGGTCGGTTCTCCTCTGCCCAAAATCCTAGCGGCAAGATGGAGCTGTACGCGAGGAAGGCGATGCGCTGCCCTTTGACCGACACGATCGCGGGCTCACGCGCTTGCGCAATGTTCGCACCGACTCCAACTACCGCAAGACCGGATTCGCGCAATGCGTCGATGGTGTCGAACAATGCGTCCGCGCCCCAATCCATGCAGTGATTGCTCGCAAAAGACGCGACGGTGAACCCAGCACGGCGAAAAGCCGCGGCGGACGCGCGCGAAGTGCGATCCGTATGCCTTACCTGCGGTAAGCGGGCACCACGTGTGGAGATCGGCAACTCCAACTGGAAGAAGGCGACATCAGCCTCGCGCAATGTCGGACGCACGAGGTCGAACAGGGCATCTGGATTAGGGCGGCTTGGGCCGACATCCCCGACAGCGTAGAGCAACACTTCCTCGCTCATGGCCGCACACATTCGAAGTTCTCCGCGCCGTCGATATCGCCCTCGCCCTTGTAGCGCGCGCGTTGCGGGTAAGGACACAACGGACGCGTGCGTTCGACTTCCCCATCGCGAACTTTGCTCGCGATGATTTGTTCGGGCGGCGTGCCGCTCTCCACCCATTGCTCCAGTGCCATCAGAACATCGTGCTGCGCATCGAGTATGGGAGGATCGCCCACGTTGCCAAAGCTGTTCGGTCCCGGCCCTCCGCCGCAGTGATACATCCCTGGCACCATGAACAGGCGCATAAAGTCGTCCGTCTCACGCGTGCCGACGCTTTCTTGGACACGGCCATGATAAGCAATGGTGTTGTAGGGTGAGGGACCTGAATCATCCCAGCCGTGATAAACGATCATCTTGCCACCGCGTTTTGCGAACGCCGAGAGATCGGCTTGCTCTGAGATCAGCGCACCCAATCGCTCGCGCGCACGAGGCAGGTCCCGCTCCAACGCGAAGGCCGCTGGATCCCATTGTGGATCCTCGAACACGGCGTAGCGATACATATCCGCGCCCAACTTACCTCGGCGTGCGAGCTCTGTAATCGGCAGCAGCGCGCCGATCGCCGGCGGTGGATAGATCCCTCGACCTTTACTGTCGAGAAGCGGTGAATACAGATCGCGCAGCAACGCGACCTGATCGCCACTCAAACATTGTCCGGCACGTTCGGCTTGAGCCTGTCCGGCATGACGCTGTTCGGCTGGACACACGAGTGTGTCGAAATCGAACTGACAGGACGGCGGGTGTTCGATCAAGCCATCTTTCAGTCCGTCGATCGCATCACACGCGCTCACCATGCGCCTCACAGCCCACTCCATCTGTGGCTGACTGACACTGACGGCCGCAGCCTTGCGCCCGCTTAGCATCACGTACGTAGACATGTCCGGAAAGCTCGTGCCAGGTGCGCCCGACACAATGCCGTCGTAGTCCTGCGGATAGCGTTGAGCAGCGGTTAAGCCTTGTTGGCCACCATTGGAACAGCCCATGAAGTACGCGCGCTGCGCAGGCGCTTCATAGTAAGCCGCAATGAGTTGCTTCGTTGCGATCGCGGTCAGGTGTTGCGCGCGATATCCGTAATCGAGGATGCGTTGCGGATGACCGAGAGCCCAGGATCCATCCATCGGCCCGCCTTTATGGCCGGTGTCAGTGGACGAAGTGGCGTAGCCACGGCGCAAGCCCTGTGCGAGCGCGCTGTAGTTGATGAATCCCGCATAGCCGCCATTGCCGACACCGAGGTGCTTGCGGTTCCAATCCGCGTGCGTGGGTAGCCACGCCTCGAACTCGATTTCCTTTTCGATTCTTCCTTGGACACGACAGAACGGTTGGCTCACGTTCACCGCACCGCGCGACAACGTGTCGCCCTCGATTGTCCACGTTGGTGCCGGCATGATCTGTTTTGCCGCAATGATCTTGGTATCGCGCAGCTCCAGCGACGTGAGCCGCTCGCACGCGTTCGGCGCGCCTAGTGCTTGGCCCGCTGCGAACAGAAGTGGGATGAGCATGATCTTCGTGGCCGGCATCGATTCTCGTCCTGCGTTGTCATACCACCAGCGTCTCGCCGGCATAAGCATCGCATATGGTTTGATGTATCAACCATACTAACGATGCGGCATTCTTCGACTCACCTCTCCTCAAGTCAAGAAGATGCGCACACCGTCTTTCGATAATCGATCGATGCGCGTATTGTTTGCTCTACAAACTATTAACGTTGCCTTCGCGCTGCGGTACAACTAAAGGGGGATGAGCATGAAAGTCGTCAACGATCATTCGCGTATCGTGCGTTCACGAGCAGTACGATCACGAGCAGTACGATCCAGTGCATTGCGAAACAGTGTCGCTGCCGTACTCGGTACTGGAACGCTCGTGCTCGCGCCCACAGTGCTGGCGCAGACGCAAACCGAAGAGCAGCTGAGCGAAGTCGTAATCACGGGCAGCCGCATTCGTGGCGTGCAACCCACCGGGTCGAGCGTGATCGCGCTCGATCGCGAAGTGATCGTGGAAACCGGCGCCCCGAGCACGGGTGATTTGATCAGACGCCTGCCTCAAGTCGTCGGTCTGGGTGCATCCGAGACCGCATCCGGCGCGCAGAACGGCGCGGCGAACGTGACGCGTGGTATTGCTGTCAATCTGCGTGGAATCGGCTCGAATGCCACGCTACTGTTACTCGGCGGTCGCCGCGTGCCCCCTGCCGGCACGCAAGGTCAGTTCACCGACGCTTCGGTGATTCCGACGATTGCGATCGAGCGTCTCGAAGTGGTCGCGGACGGAGGATCGGCGATCTATGGCTCCGATGCGGTCACCGGCGTAGTAAATCTGGTACCACGCCGCGACTTCGACGGTGCGGAAACTTCCGCACGCTATGGCTTTACTGACGACTACTACGATTGGTCGGTCGGACAGATCGGTGGTTTCAGCTGGCAATCCGGTCACATGACGGCCGCGATCGAACACACGTATCACAGTGCGCTCGAAGGTGCCGATCGCGACTTCTACACCTCGGACTTGAGCAGCCGTGGCGGCAGCGATTTCCGCTCTCAGCAATGCGCACCGGGGACGATCGTCGTGGGAGGCGTGCCGTATGCGATTCCGGCGAGCTCGACGGGCACTAACCTCACGCCTGCATCATTCACTGCGAACACTCGCAACCTGTGCGACAACTTGAAACGCGGCGACATCATGCCGGATCTGAGACGCACGGCGGCCTTCGTGTCAGCCGAGCAGGAACTGAGCGACACAGTCTCGCTGTTCGCAGAAGGCTTCTTTTCCCGGCGCACGTTCTCATTGCGCGACTCGCAGGTCACTTCGAACCTCACAGTGACGACGGCGAATCCCTTTTACGTCAATCCCACGGGCGGCACGGATCCGATCACCGTGCAGTACGATTTCGCAAACGACGGCGGTTTGCCGGTGAACCCGGGCGAGGCGCAGTCATGGCAAGCGGTGCTTGGCGCACGCGTTGCGATAGGCGCCGAATGGGAAGCGGAAGGCTACGTGTCGCACGGTCGCAGCGAAGACGAAGTGCGCCGAACGCAGAATCTGAATACGACGCCGGGCGGCATCAATGCCGCGTTGGCGAATCCAGACCCGAGCCAGGCCTTCAATCCGTTCGGCTCGGGCGGCATTTCGAATCCCGCAACCGTCGCCGCGATCCGTAACGGAATGTTCGTCATCCAAGGCGACACTGAGCTCAGCGTGGTCGGCGTACAAGCTGACGGTGCGTTGTTTGCGCTACCCGGAGGCGATGTGCGTCTTGCGATCGGGGCCGAGTATCGCGAAGAAGGACTCGGTGGTGTGCTCAACTCCGGCTCAGCCGTCGCGCCTGTGCGCGTTCCGAGCGAAATCTCTCGCGATGTAACCGCCGTGTTCGCCGAAGCCTTCGTTCCCCTCTTGGGAGAGGACAGCGAACAGCAACTGGATATGTCGATTGCCGGACGATACGAGGAATACAGCGACTTCGGCGATACCTTCAATCCGAAAATCGGTTTGAGCTGGCGGCCAGCGCCTGCCGTTTCGTTGCGAGGCAGCTGGGGCACATCGTTCCGCGCACCCGGGCTTGCCGAAAATGACCCGCGATCGGGAGGCTATGGACTGTATGGCGACACCCTGCCCTGCAATCATCGAGGGTCAGCGCCCACCTGTTTCGGCATCGGCATCGCCGGCGGTAATCCGGATGTGCAGCCCGAAGAGGCGACGACTTGGTCCGCAGGCATTGAAGTCACGCCTGCCGCCATGCCAGAGCTGCGCGCCTCGGCCACGTATTTCCATATCGACTATGAGAATCAGATTCTTGCGTTGCGCGGCAGCGCCGGATTGTTGACGAATCCGATCTATGCACCGTATCGCACGCTGGATCCCACGCCTCAGCAGGTTGCCGAACTGCTCGCATCGGGCTTGCCTGTCAATACACCGATCAATGCATCGCTCGTCACCTACATTCAGGATGGACGTCGGCAGAATCTCGGGCAGACGATCGCCAAGGGTGTCGACGTCGCGCTGAGCAATGCCTGGTCCGTCGGAACAGGCAAGCTGAGTGCCGGCGTCAATGCCACGTACTTCACCGATCTCACCACCGCGTCCGCACCGGGCGCGCCGGAAGTAGATGTGCTCAACACGATCAATTTCCCGCAGCGCTTTCGCGCACGGGGTGAGCTTGGCTGGCGCGGCGAGATGCTCAGTGCCGTCGCATTCGTTAACTATACGAACGATTATGAGCAGACCGGAGTGACGCCCATCCGACGCATAGATTCCTATACGACGATCGATCTGCACATCGGCTATGACCTCGACGCGCTTTCGGATGGGCTGTCTGCTTCGCTCGACGTGCAGAACGTCGCGGATGAGGAGCCGCCGTTCGTGAATCTATCGGGTGGCTATGATCCGCAGTCTGCCAATCCGCTCGGCAGATTGGTTGCAGTGAGCCTGCGCAAATCCTGGTAAGGCGTCGCGCTAGTTATCAGCGCGAACCCCGGCACTGCGCCTGTGGACCGCCTGGGCGCAGCACTGTTTGCACACGGTATAAGGTATTGCTATAGAGCTACCTCGATCACCGGAGCGAGCATCGTCGTGAATCCCAACCTACGTCACCTCTACGCGTGCCAAGCGGTGGCGAAACTCGGCAGCATCAGCGCCGCCGCGCGCGAAGTGCACTTGAGTCAGCCGGCGGTCACCCAGGCGGTTGCAAACCTCGAGGCGTTCTTCGGCACGCAACTCTTCGTACGGCGCAGCGCTGGAGTGGTGCTCACATCGGCAGGAGAAATTGCTGTCGAGCGGATCGCTCGAGGCTTGATTCAATTGCAGGAGGGTTTGTCGGACCTGCTCAAGCGCAGCGGGCGAGCGCCCGCAGGTGCTCAGCGTCTTGCTCTGCGTTTGACGAGTGCACAACTCAGCGCGCTCGCTGCGTTCGCCGAACACGGCGGCTTCACTCGCGCTGCACGCGCGAGCGGCATCGCCGAACCAACTCTGCACCGCGCTGCGCGTTCGCTCGAACGCACACTCGACCTACCGCTGTTCGAGAAAACCAGCTTTGGCGTACGTCCCACCCGCGATGCCGAAACGTTCGCTCGTCACGTGCGCTTGGTGTTTACGGAATTGGCGCAAGCGCGATCAGATGTCGACGCCTTGACCGGCGGCAGCTCAGGAAGGACTGTGATCGGCGCAATGCCACTCGCGCGTAGCTTCATCGTGCCAAGCGCGGTGATGGCATTCATAGGCAATCACCCGGAGCACTCGGTCTCCGTCATGGAAGGAACCTATGAGCATCTGTTCGCATCCTTGCAGACGGGCGAGACCGACTTCCTGATCGGTGCCTTGCGGCCGCCGCGCACCGCGCCCGGTGTGACGCAGGAGCACCTATTCAATGATCCCTTGTCTATCGCGGTGCGCGCCGGGCACCCGCTCGCCGAGCGCAAGCGGCTGCGACCCGCGGATCTCGTGCGCTATCCGTGGATCGCACCTCGCGCGAGCTCGCCGCTACGCGCGCAGTTCGATGAGCTGTTTGCAACGGCGGGTGTTGAGGCCCCAGCACACCCGGTGCAGTGCAATTCGCTGATTGCCGCGCGCGCTTTTTTACTGGAGAGCGATTGCATGATGTTGTCCTCCGCGCATCAGATTCACTACGAGTTACGGGCCGGGTTACTGGTGGGAATAGCTCATCCTCAAGGTCACGTCGTGCGTTCCATTGGTTTGACGACGCGGCGCAACTGGCAGCCGACGCGTGCGCAGAGTTCGCTCCTCGAGCTGATTCGCGAGCGCGCTCACGCGGTTGAATCTTAAGGTCTCGCGCTCACGATCCTCGCGTGTCCGATCTGACGCGCAGCGTTCCCGCCATGCGTCCGATCCTCTCTCTTCCCACTCTTCCGTTCGTGCTGAGCCCGTCGAAGCATTCTTAGATCTTAAGACCCTTCGACGAGCTCAGGGCGAACGGACCCGAAAGGGGCGCGCCGGACGTTTATCGTCCGGCGTGCTGCCGAAACACGTCTAGAAATCAAACTCTGCCGAAATGAACCAGTTGCGCGGTCGCGCGTAGATGCCCTCTGCGTATCCCGCGGAGGTGCTAAGCGATGAGTTGCCGGCAACCAGATAGTCCTCGTCACTCAAGTTGTTGACGCCCGCTCTGATCTTCCAATCCGACAATGCAAGCGTGAGTGACGCATTGACGAGCGTGACAGCGTCCATCTGCGCGACCTCAACCGAATTCGCCGCATCGAAGAATTGCTCGTCCGTATACGAGACGTTCACTCGAGGCGTGAGCGTCCCTGCACCGAGCGCGAAGTCATAACCGATACCAACGTTGCCCTGCCATTCAGGCGTGAAGGGCAGCCGATTGCTCGGACCGACCGTTTGCGTTGTCCCCGGGACGACCGCTATTTCTTCGAACTCGTTGTCGAGATAACCGAGGCTGCCTTCGATCAGCAAGGCGCCCGGAGCGAACGTGAGTTCCAGTTCAGCGCCTTCGATCTTCGACTTGCCGGCATTGAACAACAGCGGCACGACGCCAAGCCGGTAAGTGAGTTGCATATCGTCGTAGCTGGTGCGGAAGATCGCTCCGTTCAAGCGGACCGTGTCCCACTGAGACTTGAAGCCGAGCTCGTACGTCTCCGCGCGTTCTTCGGCGAATGCGACCGGCAAGTTACCCGGCGGCGCATTGTTGTAGCGCTGGTTGAAACCGCCGCTCTTGAAGCCTTCCGACCAGCTCAAGTAGGTCATGAAGGAATCCGAGAAACTGTATTGCACGCTCGCCGAGCCCGTGGTCGAATCGTATTTGTTCTCGAAGGGCTGCCGCAGAATATTCAACCCTGGGCCTGGGATGCCTGGCGTGTTGTACGTCGTTGGGATCACCAGCGGTGCAGTGAACGGGGTAAGCGTGAAGGAGACAATGTCTATACCTTTGTTCTCTTCCGTGTAGCGCAAGCCTCCGGTCAAGCTGAGCGCATCGCTCACGGTGAAAGTCCATTGCGTGAAAGCGGCCCAG
>JAICPY010000046.1 GCA_025929585.1 Steroidobacter sp.
AGTCTTGGCTGGCATTCAAATTCCCGCCGCACAAAGCGTCGACTTCGACTTGCACGTAAAAGAGTTGAAGTACGTCTACGCGGAGGAGACGGACAATCCGGCGTACAAGATGTTCTTGGGTGCCAAGTGATGAAGGTGATGAAGGTGATGTAACTCAGAACGTAGACGGGCTCTCAGGGGCAATGCATCTTCACTACCTCCATCACTTACATCACCTCCATCACTTATATCCATTACCTTCCTTCCAGCCTTTCCATTGCCTCCCGCGCCCTGCGGGTGATCACCGCATCCGCGCCGTAATTCTTCGCGAGGATCGGAACGCTCTTTTGCAGTAGCGGCGCGGCTTCGGCGATGCGCTCTTGCGCGAGCAGCACGCGACCCAGAGAACTGTTCGTCGCAGCGAGCTGAGGACTGTCGGCTGCGAAGAACCTCATCGCCATTTGCGCAGCCTGCCGCAATGTGTTCTCGGCCTCTTTCAATTTTCCTTGCTCGAGCTGCGCGCGGCCCATGTTCGCAAGGGCGGAAGCCACGTAGGGATGTTCTGCAGGCAAAGCGTCAAGATAAATATCCAACGCATCGCGCAACTCCGCTTCGGCGGTCGAGTAATCACCCGTGTCGAGCCGCACCATCGCCAAGGTGACGAGATCGTGGCCTACGTAAGCATGTCTATCGCCGCGAACCGTGCGATTTGCCTGTACCGTGGAGCTCAGAATCGTTCGGGCGCGCTCTAGATCGCCTTTGCGATGTAGAAATCGCGCGTAGTTACTCATCGCATCGAGGGTTTGGGGATGCCGCTCGCCAAGAATCTTTTTCAGCAGATCGATGGATTCGAGGTACAGCGGTTCCGCTTGTGCAAGCTCTCCCTGCAATTGGAGCACCACCGCCAAATTGTGCAGATGCATCGCCACATCCGGGTGGTCTTGCCCGAGCGCACGTCGATCAACATCGAGCGCGGTTCGATACAGACGGGCTGCATCTGCATAGCGGCCACGATATGAATGCAGGCTTGCGTACTCGTTGAGCACCGAGGCGGCGGCCGAAGTGCTCTCTTGTCCGTGGTTGCGATACACCGCGAGGCTTTCCTCGAACAACTTCTCCGCCATGTCCATATCGCCCGTTCGCTGTGCTAAGCGGGCGCGCCCCAGCAGCGTCGGCGCCGTTTCCAACGCTCCTGGGCCAGCAAGCTCGCGTTGCATTTGCAGTGCGCTATCGAGCAACTCTCGTGCGCTATCGAATCGATCTTGCTCCAACAGAGCCTCACCCAGTGCGCGCATGGCGGATGCCACCTCCAGGTGTCGTGGGCCGTAGACCTCGACCCGAGACTTCAGTGCATCTTCGAGCAAAACAATCGAGTCGGTGTACAGCCCTAAGCTGCTGTACACGCGGCCGATGGTGCTTAGTAGGGTCGCTCGGGTTTCCGGTTGGTCGGCCAATCCGACGCTGACGCGGCGGGCACCGATGTCGAGCACCTCGCGAGCCGTGACTTGATCGCCGCGGCTCTTGGAGGGATCCGATAGTTCGAAGAGCTCGACCAAGAACGAAGAAATCTGTTCGGCGCGGGTACGCTCGATGTTGGCGATGTCACGTTCGCTCGCGATACGTTGCGATTGCAGGTACGTGACCGCCGAAAATAGTGCGAGCATCATGACTGCAACCACACCGGCGACTACCGGCCAGGTGTGCCTACGCAGGAACTTTCCGGTTCGATACGTCCAAGTGTCGCGAGTGGCGATCACCGGACGGCGTTGTAGATGTCGATCCAGATCGCTGGCCAATTGCTCGGCCGAGCCATATCTCCGGGAAGCATCCTTGTGCATCGCCATCATCACGATGTTGTCGAGATCACCCTCGAGGTCCTTCTGCAATCCAACAGCAGTCGTCGAGCGGCATTGAGCGATGTCGGCCAGCAATTCCGGAGATTCCCGCGCCAACTCTGCGAGCGCCCCGCTCGGTAACGGCGGCTCGTTCTCGCAGACGATGCGTTCCATATCGCTCAGGCTGCTGCCTTCGAACTGATAAGGCTTGCGGCCTGCAAGAAGGTCATATAGCAACAGACCCAGCACGTATATATCGCTGGCCGTGGTGATGATGTCGCCGCGGATCTGCTCTGGACTTGCGTGCGATGGAGTCATCACGCGATAGCCGAAGTGCGTCACCGCGAGCGTGCTCGGTGTCTGCCGCGCATCGAGGAGTTTGGCGATACCGAAGTCGAGCAACTTCGGGACACCGTCTTGCGTGATCAGGATGTTGTTCGGTTTCAAATCGCGATGAACGATCAAGTTCTGGTGAGCGTAGTGCACCGCTGCACAGACTTGCTGGATGAGCCTCAAACGCTCCTCGATCGAAAGCCGCCGCCGATCGCAATAAACATCGATCGGCTCACCATCGATGTATTCGAGCACTAGGTATGGAGTGCCATCGTGTGCGCGACCTCCATCCAAAAGGCGGGCGATGTATGGGTGCTGTAGCGAGGCGAGAATCTGCCTCTCCATACGCAAGCGCCCGTGTACCTGAGCGGAAAATAGACCAGGGCGTACTAGTTTGATTGCAACCCGCTGTTGATATTCATCATCAGCGCGCTCGGCCAGCCAGACATCTCCCATGCCGCCGGAACCCAACTTGCGAACGAAACGATAAGGACCCAGCCGCCGGCCTTCCAGTGCGGCCTCGGGTATGACATCCGGATCCACGTCGTGAAGCGATGCATCGGTCGAGCGAGTCTGCCGCTGTGCATCATCTATTGCGGCATCGACTTGCGAGATCAACGCAGAATCTCCTTCGAAGGTGCGATTCAGAAACTCGGCTCGCTCCTGCGGGCTCAGCGCTTTTGCTCGGCTTATCAGGTCTTCGAGTTCGGACGAGGCAGTCATGGTCGCGAATGATGCATCAGTCCTCGCGCGGCGTGTAATAATCAAATTGGCAACATTTGCCGAGAAACAAGGGGACTAACCCATGGCTACTCGTAAGAAGAAGAGTTCGAAGAAGGCGACCAAGAAGAAGGCAGGCAAGAGAAAGGTCGGTCGGAAGACGGTAGGCAAGAAGGCCGCTAAGCGGAAAGTCGCGAAGCGCGGTGCGAAGAAGCGCTCGCAACCGGTCGGTACAAGCATCATTCGTTTGCCGCAATAGCCCTATCGCACTTCGAGTTGGAGGCTGCCACTACGGCAGCCTCCTGCCTTCTGCTCATTCGGCGATGAGCCATTCACTTCCGGTGCCTTTATTCCGGCGCTGTTCTAGGCGTCATCGTGTCGACTGACCCGTGCTGAGGTCAAGCACGCCTGGATCAGAATCAACCTTGATCCGAGGCAAACTTGATCCGACGCAAAGAAGATTCGTCAATCAAGCGGTCATTCGGTCGAACGCTGTTGGTCGCCTGGAATGATCGGAAGATCAAACAAGTTCAGACATAGACAAGCGTGATGATGCTGCACGTTTGCGAAGGCACGAATGCAGCAGTGCAAGCGAAATTATTCGCGGGCTTCCTCAGCCGTTTCATGAGCACCTTCGCGCATTTCATCGACGGCGTCATCGACTTTCGCGCCGGTGGATTCCTCGCCGTTCTTCATGGTATCAACGGCTTCATCCACTTCTTCCCCCGCGCGCTCGAGCGTGCCTTCCTTCTCACAGCCGGCAAGGCCGATCATCAAAGACGTTCCCAACAATGCGGCCCAGAGCGATTTCATATTCATGCGATTCCCCGAAAAAAGTTGATGTGCGTCCGATAAACGTGCACACGGGATACTCAGTTCCCCTCGGAAGGCTCAAGATTCCGCGCAATCCTCGGGCGAATCTGGAACTAAACAGCAATGCTCGCGTTGCACCACACGTAAGAACTGCGCTGCTTAGATCGTGCGCAGGAGCCAACGAATGGATTGGAGGCAAACATGTTGTCGTGGGCTTTGACTTTCTTTGTCGTCGCAATCATTGCTGCGGTACTGGGGTTCACCAGCATTGCCGGCGCCGCGGCGAGTATTGCGAAGATCTTGTTCTTCATCTTTCTGGTACTGACGCTCGTGGCATTGGTCGCCGGCGCAGTACGTGGACGGCCGCCCGTATAGCAACGAGCCCCGCGAGTGTGAGTGGGGGCTCGGCAGTCTTCGGTTAGGTGAACAGCAATGCCTGACTGACGGCGACGCGCACTGTCTCGGGAACGAATGGCTTCGTTACCAGGAACGTGGGCTCGGGGCGCTCGCCCGTGAGAAGCCGTTCTGGATATGCGGTGATGAATACGATCGGCACCTGCACTTCGCTCAAGATCTGACGCACGGCATCGATACCCGAGCTTCCGTCAGCCAGTTTAATGTCGGCTAGCACTAGACCGGGTTCGGTTTTGCGCGCGGCGCGCACCGCTTCATCTCGCGTGGTCGCGATCGCCGCGACGGTGTGGCCCATCTCTCGTACGATGCTTTGTAGATCCAGAGAAATGATCGGCTCGTCTTCGATAATGAGTACCTTGGTGCTTGGCTGATCCGAGATTTCGCGGACGGCTTGGCCTACCATGCCCTTTACTTGGTCTTCCGGCACGCCAAGGATTCGCGCAGTATCGCTGACATTGAATCCTTCCATCGCCGTCAACAGCAGTGCCTGGCGGTGGGCCGGAGTGAGTTGCCCGAGGCGTCTTTCTACGCTCGCACCCGTGTCGTGGCCCGCATGCGCCAAGGCGCGCGATTCGAGATCGGTCGTGGCCCAAAGCGTATGAAATAGCCGGTACAGGCCGACGCGGGGAGAGGATGTCGGATCGAGAACGGAAGTGTCAGCGACGATGGCTTCGAGGCACGCTCTGACATAGGCATCGCCGCTCTTCTGCGTACCGCACAATGCTCTGGCATAGCGGCGCAAATAGGGCAAATGCTCGGCGATGGCATGGGACAAAGCCATTAGGGACTCCTGATTTCTTTATAGCGGCGCGTTGCGCCCGCCAGTAATTGCGGGTAGTACTATGTACGAAAGGGGTGAAAGGTTCCGCACGTCATGGAACTTTTTCAATAAGTGCGCGTTCGGATTCACTAACTATTACCCCTAAGCGCGTCGGCACGTCGCCGCCGCGAAGCCAACTTTAGCCATGATCATGAGCGAAAAGATCAAGCCAGGCGAGCCGGATACGACGGCAGCCGGTAATCCGTCAGAGCAAGTGCCCGATTGGCTGAGTAATCGGCTGCGGCGAATGTTTACGGATCTAATGGATGAGCCCGTCCCTGACGAGTTCAAGGCGCTACTGCGCAAACTAGAAGAGAAGGAGCGGGGCTCGTAATCGAGCCCTGGCCTGGAGCGCTCATGATCGTTGAGGACAAATTTCTAGAGCAAGTGACCGCCTTGCTGCCGGCGTTGCGGGCATTCGGTCGTTCTTTGTGCGGCGATCCGGCTCGCGCAGATGACCTCGTGCAAGATACCGTGCTCAAGGCATGGACAAACCGCGAGCAGTTTCAATCCGGAAGCAATCTGAAGGCTTGGTTGTTCACCATTCTGCGCAACTGCTACTACTCGGAGTTGCGGCATCGAAAATTCGAAATCGAGGATCCGGACGGTATCTGCGCTGCGCAGGTGGCGATTGCCCCGGACCACGATGCAAAGCTTCACCTGCGCGATTTAAGCCGAGCTCTGCAGCACTTGCCGGTGGATCAACGTGAAGCGCTCATCTTGGTGTGTGCCACTGGATTGTCATATGAAGAAGCGGCCGATGTTTGCCAGGTCGCAGTCGGAACGATAAAGAGCCGCATCGCTCGGGCGCGCGATCGTTTGGTCGAATTGCTCGGCGACGATGCTGCGCAAGTGACTGGCACTTTGCCCGTCGTCAACTCTCTCAGCGAGCCCGAGATCGTAGCGTCCCAACGCTCTAGCTGACGGCAGGGCTCGCTTGAAGACCGCCAAATCCGAAGCGGGAGCTGCTCGATGGTTCGGACGCAATGCCGGTCTGCGACCGCGCTTGGTGCTGATCGTGGGCATCGCGATGCTGGCGCCCGGTGCCCTGGCAGTGCTTCAGGCCGTCTCCAGCTACAACAACAGCATGCGCATTCTCGAGCAGAGTTTGGCGCAGGCCGCTCAGCTCTCCGCGACCGAAGAAGTGAACATGATCGCGGCGTCGCGCGAGATCTTGACTTCGCTCGCTTCGAATCCCGACGTGCAAGCCCAGTCGGGACTCGCATGCCGCCGCGCCTTGCAGCGAGCCATCGCCGGGCTGGAGCAATATGTCGGCGCAGCGGTCATCAATGCGCAGGGCGATATGAGCTGCACCTCCCAACCATTGCGAGATCCGGTGCACGTTGGCGATCGCGACTGGTTCAAAGACATCCAAAACGGTGTCGCCTTTACCGTCAGTGATCTGATCGTCAGCCGTTGGTTGGGCGCGTGGGGAATTGTGACCGCGGTGCCTTTACACGACGCGAATCGCGCCGTGAACGGATCGGTGGCGCTATTCATCAGCCTGGATTGGCTCACCCGGCGCTTTCACCAAGCGGCGCCAGGCGATGAGTCGGCACTGGCACTGCTCGATAGCAAAGGCGAGATATTGAGTGTCGGGCGCTCGAGCGCATTGCAATCGCGGTTGCCCTCCGGCGAGATCATTGCGGAGAACCTAGGAACGCATGCGGTAAGCGGCCAAGCGCGAACGTTTCGAGCACGCTCGGTCGATGGAACCTGGCGCTTGTATGCGATCAGTCCGTTGTTGGAAGGACGTATCTTCGTCATTCTCGGAACACCTGTGTTGACGGCCATCGGTCCGCTCGCGTTGCAGGTGGCATGGGGGGTTCTCACGCCGTTGTTGATGTGGGCGCTCGCCATCGCCGTTGTTTGGTTCGGCATCGAGCATTTGGTCGTGCGCTGGATTACTTATCTCGAGCGGATCACTTCTGCCTATGCTTCGGGCAGGCATGGTGTGCGACCCGAACGGGTGAGCGCCGCTCCGGCAGAGATTCGAAGCCTTGGTGAGACTTTCTCCCGAATGGCGGATCTCATTTCCTCGCGCGAAGCGGAGCTGCGTGACTCGCTGAATCAGAAGGAGCTACTGGTCCGGGAGATTCATCATCGGGTCAAGAACAACCTGCAGCTAGTGATGAGTCTGTTGAATCTGCATGCGCGGCGTATTCGCGATCCCCGTGCCGAGGAGGCGTTTGCAGAGGCGCGTAGTCGCATCAACGCATTGGCCACCTTGCATCGGCGATTGTACGAATCGGAAAACCTGCAAGAAATCGATCTACATTGGTTCTTGGAAGATCTTTGCGCAGAGCTGCGCCGCGGCGGGCTATCGCGCGGCAAGCATGTCGAGCTGATCGTGGACTCTCCCAGCGAAGTCATAGGTCCTGAGCTCGCGGTGCCATTGGGTTTGCTCGTCACCGAGGCGATCACCAATGCCTATAAGCATGCTTTCGTGGATCGGCCGCAAGGCACGATTCGAGTGGAGGTGCGCCGCGAATCGCCACAGACTTTGGTGATACGTATCAGGGATAACGGCGCAGGTTACGATCCCAACGTTGCTCCCAGCGTGGATGTCACGGGGCTGGGTCGGTCGCTGATCGAAGCGTTCGTGCGTCAGCTTCATGGTGAGCTTCATGTGAGCTCCAATGATGGCACCCTGGTCGAAGTGCGTTTTCCGGCGGCCGAGCATACCAAGCACGAGATAAAACGATCCGCATGAGCGGGAAGTGATGAGGTGATGAAGTGATAAAGTGATAGCGGCAAAAACAGAAGAGTTCTTTTGCCATTCTGTCCTAATCACTTCATCACTTTTCACCTCATCATCCGCCCACGGCGGCGCCTATGCCTACTTCTTCTAGACGCGTTGCGTTTCAAATTCTAGCGCGCGCGGATTTTCGCCGATTCTTGTTCGCTCGCCTGCTCGCAACGCTTGCTGCCCAAATGCAAACGGTGGCAGTGGGATGGCAAATCTATGCGATTACTCGCGATCCGTTGGATTTAGGGCTCATTGGCCTGTCGCAATTTCTGCCTTTCATCGTTTTGATCTTGCCTGCAGGGCAGGTAGCGGACCATTACGATAGACGCCGAATTCTGACGGCATGCTACGTGGTCGAAGCTTTGTGCGCGCTCTTGCTGTTGTGGTTCACAGTGCAATCCGTAGCTGTGGCGTGGCCGGTATTTGCCGCGATGACATTGCTCGGGTGCGCACGCGCGTTTTCGATGCCGAGCGGGCAGGCCATCCTGCCGAACTTGGTTCCGCCGGAAGATTTCACGCGCGCCGTAGCGCTGAACTCATCGGTCTTTCAGATCGCGACGGTAGTTGGCCCGGCAATGGGTGGAGTGCTTTACTTGGCTGGCCCGCGCATCGTGTACGCAAGCGTGCTCGTGTTAGCGCTGATCTCAACCGTGTTGATGCTCCGAGTTCGGGGCGGAGCGCGCAGCACGACTCACCGTGAACCTGCGACGCTGCAAACGTTGTTGTCGGGATTGCGTTTCGTACGTTCCAAACCCATCGTACTCGGCGCAATTTCGTTGGACTTGTTCGCCGTATTGTTCGGTGGTGCGACGGCGCTCTTGCCGATCTTTGCGAGCGACATCCTGCGCGTGGGGCCTGGAGGCTTAGGCCTGCTGCGTACGGCGCCCGGTGTGGGCGCAAGTTTGTGCGCGATGGCTCTCGCGTTTCTCCCGATCACGCGTCACGTCGGCTCATGGATGTTCGGCGGTGTTGCGATGTTCGGCGTCGCAACGCTCGTGTTCGGACTCAGCACCAGCTTCATGCTGTCATTGGTTGCACTAGTAGTGCTTGGTGCGGCCGACATGGTCAGCGTTTACGTGCGCCACCTATTGGTTCAGTTAGAGACGCCTGACCGAATTCGGGGTCGGGTCAGCGCGGTAAGCGCAGTGTTCATCGGGGCCTCTAACGAGCTTGGCGAATTCGAATCGGGCGTAACCGCAAAATGGTGGGGCACGGTGCGCGCCGTACTCGTCGGCGGCATCGCGACCCTCGTGGTTACCGGTCTTTGGGCGCGCTTTTTTCCTTCCTTGTGGCGTATGGATGAGTTGCCGAAGCCGGTTAGAGAAGAAGGAACCGGTGACGGGGTGACGAAGTGACGAGGTGACGACGTCAGAGAGCGCGGACCGCCTCTTGGTTCGACCCCGTAACCCCGTCACTTCGTCACTGCAATCGCGCGTGCCGCGATTGCGCGGCTGTATTTCCATCCAGTACCATCCCGCACATGGCAACTCCCACGCGGCCTTCGATTCGCACTGGACGCGGCGCTGTTTCGAATCCTGAGGGTCGATTCGAAACGACGCGATCCGAGATCGTGGATGACGGATGGGGAACGATCGATGAGCCTTTGCCGCCGTTGATGACGACAGTACAACCTGAGCCGGCGCGCTCGATCATCACGCGTAATCAGTCTCCGGACATCTGCTTCGATCAATCGATCAACCCGTATCGAGGTTGTGAGCACGGATGCATCTACTGTTACGCTCGGCCGTCGCACGGCTATTTGAATCTCTCACCTGGGCTCGATTTCGAAACGAAACTCTTCTACAAGGCTGATGCCGCGCAACTGCTCGAGCGCGAATTGGCTGCACCGACCTACAAGTGTTCGCCGATCACGATTGGTGCAAACACGGATCCGTATCAGCCGATCGAGCGCGAGTATCGCGTGACCCGCAGCATCATCGAGGTGTTGGCACGTTATCGGCATCCGTTTTCCATCATCACCAAGAGCGCGATGATCGAGCGCGATGTCGACCTACTCGCGCCGATGGCTCAGGATGGATTGGTGCATGCACTTCTCAGCGTTACGACGCTGTCGGATGATTTGAAGCGCACCTTGGAGCCGCGGACTGCATCGCCAAAGGCTCGGCTGCGAGCGATTCGAACCTTGAGCACTGCCGGTATACCGGTGGGTGTCATGGTCGCGCCGGTCATTCCCGTGCTCACCGATTTCGAGCTGGAGAGGATTCTGGAAGCTGCCGCCGAAGCGGGTGCTAGCTCGGCCGGTTACGTTCTATTGCGATTGCCTTATGAAATCAAAGATCTGTTCAGGGAATGGCTGGAGCAGAACGAGCCTTTGAAGGCCAAACACGTAATGTCTCGCTTACAGGCTATGCGCAATGGTCGAGATAACGATCCGCGCTGGGGATCCCGGCAGACAGGGGAAGGTGAGTATGCAGAGCTGCTCGCGCGGCGATTCGAAAAGGCTCGCGTCCGGTTTGGGCTGAACCGGAAGCCTTCTTTCACTCACAATCTTTCTCTGTTCACTGTGCCTGCGATTGGACCGAAGCAGTTTTCGTTGCTTTGATGGGAACGATTCGTGCGGCATTAGAACGTTAAGGACGCATCCCACTTTGTGGACGGGCTTTTACGAAAGTCGCGCAGCGCGTTGAACCAGAGAGATCTTGCGTAGTACTCATCAGCAAGCGGCGCGTACGAATCGCGAGTCGTTCTCAGTTGCATACCGCGATTTGAGGGATTCTCGCAGCGACCACTGCTAAGTCGGATGACTCGCAAGCCAATCGACCTGCTTCTGCGTGAACCGCAATGCAGATCTGAGCAGATTACATCCATCGTTCGTTCGTGCAATTAGATACAAATGTAACTAAGAGCGATCGGCGTTGAACAGTTAACAGCGCAAGCGAAACCTGCGCGCCAGCTGCGCGTTTACCGGCATTGACTTGAATACGCTTGGCGTATACTCGTTTAGAAACGATTTCGGATTGCTGCGTTCGCAGCGCAGAGCTTCAGGACGGACCCACCCCTTTGCATTTTCCTGGAGATGACCCATGTCTCAAGCGTCAGGCTGTGGTGACTTCTTCACCGACGCAGTTCGCAATGGCGCCTCGCTTTCTTTGCGCGCAGCCCTAACTATGGCTGGCTGCGCCATGTTCAGCGGCTGCATGACGGCGCGAATCGAAGAGCTGCGTGAGGCGCCGACGCAAATCACTGCGAACGAAGCCATCGTGCTGTTGGCTAAGCCGCACTTGGAAGGCACGGGTACGGAAGAGAAATTTCTGAATTGTTTGGAACGCGAGTTGGTGGGGGAAGAGTTCTCCGCAAGCGTCGCGTACAAGCAACGTGAAGGCAAACAGTTCGAGCCGCGCAGCAGCCTGCGCGATCGACCGTTTCAACTCTATGCGGACAACCACTTCGTTGATGCACTTTATCCATGGCTGGAGCCGAGCACTGCACCAGCCAACGCACAAGGGTTTGCGAATTTCATCTCCCGCCCCGGCGTTTCGGATCGCGTTAACTCGATGGGTGTGAGATTTATCGTGTGGATCGACGGTGTAACCCAAAAGACCGATGGCGGCGGCAGCATTGCGTGTGCAGCCGGCCCTGGAGGTGCGGGGTGTCTCGGTCTGGGTTGGTGGGAAAAGACCTCAGATTACGAAGCGACCGTTTGGGATTTGCGTGAAGGCATCAATGCCGGCACGTTGTCGACGGACGTCAAGGGTACATCGGTGATGATCGGTGCTATTGCGCCGATCCCGCTGATCGCGCCGGTGCAAAGTACGGCCTGCGACCGATTGGCAGGTCAGCTCAAATCGTTCTTGCTTGGAAGCGGCCAACCCGAAACGGCCGCGATCTCCAGTCCGCAATAGGGGAGGCGTCGTCTTCCTTCTGTCGCAAGATCGGATTGAACCTGCTAGGCGTGCGCAGGATCGAACGTTGGCTGATTCTGTGGAGCGCTCAGCGCGCGTTCAGCCGGCCAGTCGCAGAGTCGGCGCGGGAGCCGCGTTCGCGACCGCTGTCCGGGAATGAAGGAGAGATGATGTCTATCGTTTCTTACACGCGATTACCCATCGCTGCCGCTCGGCTTCTCGCGCTGAGCGCTGTGACCGCGTTATTGATGGGCGGATGCCCAGAGCAGCAATCCTCTTCGACCAGCAGCCCGAGCCCGTCGAGCTCTCCTTCGTCCGGGTCCTCTGGCGGTAGTTCCGGCAGCTCGGGTAGCTCTGGCCGCTCCGGCGGCAGTTCTTCCAGCATGCCATCGAGCAGCGGTTCTCAATCCGGCTCGTCGGGTTCAGGCATGCCCTCGTCCTCGCGCGGGCAATCGTCCTCCGGAAGCACGGGTGGTGCATCCAGCTCAGGTTCCAGCGGCAGCCGTGGAGGAAGCAACGATCCGGCCGCGTCGGGCGGTCGTTCAGGAGGACAAGGATCTCAAGGCGGCGCATCCGGCGGAGCTGCAGGCGGCGGTTCAGAAGGCGGCGGTTCACAGGGCGGTGGCGCGCAAAGTGGCGGAGGCAGTCAAGGCGGTGGCTCTGATGGCGGCGGCGCGGCTGGCGGTGGCGCGGCAGGCGGAGCTGCAGGCGGCGGTTCACAAGGTGGCGGTGCAAACGCCTCTGTCGGTATTCCAATGCCGGGTGCAGGTCTGCCGGGCGCAGGGATTCCCACTCCAAGCACCGGCGGTGCTTCGGGCGGAGGTGGGGGTGAATCGGGTGGTAGTTCCGCGGATACGGGTGGTGGATCGACTGGCGGTTCGCAGAACGAGAGCATCTTTCGAGGATCGAGCGGCGGCGGAGGAGCTTCTGGTGGAGCATCAGGCGGCGGACAGCCCGGCGGACAGGCCGGCGGAGCAGTAGGTGGTGGAGCCGCAGGCGCGATGGGAGGAGGTGCGCAAGGTGGCGGCCAAGACGGAGCGGCGCCTGGCGGCGCAATGGGCGGTGGTGCCGGTTCTCCCGCTTCCGGCTCTCCCGGATCGGCAGGCGGTGAAGGTGGCGGCGGTGCTCCTGGATCTTCCGGCGGCGCTGCGGGCGGAAGTGCAGGTGCAGGTGGGCAAGCGGGATCAGGCGGTGAAGGTGGCGGCGCTCAGCAGGGCGGCGGAGCCAATCAGGGCGGCGGCGCGGGCGGCGGCGGTGCTGGGCCAATGACACCGGGAGAGCGAACTGCTCAGATCGATCGGCGCTTTGAATCCACTTTCGATGTTTTCGATGGCCGCATCGCCGACGAACAAGCTGTGATTGCTGGTCAGCGTCGTGGCGGTCGTGGCGGTTCGGGCGGAGCTGGTGAAGGTGAGCAGGCGGGCGGCGAGGGTGGCGAAGGATCCCAAGGAGGCTCTGGCGGCTCGGGTGAGGGTGAAGGCGGCGGCGAAGGTAACGGTCAAGGCGGCGCACAAGGTGGCGGCCAGCAAGGCCGCGGTGCCGGTCAGGGTGCAGGTGATGGATCCGAAGGCGGTGGCCAGCAGGGCGGTGGCGGTGGCGTGGGAGGCGGAGCCGGCGGCGGAAGCGGCCCCAATACGGTACCGGCCGACATACCTGACGGAAGCGATGACGACATCGTTGCGCGTCAGCTTCGAGAAGCCGCAATGCAGGAGAAAGATCCTGAGCTGCGCGAGAAACTATGGGAGGAGTACCGCAATTACAAGAAGAGCACCGGCTGAGCGCGAACCTAAGCTCGTGCTTGAGCCACTCACATGTGAATGCGGTTCGGCTTGCTAACTTTGCAAACGGTTGAACGGTTATGAATCGACGCTTAAGTCTTCTCGGCCTCATCGCCGCTGTCGCTGCTTTGTCAGGTTGCGTCACACACGAGACGCGCCCGCTCCCGCAGATCCAACCCATTCAGGCATCGGCTGAAATTCCACCTGAGCAGCTGCTCGACGTCGGTGTGCGGCTGTTCGATGCGAACGTTCCCGAGGACGAGAAGACACTCGAGAAAGAGCACATCTTCCCTGAAGTGCGTAAAGCCGAAGCTCGATTCATCCCAATGCAAATTCGCAACACGCTGGAAGGCACGGGTCATTGGGGCCAAGTGCGCGTGATGCCTGAAGAGGCCGAAGCTCTGGATGTCTACGTCTCGGGTGTGATCTTGGAATCCAGCGGACAGATGCTCAACCTCGATGTGACCGTAACCGATGCGACGGGCCGTACATGGTTTCGAAAAACCTATGAGCAAGTCGCCGACACGCGCGCCTACAAGACTTCGAACAATGCTCCGCGCGATCCATTTCAGAATCTTTACAGCACATTGGCGAACGACATGCTTGCCCATAGGCAGCAGCTCGCGGCGAACGATCTGGAGAATGTCCGGCGCGTCGCCAAGCTCAAATTCGCCTCCGAGTTGGCACCCTATGCGTTCACCGAATATTTGAGCAAGGACAAGAAGAAGGGTGTCTTGCAGATTACCCGGTTACCTGCTGACGGCGACCCGCTGATGGCGCGAATGGATCGTATCCGCGAACGCGACTATGCATTGCTCGATACGATCAACGAGCACTATTCGTTGTTCGCCGAGAACATGGGCGAGCCCTACACGAATTGGCGGCGCTATAGCTACGATGAGCTAGAGGCAAAAGATGAAGCTGCGCGCTCGGCGCTGACACGCAAACTGCTTGGCGCAGCCGCAATCGTCGGTGGTTTGATGATAGGCAATGAGACTGGCACCTATGCCGGACGCGCGGCCGCAACCGGCGCGGTCTTCGGTGGTGCGTATGCGGTGAAAAGCGGATTCGAGAAGGGCGCGGAAGTGAAGATGCACTCCGATTCTCTCAAACAGCTCGGTGAATCTTTCCAGGCGGAAGTCGAACCGATGGTCGTAGAGGTGGAGGGCCGAACGCTGCAATTGCAAGGCACGGCCGAAGAACAATTCCGCGAGTGGCGTGAACTGTTGAAGGATCTCTACGAGAACGAGACAGGGTTACCGGTACACGTGCCCGCTGCGGCGGCGGAGACGCCTGCAGCACCTGCGAGCGGTGGCTAAACAAAGAGGTTCGTGCCATCTGCTGCGTAGCATGCTGGAAAGCGGATATGAGCTCACTTCGAGATTCGTGCTGGAGCGACGCCTCGGCGTTGGCGGTTACGGCGAAGTCTGGCTCGCGCAAGATCGCGAACGCGGGGAGAAAGTTGCGCTCAAGATCCTGGCGCTCAACAGGATCGGCACAGCTCAGATCGCGGCGCTAGAACATGAATACGAAGCGGTAAACCAGCTAAATCATCAGAACATTCTGCGGGTGCATGGTGTCTACCGCACGCAGAGCTTTGCTTGGATCGAGATGCAGTACGCAGCGGGGGGTGATCTATCGCGGCTGCGCGGACGTCCGTCGAGCGAAATTCTGAAGGCAGCGGTCCCGATTGCATCCGCCTTGGCTCATGCCCACGCCGCAGGCGTCGTGCATCGGGATGTGAAGCCGTCCAATGTATTGCTGATGGCGGATGGCACCCCGAAGCTCAGCGATTTCGGTATCGCGACGGTCCTCTCGTCGGGAGGCATGCAGGCATCGGGCGGTTCGCCCTTCAGCATGAGTCCGCAGCAACTGGACGGTGAGCCTGCTCGCGTGAGCGATGATGTCTACGCATTCGGGGCAATGCTGTATGAGTTATTGTCGGGGTACCCTCCTTTCTATCCGGACGCTCGAGCCGAACGCATCCGGAATGAGAGACCGGCTTGCCTTCCGGCTCCGGTGCCGGAGAATTTAGCGAGCTTCATTGATGGATTGCTGGCGAAGGCTTCAGACGAGCGACCTGCAACGATGGACACCGTAGAGAGTGAATTGAAGGAGCTGGCAAAGGCTGATGCGACGAGGAACGCACAGCCTCCGCCCGTTCACATTGAACCGCCGAGCGTGCGTGCCACAGGTGCGCACGGTGAGCCTTTGCGCGGCGAGTGGCGCCGCGCGGCGAACTCGAACGTCAGCGAGCAGCAATTGCGCAGCGAAGGTTTTCGCCGCGGATTGGGCGTGTCGGTGATCGCGCTGGGGCTCATCGCTGTAGCGATCGTGTTCTTCGCGCTGCCTCGTTGGATGGAACAGCAAGCACCTGTGCGCGATCCGCAGGTCGCCTCGACCGAGCAGCCCGCCGCCGAAATAGAACCGCAGCAAAAGCAAAAGGAGATCGACTTCGCGGCACTTGCGAAAGCGAAACAGGAAGCGGAGGAGGTTCGAGGGGGCATCGATGCTCGCCTACAGAAGCTGCGCGAGCGCGGCGCCGAAAGTTGGGGAGGTGCCGAGTTGCAACGTGCTCAAGAAGAGCTCGCAGCCGGCGACAAGGGCATGCAGGGGCGCGAATACGTGACGGCACTTCAGCACTTCAAAAACATCGAGCCACTGCTCGGCACGATGGAAACGCGTGCTCCCGAGGTGCTGCGTGCACAATTGGATGCGGGCATGAAGGCGTTGCAAGAGGGCCGCTCGGCAGACGCCAAGAGCGCGTTTGAATTGGCGGCGAAGCTCGATCCGAATAGCCAGGCGGCCGCAGCCGGTCTCAAACGCGCGAGCACGCTCGATGAAGTTCTGCAGCTTGTGGCGACGGCGGAACGAGCAGAGAAAGAAGGGCAGCCTCAAGTTGCACTCGAGCACTATCGCAAAGCACTCGCCCTCGATGCGCAGGCGCCGCGTGCGGCCGAAGCGACTGCACGCATCGAATCTCAGATGAGCAACGAGGCATTCGCAAGCGCGATGGCCAGAGGTTTTAGCGCACTAGCAAATGCCGACCACGCGAGCGCTCGCAGTGCGTTCGAAGCGGCTGGGAAAATCCGCCCGAGCTCCCCGGAAGTGGCACAAGCACTCGGACAAATCGCGCAAGAGCAACGCACCGGCGTGATCGGCACGAAATTGCGCGCGGCGCAGACGCTGGAAAGCCAGGAGCAGTGGGCCGAAGCGCTCAAAGAATACCGTGCCGTGATCGAGCTCGACTCGACGATAGCCGCGGCGAACGAAGGTATCGCTCGAGTATCGCCGCGCGCCGCGCTGAACGAGCAACTCGAGCTTTATCTCACGCAGCCGGAACGTTTGTTCAGCCAGCCGGTGCGCGCGGCAGCGCATGAGACGCTCTCGAGAGCGAAGACTGTGGCGAGCCCGGGTCCGGTGCTGCAACGTCAGGTCGCAACGCTCGCGGATTGGCTGGCGCGAGCCGATGTGCCTGTCGAGGTCGCGCTGCAATCCGACGATCAGACGCAGGTGACCATCTATCGAGTCGGCTCGCTCGGTACGTTTCAGCAGCGTTCGTTGGAGCTCGCGCCAGGGACATACACAGTCGTCGGCACCCGTCCCGGATATCGTGACGTGCGCAGGCAAATCGACGTGATTCCCGGTGCGCCGCTCGGGCCTGTCGTCATTCGCTGTGAGGATAAAATTTGAGCGAGCTCCTGGTCCGAGAATCGTTGGGCGAGCGACGCATACCGGTCGCCGAGTTGCCCGCATCCGTCGGCGGATCCGGCAGCGCGATCGTGATTGCCGGTAGGCCCGAAGGACCCGAAGCGTACTTGGGCGTGCACGAGGACCAGCTTTTCATCCAGCCAGCCGACGGCGCACGGATCCTGCACAATGGGTTTCCCGTTGAGCGTTCAACGTGGTTGCGCAGCGGCGATGTCGTCAACTTCGGCGAGGCGCGCATCAGGGTCGTCCTGGAAGCCGGCGAATCCATCTTGCAAGTCGAGGATGGAAGTAGCGGCAATATCACCGCACCGCCGATCATTCCTGCTAGCGCCCGTATCTCCGGGGAGAGCGGCGCTGAGTCAGAACGCATCGATGCGATTCATTTTCGCGCGACCGATACGGCCAAAACACGTCGCGGAATCGTCCTCAATCCCGCTCGACTTGCACTCGGCGCAGTGAGTCTCGTTGCTGCGCTTATCTTGTGGTTCATCTTCACTGCGATCTCCATCAGTGTTGCAACCGATCCTGCCGAAGCCGACGTGCAGGTGAGCGGTGGCCTGCTTGCGGTGCCATTGGGTCAGCGTCTATTGCTCCGGCCCGGAGAGTATCGGGTCCGAGCCGAGTCTCCCGGCTATCGCCCGGCAGAGCTTGCGATCAAGGTCACGAAGGACCCCAATCAGCGCTTCACGCTGAACTTGCAGAAGCTCCCTGGCCGACTGCAGATCAAGACGCCTGCTGCCGCGCAAGTGAGTGTGGACGGACAACAGCTGGGTCAGGCGCCGGGAGAATTCGAGATCGCCCCTGGTAAGCATCGCATCACGATCGCCGCAGAGCGCTATCAGCCGTTCGCTGCCGACGTCGAAGTCGAAGGTGCGGGGAAAACTCAAAGCTTCGAGCCGGCGCTCGTTCCAAATTGGGCGGAGGTGAGCGTTACTTCCGAACCGACAGGGGCGCAGGTTCTGGTGAACGGCGAAGTACAGGGCACGACTCCGCTCAAGACACAGATCGTCGCGGGCAATCATCCGCTGGAATTGCGGCTTCAGGGGTTCAAGCCTTGGACGACCGACGTGCAGATCAAAGCGGGAGAGCCTTTGACCTTGGGCCCCATCACGCTTGGATTACCTGACGGACGTTTGGCGGTGAGATCGCAGCCGAACGGTGCCAATGTTTCCGTTTCCGGTGTCTATCGGGGCAAAACACCGCTCGAGTTGGAGCTGCGTCCCGACATTGGCCATTCGATCGTCTTAACGAAGCCCGGGTACGAGGCCGCCACTCGACAGGTCACGCTAACTGCGGGCGAGCGCCGGGCGGTCGAAGTTTCCCTCCCTGGTATTTATGGCGAAGTGCGCGTGGTGGCGCAGCCGGCCGATGCGCAGGTACTCGTCAACGGCGAGCCGAACGGCGCCGCGAATCAAACGCTGAAGTTGGTCGCCACCACTCAGGAAATCGTGATCCGTAAGCAAGGATTCGTCGACTACAAGACGACCATCACCCCGCGGCCCGGTGTACCGCAGGTCATTCAAACGACACTGATGACGCCAGCGCAGGCGAAGATCGCCGCGACACCGACGACGATCCGCACGAAAGCGAACCAGACTTTGAAGCTCATGCCGATCGGGCGTTTCACGATGGGCAGCCCGCGTCGCGAACCGGGCCGCCGCGCGAACGAGTCGCAGCGCGTCGTACAGATCACTCGCCCGTTCTATTTGAGCGTGCATGAAGTGACGAATGGACAGTTTCGGTTGTTCCGGGCGAGCCATCGCTCCGGGCTCGTGGGTCAACACACGCTCGATTTGGATAACCAACCTGTCGTCGGCGTGGCTTGGGAAGACGCCGTGCAGTTCTGTAATTGGCTGTCGGCGCAAGAAGGGCTGCCGGCCGCGTACGAACGCAAAGGCGATAGCTTCGTGGCCGTCAACCCGATGTCGAACGGCTATCGGCTGCCAACGGACGCCGAATGGGAATGGGCCGCACGGCATGAGCCCGGCCAGGGGCTGCGAAGATATCCTTGGGGCGAGTCCTTGCCGGTCGCGCCTCGCTCAGGAAATTATGCGGACGCGAACGCACGATTGCTCGTGCAGAATGTCATTCCTAACTACGACGACGGCTTCGCTGTTTCGGCTCCAGTCGGCAAGTTCCCGGCAAATCCGCTCGGTATCTTCGACCTGGGCGGAAACGTGGCGGAATGGGTGCACGACTATTATCTCGTAAGCCCCGCTTCGACCGAGGCGGTCGTTGACCCGATGGGGCCTTCAGAGGGTACTCAACATGTGATTCGTGGAGCGAGCTGGAAACATTCCAGCGTCACGGATCTGCGGCTGGCGGCACGCGATTACGCTACGACGGCCCGCAATGACGTGGGCTTCCGCATCGCGCGTAGTGCGGAATGATTGACAGGCAATGACTATGCAGCGCAGAAATCAACTCAATCCGATGCGATCGCTGATCCTGCTCGCAGTCACGTGGGTGGCAGGATCTTTGCTGTTCGCCGCTGAACAGACCCAGAAATCCTCACCGGCAACGCAAACCGTGGCTGCAACCAATGCCGCACCACCGGCAGCTGAAGCACAGCCGGCGCCGGTAACCGAGGATGCGGCGGATGGAGATGCAAAGGGTCCGGCGGCAGATCAGGATTCAGATGAGGAAGAGACCGCGCCAGCGCAGGAGAACGCAGATACTGCTGCGAGCCCTTCGCAGAAGAGCGAGTCGCCGCAGAATGCCAGCGCGGCAGATAAAGGATCGCCCAGGCGTTTCGTTCCGTCCGAGCAAGTTCGTGCCGATTTCGACGTTTCATTTCCCATAGACATTTGAGTACGCCATGGTCACAGCTGCCGCGCCTGCACCTCGCAAGTTTCAATATCCGAGTGAGTTCTTCGTCACTCTGTTTGCGCTGATTGTGACCGTCGTGTCAGTCCACGCGCTGTACGTCGCGTGGATTCGTCCGGCAGGCACCGAGATCATTGCCGCGGAACAAGCACGGATGCGCGCCGATCCTGACTACATCCCAACCCGCTCGGTGTTTCTGGTTATCAAGGATTTCGAACAGGAAGCGGAAATCATCCACTTCGTATGGGCAATGCTGATCATCGGCTACAAGGCATTGCTGGTGCGGCGTGAACGTAAAATGCTCGACAGACAGCTGATCCGAGTTCCCGAGGGCATCAAAGTGCTGCCGGAGGACGCGAAGGATTACGCGCGGCAGATCGAGGCTTTGCCCGAAGAAGAAAAACCGATGCTCGTGGTACGCGCGCTGCAACGAACATTGGATCGTTTTGCGGCCACGCGCAGCATTCGAGACTCTGCCGAGACATCGCGTGCAGTATGCGATTCGGAAGCCGATCGCTTGGACTCCGGTCTGGCCATGATTCGCTATATCGCCTGGGCTATCCCTGCAATCGGATTCATCGGAACGGTGCGCCACATCGGCGATGCGCTCCTGCAAGCGCACAAAGCCGTTACCGGCGACATCACCGGCGTCACCTCCGATCTGGGCATCGCCTTCAACGCCACGTTCGTCGCGCTATTGCTCACGATCATCTTGATGTTCTTCCTGCACCAACTTCAGCAATCACAGGAAGGGTTCGTCCACGATACCGATCATTGGATCGATCAGCATTTGATTAGGCATATGCAGGTGCGATGAACGCAGTTCATCGCACGTGACGAAGTGACGAGGTTCAGAAATGAAGCAGCACGATCCGAAATCCCATTTGCTTAGTTCCACCACGGCGTTGACTCGGCGCGCAAGCTCTTTTCTCTGACTTCGTCACTTCGTCACCTCGTCACCCAACTTATGTTGTCCCTCGAACTCTTCGACTCCGGTCTCGTCCTCGCGCAGCGGCGTGGGAAGGACGTGGAGATCATTGACGAAGCGCCCGGGGTTGCAGTGCTGGAGGATCAACGGACCGTTACCGGCGTCGAAGCTCAAAAACGGGTTCGACTAAAACCGCTGCTCGCACAGACGAATTTCTGGCGCACGTTGAGCACTGATCCGCTTACGCGGCCTTCGCGATTGATCCATACGACGGCGGATCTCGCGTTCGCGCAAGCGGCTGAGATGTTGGGTTCGAGCGGTGACGCAGAAGGAGTGATGTTGGCCGTACCGGCGGGCTACAGCCGCGAACAGTTGGGGCTATTGCTTGGCGTGATCAACGAAACCGGGACGCCAGTAGTCGGGTTGGTCGATGCCGCATTGGCGGCTTGCAGTTTGGAACCGGCGCCGCCGCGTATCTTGCATTTGGAATTGGAGCTGCACCAAGCGTTATTGACTGTCTTGGAATACGCGGGTGGCGAGCGCGGCCTGAAGCGCAGCCGTTACGAGATCGCCTTGCAACACGGTGTGCTTGCGATTCAGCAAACCTGGATGCACTTCATCGCAGAACAGTTCGTTCGCAAGACTCGTTTCGATCCTTTACACGAGGCGGCAAGCGAGCAGCGGTTACTGGATCAATTGCCGGAGTGGCTCAGGACGATCTCGCGACAGGACAGCCTGGTCGTGTCGATGAACTTCGGTGATCGCCTACTCGAAGTCGAGATCGAGCGTGCACAGATCATCGCTGCAGCAGAGCCGCACTACGCTGAGTTGCAGCGCTTGGTTCAGGGCGCACGCGTCGCAGGTATATCGATCGATCTGCGAGTTTCTGAACGGCTAGCCGCTCTGCCGGGCTTGCTCGATCGTTTTCGAGCGTTGCGCGATTGTGATGTGCGCGTACTACCGCGCGGTGCTGCGGCAATCGGTGCTTTGGAACACGAAAGCGCGATCCGTCGCACCCCCGACGCGTTGGCGCTCATTTATCAACTGCCGATTGCGGGCGCATCGGCAACCGATGATGCGGCGGCACACTTCGACTCGACGCCCGCAGCATTGCGTCCGACGCATGTGCTATTTCAAGGACGAGCATGGCGCATTGACGATCAACCGCTGGTGGTGGGTTGGTCCGTGGATCGCGCGGGTCGAGCGTTGATGCTGCCCGCGGCGGCGCCTGGGATTTCTCGCGCGCATTGCACGCTGCTCAGGCGCAACGGCGCGGTACTCATCGAGGATCACAGCACCTACGGATCGTTCGTTAACGATGAACGAGTCTCCGGACGCACCGCACTGACCGTGGGAGATCGTCTGCGGCTCGGCACGCCGGGTGTGACGCTCGAGCTGATTCAATTGGTGAACGACGATGGCGCGCCGCAAGACTGAAGTCTTCAGCATGTCCTTTTTGGATTGCATCACCTGTGCGTTCGGGTCGGTGGTGCTCGTCTATACGTTGATCAACGCGCAAGGTGGATTGCGCCGCGCGACCGAGTCGAAAGAAATCAAAGCCGAAGTTGCGAAGATGGAGGAAGAGGTCCTGGAGGGCTATCAGCGGCTGGTCATGCTGCGGAACTCTTTGATTGAGACCGAACGCGATCAAGTGCGCACCGAAGGCTTGGGCACGCGAGTCATCGAGGAATCGGAAAGATTGAAGGTCGAGCTTGCGGATGCGGACAAAGAGACGTTGTCGCGGCGCGAGGCGATCGAAAGATTGAAGGCTGACCTGAAATCGTTGGAAGAAGGAGCCCGGCGGCTCGAAGGCGCAACCGAGGATGCGAGTGCGACGGGCACGCGGGTGCGCGGCTTCGTCGGTCAAGGCGATAGACAATATCTGACGGGTCTCAAGGTTGGCGGGGAGCGCATCGTGCTGCTCGTGGATGTATCGGCCAGCATGCTCGATGACACCGTCGTGAACATACTGCGCATGCGCAATATGTCCGATGCACACAAGATGCTCTCCGAAAAATGGCGCCGCACCCTGTCAACCGTGGAGTGGCTTGCGGCGCAGATCCCGCTCGAAAGCCAATTCCAGCTCTATGCATTCAACACGAAAGCTTGGTCGTTGGTGGAAGGATCAGACGGCAAGTGGTTGAAAACCAGCGACCCAAACGCGCTGACCGATGCGATCGCGAATTTGCGCAAAACCATACCTAAGGATGGGACGAGCATCGAGAACGTGTTCATCGCGATGAGCGCGCTGAATCCGAAGCCAGACAACGTGATCATGATCACCGATGGGTTACCGACCCAAGGTCCGAATCCGCCGCTGGTGCGCAAAACCATCGATGGAGACGATCGCTTGAAATTGTTCGATCGAGCGTTCGCCAAGTATCCGCGCGACGTGCCTTTCAACGCGATCCTGATGCCGATGGAAGGCGATCCTTCCGCGCCGGCCGCGTTCTGGCTCGCTGCCCGCTCGACCGGTGGTTCCTTCATGAGCCCTTCGAAGGATTGGCCATGAGGAAAGAAGCGGTGAGCGGTTCGCGGTTAGCGGTTAGTCAGATAGCGCGCCTGCGCTTCCGCCTACAGCCTTCGCTTCATAGTGGAGAGACTCGCCATGTCTCGTAGGCATACTCGGCGTGAGACGGAGATCTTCAGTATCTCCTTCTTGGATTGCATCACGTGCGGTTTGGGATCCGTCGTGCTGCTGTTGGTGTTGAGCGATATGCGCTCGCCGGAAATCGAGCAGGATCGTGAAGATATGCAGGCGCAGCTGCTCAAGCTCCAAGATGAGCTGGTAGAAATCCACGGACAAAGCGAAATCCTCAACCGGGATCTCACTGCGAAACAGGAGCAGCTATCGGAAGAGAAGAAGCGGATTGCGCGTTTACGAGGCGACTTGAGCGAGATACGCGGAAAGTTTGCCGCGTCGACTCAAGAAGCGGATGTAGCGAACCAGCTCGAGGGCCGGCTCGCTTCAGCGCAGCAGAGCCTGACCGAAGAAATGAAACGTCTGCTCGGACAGGGTTTCCGTCGCAAGCGCGACGATGCCATCGGCGGCATTCCGGTGGATAGCGAATACATCATTTTCATCATCGACACTTCGGGCAGTATGTTCAATTACGTATGGCCTGTGATGCTCGAGAAGGTGGAAGAAACGCTCAACGTGTATCCGAAGGTGAAAGGCTTTCAGGTCATGAACGACGAGGGCACGTATATGTTCACCGGGTATCGAGGCAAGTGGATTCCCGATACCCCGCAACAACGGCGCACCGTCATCGAACGTTTGCGTACGTGGAATGCGTTCTCGAATTCCAGTCCGATCGAAGGTATCGTCGAGGCGATTCGAACCTATTACTCGAAGGACAAGAAGATCAGTATTTATGTGTTCGGCGATGAGTTCACCGGCTCCTCGATCGACTCGGTCGTCAAGGGAGTTGATGTGATCAACCGCGAAGACGCCACGGGCGAGCGTCGCGTTCGGATTCATGCCATCGGTTTCCCGGTACGACCCGATGCGCCTCAGTACACGAGCGTGAGATTTGCAACGTTGATGCGCATCCTATGTCAGCGCAATGGCGGATCGTTCGTCGGCTTGGACGATCCTGATCGAGGGCGGCGGCCGATGTTTCGTATTGGTGAAGCCAGAACACCAGCAACGAGTGAGGCAGCTTCGAAGAGGTCATCGTGAGATTCCAGCACGCAAGTTTGCGCTCTCGTTCGCTCGTTAAGGCACGCCCATCCGTCAGTCGCTTAGCCGTGCCGTTTGGTCTGTTGCTGTTCACGGCAGCGATGCTCGTGATCGCAGGCTGCGGTCCGGTGACGCTCGTCGCATCGGCACGAATTCCTGAGCCGCTCGTCGTGAAGATACCCGTCGCGGTCGCCTTATTCATGCCCCAAGAGTTTGTCCAATACATCCACAAGGAAGAGCGCTGGGGCACCGATTGGAATATCGAGATAGGCAAAGCACAAGCCGATGCGATGTCGCAGCTCCTGCGGGCGATGTTCGAGAACGTCATCCCGGTGGAAAGTTTGAATGCGGGCAGTGAGCTTGGCTCGGGCATCGCTGCGATCTTAGAGCCCTCGGTCGAGGAGTATGCATTTGTGACCCCTCGCGATGCGGGCTCGCCTTTTTTCGCCGTCAGCATCAAATATCGTGTGAACGTCTATTTGCCAGACGGCAAGCTCGCCGATTCCTGGGGGTTCACTGGTTACGGTACTGCCCCGGCGGGCGGGCTTTCGAATACCGAGCCCCTTGAGAATGCCACGGCATCGGCGATGCGCGATGCAGGCGCGAAGCTCGCCGTCGAGTTTCGCGATCAAGCAATCGTTCGTGGTCTATTGCCGGGAAGCGAGACGGCAGACGACCCAGCGGCGGCCCCCGTTGCGACGCAGCCGAGCGAGACCCCTCTGCCGCAAGAAGATGTTAGTGAGCCGGAGCCGGCTGACGCAAGCGGATCGAGTCCCCAGACGCCTGAGCCTGCTCCGGGCGAGGAACCGCAACAGGCTGTTCCACCTGTAGAGGGCATTCCAGGCGAAGTAGAGAACGAAGAGCAGACGGAAGAAGGGCCAACAGAAGAAGGCGAAGCGGACCCAGAGCCCGAGATCGAATCGTTCGCTTGATGAAGGAAGTTATGAGGTGACGACAAGAGTGATGAGGTGATAAAAGTGTTGAGGCCAGAGCGGCCCGCGATCGTTATGACCTTATCAAGTCATCACCTCATCACTTTTCCCTTACGACGGATCGTCTGATTCAGGCTCGGCTTTCTTGCGAGTGCGAAATACTTCTCGGAAGTCCACCGCCGTGGTTTCCACGGGCTCGCCCTTCTCGAACTTGGGCCTAAAGCGCGCGGCTTTCATCGAAGTGAGAATTTCCGAGGCACGACGAGAATATGCATTCGACTCGATGATCTTCGCATCCTTGACGATGCCTTCGGCGGTCACCGTGAACTGCATTTGCACAAATACTTCCTCGGACTCATCGGGTAGCAGTCGATTGCTCCGCACGATTGTGCCCGGGATTGGATAGTACAAGCGCACCGGGAAGGCAAAAGGATCGGGCATGGCGCTCGCGTTGGCATCGGCTATCGTGGGATAAAGCTGTGCGGCTTCCCGATAGTAAGTCAGCGCTTTGTAAGGCTCTTGTTTGACCTGGTACCAATCGCCGAGGTCGACCAGTGCCTCCACCAGCTGCTCGGGCTGCGCGTCCGGGTGACCCTTCAGCAACGAAACACTCCGTATCAGCGCTTTCTGGCCATCGACTTCGAGGTATCGAGGATTGCCCGGCCTCTCGAGCTTCCATTGAGTGGCCTTGTCCGGCTCCGCCACTTCGTACGGATCCAAGAATCCATTCGCATCGAACAGCAATTCCTGCACGTAGCTTTGCGCGAGTCTACGCAGGGGCAAAACTAACGCGAGGTCCTTGCGCCCCAGCTGCTTTTCGACGAGCTTGATAGCCTCGCGATAGTGACGGCGCGCCAGGTCGAAAATACCAATCTCGGCATACCAGTCGCCGACCGAGCAGATAAGCGGCACAAGCTTCGGGTTGTTCTCGCCATAGGTGCGCTCGCCGACCTGCAACATGTAGTTGACGTGCCGTTCTGCATCCAATGCTTGGCCCGTGTGCGTCAAACTGTTCGCGAGCTGTTTCAGAATCGATTGCTGGCCGGAGTAAAACAATCCGTGCGTGCGATGTGAGATCAGCAGCGCGCGATCCAAATAAGGTAACGCTTGATCGTGTTCCCCCCGGGCTGCATGTGTAAAGCCTAAGCCCTTGAGTGGATCGAGCGTGTGGCGGCTTGCGGGACCTTCATGTTGTTCGGCAAGCTTGAGTGCTTCGCCGAATGCCGCTTGCGCCGCGATGAAGTCGCGATGATTCAGTTGCGCGTTGCCTAGCAAGGACAATGCCTGCACGAGCTCTAAAGGCTCCGTCTGCGCGTCGGGTCGGGCATCTTCGACGAGCTTTGTCGCCGCAGCGACCGCAGCGCTCCAATCCTTGCGATCGACCTGAGCCCAATATTCTTGTTGCGAAGCGGGGCGAGCGGGACTCAGCTCCACGGAACCGGGGGCCGCCCAGGAAACGGGAACCAAAACAGCACACAAGACAATCTGGACGAAATTTTTCATGATGCCCACCGCAACGCTGGCTGTGGCGTACGGGGTCCGCGGATTCGCGGTGCGAGCCCCCTTCCCTTCGCTCGCTTGAGCCCCGAGCGTTTGCAAGGCTAGTCTCATACCCGTGTCTGGTACAAGCCGCGAACACCCTCATCCTTCCAGGGCGAGAAATGTGACACAACCTGAGTGTCTCGAGCGCTCGCCCGCCACGGCGCGGCGGGAACCTTGAGGCCTCGAGTGAACGTTTACTGCGGATCGGGTCTCGTATAGTGATCCGCAAGGCACACCACCAGGATCGCATCCGACGCCGATTATGAATGACGACCAAAGGGCCGCCCACTTCGCGCCAATCCCAGCCGCACGCGCCTTGAGTACCAGCGGGCCTGCCGAGACTTACGCCGAGGCGGGCACACGCGTCGAGGAGAGTGAGCAACCCGACGCGCTCTGGTACAAGGAGGCCGTCATCTATCAAATGCATGTCAAGGCGTTCTATGACGCCAATGGCGACGGTATAGGCGATTTTGCTGGACTTACCCAACGGCTCGACTACATCCAAGAGCTGGGTGTCAACACGATTTGGCTGCTGCCTTTTTATCCTTCGCCGCTACGCGATGACGGCTACGACATCGCGGACTACTGCAATGTGCACCCTGACTACGGCACGCTCGATGACTTTCGAGAATTCGTGGCTGAGGCTCATCGCCGCGGATTGAAAGTGATCACAGAGCTCGTGATCAACCACACCTCCGATCAGCATCCCTGGTTTCAGACGGCTCGGCGTGCGCCGCCTGGTTCGCCGGAACGCGAGTTCTACGTGTGGAGCGATGACGACAAGAAATTCGCCGGCACTCGCATCATCTTCACCGATACCGAATCTTCGAACTGGGCTTGGGATCCGGTCGCGAAGCAGTACTACTGGCATCGATTCTTCTCGCATCAGCCGGATCTGAATCACAACAATCCGCAAGTCGTCGAAGCGGTCATTCAGGTGATGCGTTTCTGGATGGATATGGGTGTTGATGGGATGCGACTGGACGCGATTCCTTATCTATGCGTTCGAGAAGGCACGAACAACGAGAATCTTCCAGAAACGCATCAAGTGCTCAAACGGATGCGCGCGGCGATGGACGCCGAATATACAGGCCGCATGTTTCTCGCCGAGGCTAATCAGTGGCCCGAGGACGTCCGCGAATATTTCGGCGATGGCGATGAATGTCACATGGCATATCACTTCCCATTGATGCCGCGCATCTTCATGGCCGTGGCGCTCGAGGATCGCTATCCAATCACGGAGATCCTGCGCCAAACCCCAGACATTCCCGAGAACTGCCAGTGGGCGATTTTCTTGCGCAATCACGACGAGCTCACGCTGGAGATGGTGACGGATCGGGAGCGCGACTACATGTACAAGATGTACGCGCAAGAGCCGCGCATGCGCGTGAATGTGGGAATTCGCAGGCGTTTGGCGCCGCTTCTAAATAACGACGTGGATCGCATCAAGCTGATGAACAGCATGCTCATGTCGATGCCGGGTTCCCCGATCATTTATTACGGCGATGAAATCGGCATGGGCGATAACATCTATATCGGCGATCGCAATGGCGTTCGCACACCGATGCAATGGAGCTTGGATCGCAACGCCGGATTCTCGCGAGCCGATCCTCAAAGGTTGTATCTGCCGCTGATCATGGATCCTATCTATGGCTTTCAGGCGGTGAATGCCGAAGCACAAGCCCGAGATCCCTCTTCGCTCCTGAACTGGACTCGTAAGCTCCTGGCGGTTCGCCGGCAATTTCATTGCTTCGGTCGCGGCACCCTGGAGTTCGTGCGGCCTCAGAATCGTAAGGTCTTCGCATATATCAGGCGCTATCAAAACGAGATCGTCCTGTGTGTCGCGAATTTATCGCAGACCGCACAAGCGGTGGAGCTGGAGCTCTCACAATACAAGGGACTGGTGCCGGTCGAGCTGATGGGCAGGAATGCATTCCCACCGATCGGTGACCTGCCATATTTCCTCACGCTACCCGCGCATGGATTCTTCTGGCTGCTCTTGAGCGATACCGCGCAGCCGCCCGCGTGGCATATCGAGCGCATGCCTGCGACCGAGTTGCCTGTGTTGGTGCTGACGGATGGTCTTGCGACTTTTCTGCATGACAATCCTAGAGCGGCAAGCAGTGCCGTGATCCGTAGAACCGTCCAGCAGCTCGAGCAGGAAGTGCTGCCCGCGTTCTTGAAACCTCGTGGCTGGTTCGGTCAGCGCTTCGAGGATGTTCGCCCGACACTGGCGGAAAGAGCGTTATGGCGTTATGAACAAAAATCCTTCTTGCTAGCTTTCGTAGAAGCGCAAGGCGAGACGCAGCGTTCGAAATATTTCCTGCCTCTTTCTACGGATTCGGAGGATGGCCATGAAAGCGGTGCGCTGCGCACTGCGGAATGGACGCTCGCGAAGATTCGGGAACATGCCCGCGTCGGCGTATTGATCGATGCATTTGCCGAGCCTTCTTTCTGCTTAGGTATCGTTCGTTGCGTAGCGGTCGGTACCCTCGTGCCTTTCGCGGCAGGCGAGCTGAGATTCGAGCGCTCTGCGACGAACGATCTGCTCGCTACGGGTGAGTTTCATACCGCTCAGTCGGTAGGTGCCGAATCGACGCATACGAGCGTGGTACTGGATGACACCGTGTTCTTGAAAGCCTATCGACGCGCGGAGCCTGGGCCGAATCCCGACATCGAGATGACTCGATTCTTGACCCAGGCCGGTTTCGTTAGCGTCGCTGCTTATCTCGGCAAGGTATCGTATGTCGATGAGCAGACCACCGAGCTCATCGGTCTGTTTGCCTTCGTGCGCAATCAGGGCGATGCGTGGACCTTCGCTCTGAATCATCTCGAGCGCTTTTTAGGAGACATGCCGGTCGAAACTGAAGCTCGCGATTCGCCCCATCAATTGTTCGAGGCGCAAATGCATACCTTGGGCAGGCGAGTGGGCGAGTTGCATGCCGCCTTGTCGAAAGCTCAGGATCCTGCGTTCGCACCCGAGCCCATCGATCCGAGCGATCAGGCGCGATGGATACGCCGCTCGCAAGAAAGGCTGAACTCACTGGTGCAAACGATTCCGCATCGAATGACATCGTTGCACGAGCACGCTAGTGCCGAACTGCAGCATCTCATCGCGCTTCGTGCGCGCCTGATCGAGCGGATTGCCGATCTGGCGAGATCGCCAATCAAAGCGATGAAAACGCGCGTGCACGGTAATCTACATCTGGCCAAGGTGCTCTTGGTCGCGGATACCTTCTTGATTACAGGCTTCGAAGGTGACGCATCCTTGAGCATCGCCGATCGCAGAGAGAAGGACTCGGCGTTGCGTGATATCGCGACGCTGCTGACTTCGCTCGATTACGTGCGATCCGTCGCATTGGAGCGAGCCACGATGGGCCGGCCAGAACAGCGAGAGCGCATCGATACCGCGCTGGAGCAGTGGGAGCAATCCGCGACCAAAGCCCTGCTGTCTGGCTACCGCAAAGGTTTGGCGAAGGCGCGTTGCATCCCGAGCGATGAGCAGCAGATGGATGAGCTCATCCGGCTCTTTCGCATCGAGCGTGCATTGAAGGACTTAGAGCACGAACTAACGAACCGCCTGCCGTGGAGCGGAGTGGCGCTCCAACTGCTGCTGAGGGAGGCGGCGAGGTCAGGGAGTGGGGATCGGGAATAGGGGAATAGGGGAATAGGGGAATA
>JAICPY010000136.1 GCA_025929585.1 Steroidobacter sp.
GCAAATCGATCTTCCTGTGGGTCCGGCTCTAGCCGAACAGTGGCGTACACGACCGAAGTCGAACCCACAGGACACACAAGCTGTAACGTCCGAGTCATCTCTTACGCCGACTCAGAAAGTCTTCCTTACACCGATCTCGACGGTGCGGCCCAGCGGATTGGCCGTCCATGGGTCGTATCCGAATTCTTCCTGCGCGGGCGGCGGATCCCGGTCGAACATGTTCGTCACGGTCCCCGTGAGCGCCAGCTCGTCGTTCAGTGCGAAGCGGTAGGTGAAATCGGCGGTGATCCAGTCTTCGCCTGTCTCGCCATACTGCACGCCCGGGCGCTCGTCCTTGACCGCGGAGACATAGTTCACGCCGAGCCGCATATTGTGGCGATCGAGGCTGTAATTCGCGCTGAAGTTCGCGCGCCACTCCGGCGCGGCCTGCGCGAACGTGGCGAAGTTCAGCATGCCAAGCCGATCATCTCCGGTTGAGATCACAACGCCATCCAGCGAAGTCGATCCCGTCTTGAGCTCGGTGATCTTCGTTGCATTGATGCCCAGCGTCAGATCGCCCGCGGCGAGCGGCATGTCGTAAAGAGTCTGCAGGTCGAAGCCGTTGGTCGTCTGGCCGGGCCCATTGCCGAAACGAGTGGACACTGAGGAGAACGTACCGATGCCGCTCATGCCAACCGTGCACGGACCATTGAAGGTGATGCGATTCAATAGCGGCTGCGCGCTCGGATCGCAGGTCGTAATCGTGTTGCCTGGCCCGTTGAACACCAGGCTAGCGATCTGATTCGGGTCGGCGACCTGAGTGATCTGATCCTCCGTGCGAATGTCGAAGTAGTCGAGAATGAACTGGAAACGGTGACTCTCCGCAAAGCCCTCGCTCTCCCAGATCGCACCGAAATTCCTCGCGGTAGCGGTTTCGGGCTCGAGGTCCGAGTCGGTAATGAACTGCGCTGCAAGCCAGTTGCCGGCCGCCGCTGTGTACGTGCGTGCGGCGACGGTGATGGCACCAGGCACCACACCGAGTGGCGGCGCCTGATAATTCGTGCCATACGATCCCCGGAACGACAACGGACCCCACACGTTCCATTTGCCGGCAAGCTTGTACACGGTGGCACCCAAACCACCTTCGAATTCCTCGTGACGCGCCGCGGCCTGGAAATCCAGATTCGAGAGCACTGGGATCTGAAGTTCGGCAAACACCGAATACTGATGGCGGGCTAACGAGTCGGGCGGATTCGGCGCGAACAGCACGAAAGGTCCAGGGCTATCGGGCGTGCAGCCTCGGAAGTTTGGATCGTTCGTCGACAACGGCATTGCTGGAAGATTGGGTGAGCCCGGACCGTTCGCACTCGTGAACTCCTCTGGCCACTCGCACGCAAGACTCCCGTTGAAAAGCGGATCGGGAATGTCTTCGCGGCTCTTCACATCACGATACTGACCGCCCAATGCCCAACCCACTTCGCCGCCAGGCAATTGCACGCCAAGCGAACCATCGAAGACTAGATCGACGGTCGTGTTCTCGTTGATGACCGTAGTGGCACGCGGATCGAACAGCCAGCGTGTCAACTCGACTGAGTTCTCAGCGCCCGGAACGTAGTTTGGATTGGCAAGGCCGCGTACCGGCTGACCTGCAAAGGAGGTGGAGAACGGGTTCCACCACATGCATCCATTTTGACCGGCCGCCGCAGGGTTCTGCGTACCGAAGCGCGACGGATCTAGATCTGCCGCCTGACAGTTTGGACCGCCGAATCCATTGAGCGCCTGCTGCACGCGATAGCCGATCGTGTCCGGATGGGTGTTGTAGGCATCTGAATGGTTGTAGGTGACCGCGAAATCGTAGCCGACATCGCGCGCGATTGCTGCCCAGTCGCCCAGCGTTCCGCTGATGCCCGCTGACAAACGCCAGATCTCGTTCTCGATGCGATCCGGTACGCCGAATCCTTCGCCATCGCCAAACGCAAAATTGCCGCCGTGACCGAGCAGTCGATACGTGACGGGCGAGAAGCCCGATGCGCCGACGATGCCGTTGCGTGCTGCGAACTCTTGGGCGTGCGGGTTCGTGCTCGGCACGTAGAGCTGAAACGTCGAGCCAGTCGCCATCGCTGGACCGCGCACCATCGGCTGCGCCGGGGAGGCGAACACATCGGGTGTGACCACGCGCGCATAAGACGCATCTACGTGCAGATCCATTCGCTCGGAGATTTCCGCACTCAGCTGTGCGTAGCCGCGATAGATGTCGTTGTCCTCGACCAAGTTGTAGTAGGGAATGTAGTTGTATGCGCAAGTGAAGTCGTTGTCGTAGCGCCCTCCAACTGCCGCGCACGACTCCCGCGTGAAATCGGGGACGATGCCTGCCACCGGCGTACCGAATTCACCGTCCATCGTGGCGGTGGGCACGGCTGGCAGTGGACCGAACGGTAGCCAGCCCGCCAGGTTCGTCAGCGTCGACCAGGGCGCTGGGTTGTACCCAGGCTTCGTCGGATCCAGAGCGTTGTGCGTGAAATCGCGCTCGAGCGCATGCAGTCGCGAACGATGCTCGTATTCCGCGGAGACCATTAGATTGACGCGTCCCTCGCCGAATCCGGCAAGCACGGCCGCCGAATAGTCACCGTTAGATCCATCGACGTATTTGTATTGCGCATTCATGTCGAGGCCGACGAAGCGATCGCGCGTGATGAAGTTCACAACGCCGCCGATCGCATCGGCGCCGTAAATTACCGCGGCACCGTCTTTGAGGATCTCCGTTCGCTCCAGTGCAAGCGATGGAATATTCGCCGTGTTGATGTCCATGCGCCGCCCATTCAACAGGATCAGCGTCTTGTCGGAACCTAAGCCGCGCAGGTTGTAGTTGACCGATCCGATCAACGTCGGTCCGCCGAAGTAATAGGACTCGCCGGTCGTCGGGCCGGAGATCGTGAGGTTCTTCGCGAACTCCAGAGCAGTCGGCGACCCGGCCCTTTCAATGTCTTCTCGCGTGTAGACCTCTACCGGCAGCGCGGCATCTTCCGGCGTGCCACGAATGAAGGAGCCGGTAACCACGATCTCCGCGAGGTTGCCTCTGTCCGATGCTGGGCTCTGCACGTTCTGCGGAGGCTGCTGGGCCCACGCGGGCAGCGCCAGACCCATCAGGACCGCCGCGCTGGATGTGCTGCGAAATTCGAATTTCATGACTACCCCCTATTCGGCTTCTTTATCTTCATTCACTCGTGAGTGAGTGTTCTACGATCGACACGCCCCGTCAATGGCTATCTACGAACTCTTTAAGAAATCGCCGGCAAAATCAGCTCAATGACCAGTCAACAGCGGCGCCCGGCCCACTGGCCGCATGAGAATGGCCGTGTGCTTACGCGCGTACCAGCGACACCACGGTACCCTTCTCTCCCTATTTGTCCTGTCGCAGGTTTTTGCTGCGAAGAGCCCATCTGCCCGCACGCGCTCGCCGCCGGCCTGCGAGCCAATCTTGACTACTTATTGCAGAGCGCCAGAAATCCAGCTGCCATAAAAGTTGCCATGCGCTTCTTCACGGCGGCGAAATCCTCGGATTTGCACAGCCCGCCGGAAAGCTTGTCGATGCGGCCCGTCCGCGCAAGCGTGAGCAGCAGCGCACCCGTTACAAAGTGATAACTCCAGAAGATGTCTTCCTCGGAACACTTCGGCAGCGCGCGTTTCAACAAGCCGATTAGACGCAGGACCACCGGATCGAAATGCTTATCCATGAGCTGCGCGCCCCACTCTGGCGTATTCGCGACTTGAGCGCCGAGCGCACCATAATTCTTCCAGGGCTCGCCGCCTTCGATGTATAGATCCAAGTCCGTATCCAGAAATGCTCGCAATGCACCTTCGACGGTCGGCTTGCCCTTGCACGCCGCGTCGTACTCCTCGAGCGCCTGCATGCGTCGCGTGCTCGTGACGACGGCGCGGCGCGCGAACACGGCATCGAACAGCTTCTTTTTGTCTTTGAAGTAGTAGTTCATGAGCGTGTGATGCACGCCCACCCGGCGCGCCACGTCCTTGAGCGTCACGCCGTACAAGCCATGCTTAGAGAACAAATCCTCCGCCGTATCGAGAATCAGCTCCATCATTTCCGCTCGCTGTTCGGCCTTGGTCACGCGTTTGCGCCGCGCTTTGCGCTTCGCGACACTTGATCGTTTACCCTGAGTCTTCACAGTTGCAGGCACGATAACCTCCGTCCTCTTGTTCGCGATGGCGAGGCAGCGCTCGGAACTAAGCCTGCCTCATCCACCGCTATATTTGGATCTGAGGTGCATTTTGTCGATCTTTCCCGTAGATGCCAGTGGCATGTGCTGTAGACGAATCACAAAATCCGGTATCCACCAGGACGGAACCTTGCCGCGCAACGCGTCGAGGACTGCCTGATCGCTGATCGCTTGATGCTCGCGGACCTCCACCAGCAAGACAGGTCGCTCGCCCCATTTCGGATCTGGCCGGCCGATCACTGCTGCCAACGACACTTCGGGTAGTCGACAGACGATGGCTTCGATTTCTGCCGGATTGATCCATTCGCCACCGGACTTGATTAGATCCTTGGCACGGCCGGTGATGATCAGATGACCATGATCGTCGATGCGCGCCAGGTCACCGGTATCGAACCACCCGTTCGCATCCGTCGCGGGCGTCTCTTCCGCGAAATACCGCTCGATAACGGCCACGCCGCGTACGCGCAGATGTCCCTCGACGTTGCGTTGCTCCGGCAGTGGAACGCCGTTGGCATCCGTGAGAAGCAGATCCACGCCGACGGCTGGGCGCCCGGCGGTTATCGCAGATCGATGCCGATCGTTGTAAGACGACATGGTTCCCGAAGGCGACATCTCCGTCATGCCCCAACTCGTTTGTACGATCACACCCAGACGTTGCTCGATACGTTCCATCAATGCCGGTGGCATCGGCGCGCCGCCGACCAGAATCCGCTTGAGCGATGGCAACTCCCCACCTATCGCATCGAGATGTTCGACGAGTCCGAGCCATACGGTCGGCACGCCGACCGCGATCGTCACATTCTCCTCGACGATGAGGCGCGCCAGATGTGCGCCGTCTGCGTGACGTCCAGGCAAAACCAACTTGGCGCCAGCCGCGGGCACGGCGAATGGCAAGCCCCAAGCGTTCGCATGAAACATCGGTACGACGGTCAGTACGCTATCCATTGCCGTAATCGCGATCGAGTCGGCCTGGAGCAATCGCAATGCATGCAGATAGCTCGAGCGATGCGTGTACGTGACGCCCTTCGGCGCACCCGTCGTTCCAGAGGTGAAACACAGCCCTGATGCAGCACGTTCATCGAAGCCGCCCCACGCTGCGGGCTGGCCACCTTCATTGATCGCATCCTCGAGCGCCAACACTTTCGGTTTGAAGCGCTCACCCGGCCACGCATCCACGCAGCCGTCAACGATCAGCACGCGTTCAATCGTCGGTGCGTGCGCGACGATCTGCTTTGCGAGCAACGCGAGATCGGCGCTCACGACGAGGATGCGAGATTCGGACTGCACCAACATCGCGCCGGTCTGCGCAGCAGTCAATCTGGGATTGAGCGTGTGACAAACCGCGCCCATACCGATGATTGCGTACCAGGTTTCCACATGTGCCTGCGTGTTCCAAGCAAGCGTCGCCACGCGATCACCGAAGCCGACACCGAGATCGCCCAGCAACGCGGAGATGCGCAAGCTTCGCGCCCGCAGATCCGCATAGCTAATTCGATCGCTTCGCCCGCCTTCACGTGCCGTGACGACCCGCGCACGCGGATGCCATTTCGCCGCATGGTCGAGAAACTTATCGAGCGTGAGCGCGAACTCCTGCATCGCTCCATCGATCATCTGGCGCAGCCCTCGCGAGGCGGGAGCGCCGGTGCAACGATCCCCACATTCCAGTGCCAAGGCTGATCACCTTGAGCTCGTCGGCGGCAGACAACTTCATCGTTGAGCTCGAACATGCCGGGCATGAGATGGGTGCGCGGTTGCGGTGTCTCGGCGAAATGCATGTAAGCGCGTTTCGATCCATACGCAGGCCAATCAGGCTGTTGTGACGCGCTCGGTTCGCCGGAGCGCGCGAAGCTGGTCCAGTACTCGAGCATGGCGTCCGAGAACGCGCGTTCGGCGGACGTGTCCGGAATCTCCGGCCAGTCCGGCGCGGTGCGATCGATGTTGCCGAACACATACGGAATCTCAGCGGCATGGAATGCATGCAGGCCGGCACTATTCGCGGCCGGATAGCCGTGATCGAACAGATATAAAAAGCCGCGCTCGCCCAACGACGTTTGGCTCCTCACGAGCTTCTCGGCAGTCCATCCATAGAGCGCATCGCGTGTGATCGCGAGGATGCTCTCTTCGAGATTCGTGCTCGGATAGAGCTTGAGAAATTCATCGGCTCGATCCGCATAGCGAGCTCGGATCTCAGACTCGTAGGTTACTGCCTCGGCCGGCACCGGCGGAATCAGAATGCGAAGCGAGCGGATCTCGCCTTCATTGAAGCCTGCGAGGATGGGGACCTTTGCCTGCTCTCCGCGCTCGAACGCATCGACGATCTGGCGCGGCAGCGTTCGCCCATCGACATTGTTCATCGGGAAATAGCCGGTGCGCGCCGCAGCAGACACCAGTGTGGCCGCATCCGACGAACGCAATGCTGTGAGAGTCGGCGCGTTGATAGCAGTTGCGAGCTGCGCGCCGATGCTTTCGGCCGACTGCCCGCCGTACTTCGGCTCCTTCAACTCGGGCAGCGAGATCATGTAGGCGCTCTGCGCAATTGCTTTTGCAAACAATCCGCGCGCTGGCGGCGATGTCATGAGGTGCATCACGCTTAGCGCACCTGCCGATTCACCGGCGATCGTGACGTTGGCTGGGTCGCCGCCGAAGGCCGCGATGTTGCGTTGAATCCAGCGCAGCGCCTCGATCTGATCCTTGAGCCCATAGTTGCCGGAGATCTTCTCCGGCGATTCGGCGCTCAACTGCGGATGCGCGAGATAACCCAGGATACCGAGCCGATAGTTGATCGACACGAACACCACGCCGCGACTCGCCACTTTGCTGCCTTCGTACATCGAAAGGTTCGATGCACCGGCGGTCAGCGCCCCGCCGTAGATCCATACGAATACGGGTGCCTTGCGCGCATTCTTCGGCGCCCAGATGTTGAGGAATAGACAGTCCTCGCTCATCTCCGGCGGTTCATCGGCATAGATACTGCCGGCGCGAGGCTTGGGCTGCACACATGCGGCACCGAACTGCGTCGCATCGCGCACGCCCTTCCACGCAGGCATCGACACCGGTGCCTTCCATCGGCTCGCCCCGAGCGGCGGCAGCGCATAGGGAATGCCTTTGAACACATTGAGATCGTCGACAGTGACGCCACGAAGCTTGCCTGCCGACGTCTCGATGACCGGAGCGGTGGCGGCAAATACAGGAAGCGTTACACACAGTGCGATGAACGCAGGTAAACGTGACCACATCACGAACGACTCCGATGCAAATCCTCGCGCTTCAATAGACGGGCAAGCCACAAGTGCAACAGCACGGCGAGCACATAAAAAGGAACGAGGGTATAGAAAGCCAACTGCAGCGAATGCTCAGGATGGCTCGGTCGCAAATAATCGCTGACTGCGCCTAAGAAGGTCGGACCGAGCCCCAGGCCGATGAGATTCATCACGAGCAGCAGCAGCGCACCAGCCATCACGCGCTCGTTCGGTTGCACTTCTTCCTGCACCAGCGTGACCGCCGGCGAGAGATAGAAATAGTTAAGACACATAGGAAGTGCGAGGAAGGCCAATGCGAGCCGCCAATCCGGCGCCCACACGAAGCCGATGAAGAACGGAATGGCAACCACGAGCGCGACTGCCGGCAGATACCCGTAAGCGCTCTTCGAGCGCGGGGCGAACCGATCGATCAATCGCCCAGAGATATACATCCCGGCACTGACGGAGACTCCGACCACCACAGAGTAGTACGCAGCCACTTCGCTCAACGTCATCCCTTTCTCGCGCATCAAGAACAGCGTGGCAAAATTGAGCAGCGCGTAAGTCACGAATTGCGTCGCGCCGGTTGCAAGCGATACGCCTCGCAATACTGGATGCGAGAAGAACATGCGGAACGTCGGCCAGAACGCAACCTTGTTGGCCGCATTGGCTCGGCCGATGCCATGATCGAGCCCGCCGCGTACGGGCTCACGCACGAATACAATGACAACCAGCGCTGCAAGGATGCCGACCACCCCGAGGCATATGAACGCCATACGCCAGTTGTAGGCAGCCGCAATCGACGCGCCGAATGCGACACCCAGTGCAAGTCCTATCGGCGGACCCAGGTTGTAGATGCTGAGCGCAGTGCCGCGCGTACCAGGCGGAAAATAGTCAGAGACGATCGCGTAGGACGGCGGAACACCGCCCGCCTCGCCTATGCCGACCGACATGCGCGCGATGACGAGCTGGGCGTATGTCGTCGACAGTCCGCACGCGACCGTCGCCGCGCTCCACAGAGCGCACGCGAAGGACAACACGCGAACGCGATTGGTGCGATCCGCAAGCCACCCCACTGGGATGGCAAGCACACAGTAGAACAAGGCGAAGTAGAAGCCGCCGATCAAGCCGAGTTGGCCATCGGTAATGCCAAGATCATCTTGGATTGGCTTGGCCAGGATCGATAACAGCTGCCGATCAAGGAAATTCAGCACATAGACGAAACAGAGAATGATCAATGCCGACCAGGCACGCACACCGGGGCGCGAGTCCGTTAGCGTTGCAGTGGGCGTCGACAGCTCCTGAGTTTGGTGCATGTCAGAAGGCCTTCAACACTCGAACCCCGAACTGTCGGGGCGGACCGGCGAAGCGCAGTCCGGAGTTGATGGCGCCGACGTAGTGCTGATCGGTCAAGTTCGTGCCATAGAGCGTCGTGACCCAATTGCTATGCCGCCATGCGATCTGTGCATTCACAATGTTGCGCGCTTCGACGCGATCGCCGCGCGCTTCGTTTTGAAACAGCGTCGCCCACTGTTCCGAGATGTGACCGTAGTTCACACGTGGCGTCAGCGTGTCGCCGCTAGCAAGTGCGAATTCGTACTGGACCCCTACATTGAAGGTGAAGTCTGGCGCGTAGGTTTGATCATGCCCGTCTAGATTGATGCACGATGCACTGGCCGGGCCTGTTGCCGGATCGCATGCGCCGAAGCTCGGGACACGCGGATCGACTGCAAAGAACGTATCCAGCTCGCTCTTCATCCAGCCTACACCCATGTCGAACGAGAAGCGGCCGACCACCGCTTCGATCTGTGCTTCGACACCGTAGATCGTCGTCGGATTTGGGTTGTTCAGCTCGAAGCCGAACGTCGGGATGTCGGGATAGCCGACCGTCACCTGGAAATTGTCGTAGTCGTTATAGTACGCATTGAGTTGCGTGCGCACCGCGCGGCCCAGCCACTCGGCCTTCCATCCGATCTCATAGTTCGTCACTTTTTCTTCATCGAACGGATCGGGCAGACCCAGACCGACGGGAACATTGAGTCCACCAGGTCGGAAGCCGGTGGCCACGAATGCATATACGAAGTTGCGCGCATCGATGGTCCAGTTGAACGCCACCTTGCCCGAGAGATTCGAGTATTCCGCTTTCTGCTCCTGGGTGATCGGCAGGCCGTACTGATTCACGAAGATGTGGTTAGCCGTAGTGCTCTCGGAATAGCGTGCACCGATCTGCAACTCGAGTCCTTCGGTCAAATCGAACCCAATCTGGCCGAATACAGCAGAGGTTTCCTTCGGATTCGTCCCGTCTAATAGATAGCTGCCAGTAGGCAGACCGATGTAGAACTCGCCGGGAGGAAATTCGTATTCATCGTGCTGGTAGTAGGCACCGAAAATCCATCGGAACGTACCAGTGTCCGGGGAAATCAGGTTCAGCTCTTGGGAATAGATCTCCTCGTCCACTTTGTCGCCGAAGACGTTGTTGCCCAGGCTTGTCCCGTCGAGATCCGCGCGGTACTCGGTGCGGCCTTTCTGATAGCCGGACACCGAACGCAGCGTGGTGCCATTGGCAAAGTCGTAATCGATCTTCAGGACGGAGCGTCCGAAACGATCCAGCGCGTGAATGTCGGCATTGGCGGTGATGTCGAAGATGCCGTTCGTCGCATTCACCGGGTCGGCAGGATAGCCGCTCAAGTCGAGATAGTTCAGATCGGTCTTGAACAACACGGACAGCTTCTCGGTCGGCTGCCAGAGCATGCCGAGGCGGAAGCTTCCCGTCTGCACGCCGTCATCGCCGGTGTAAGGACCTTGAATGTCATAGAAGCTGTCGCGCTGGTCGCCATTGAATGCGACTCGCGCTGCGAACGTATCGCTGACCGGCAGATTGAGCGCGCCCTGAACGCCCACTGCATTGTAGTTGCCCATCTGACCCTGCACATAGCCGCGAGAGCCACCATTGATGACAGGATCATTGGAAGTCACGAAGACCGCGCCGCCCGTGGCGTTCTGGCCGACGAACGTGCCTTGCGGACCGCGCAGGATCTCCACGCGCGCGATGTCGTAGTAAGGCTCCGCGGTGAAATAGCCCGGAAAAGTTGCCACGCCGTCGCGATAGGTGATCACGCCTGTGGTCGTCTGCGTGTTGTGCTCGGCTTTGCCAATGCCGCGGATGTTGAAATCGATGCCTTGACCGAAGTTGTTCACGGTCGCAGCCGGAGAAATGAATTGCAGCTGATCCACCGACGTGACACCGCTGTTGGCCAGGCTTTCGCCCGTGAGGACGGTCGCAGCAATCGGCGTGCGCTGCAAGCTTGTTCGGCGCCGCTCCGCAGTGACCACGATCTCCTCCAGTGCCTGTTGGGTCGAGACACTCTCAGCCGCCGCATCGGATTGTTCGGCTGCACCCACGTACGAAGAGCCCACCATCTGAACCGCCGCGCACGCTGTCGCGAGAATCATGGTCCTCATCGCTCCCCCTTTGGCATCGATCGTGTGCCGACGCTCTAGGCGCGAGTGAGCCATCGTCGCGGACAATTGTCAATACTCACTCTCTCGCGTGTGAGTATCTTATTGAAGGATGCCCCGCCATTCGGTGATTGAGCCCGAGCAGGCCTCGGCGATTGACCAGTCAAGGAAGGCTAATCTGATTGGCAAAGCGACGATCAGCCTCGTGCGAATCAGCGCTGAAGCGTGACGA
>JAICPY010000030.1 GCA_025929585.1 Steroidobacter sp.
GAGACCTTCTTCGCCTTCATAGCCGGAAACCCTCGTATGAACATACAAGGGTTAGGGAGGGGGCCTCCTCAGCTCCGCACAATCACTCGTAGTTTTGGCCCGAGCACTTCTTGGTCTTAGTGTTGTAGTTGCCGCACTTGAGCGTCACCCAATCGGCTTCGATGTCCTTGCTGCCGGGCAGGTAATCCGACCATGCATCGCCAGGCACCAGACCATCGGTCTGCCATACGGTGTCGAACTGACCATCGGCACGCACTTCGCCAATCAACACGGGCTTCGTCAGGTGATGGTTGGGCAGCATCTTCGCAACCCCGCCCGTGAGGTTCGGCACTTCGATGCCGATCATCGCATCGATCACTTTGTTTACATCGGTAGTCTTGGATTTCTCGACGGCCTTCACCCACATGTTGAAGCCGATCACATGTGCTTCCATCGGATCGTTCGTTACTCGCTTCGGGTTCTTGATGAAAGTGCGCCACTTCTTGATGAACTCCGCATTCGCGGGGTCATCGACGCTCATGAAGTAGTTCCAAGCCGCGAGATGGCCGACGAGCGGCTTCGTGTCGATACCAGAAAGCTCTTCTTCTCCCACCGAGAACGCGACCACAGGAATGTCTTCGGCAGAGATCTTTTGGTTACCAAGCTCCTTGTAGAACGGTACGTTCGCATCGCCATTGATCGTGGACACGACCGCGGTCTTCTTGCCGGCGGAGCCGAACTTCTTGATATCCGCAACGATACGTTGCCAATCGGAGTGACCGAATGGCGTGTAATTGATCATGATGTCTTCTTCCTTCACGCCCTTCGCCTTGAGGTAAGCCTCGAGGATCTTGTTGGTCGTGCGCGGATAGACATAGTCCGTGCCTGCAAGCACCCAGCGCTGCACGCCGACGTCATTCATTAGATAGTCGACCGCAGGAACTGCTTGTTGATTAGGCGCCGCGCCGGTGTAGAAGACGTTCTTCGAGGACTCTTCACCTTCGTATTGCACGGGGTAGAACAACAGACCATTGTTCTTCTCGAACACCGGCAGTACCGACTTACGTGACACGGAGGTCCAGCAGCCGAACACGACGTCCACCTTGTCCTTGACCAACAACTGTTCCGCCTTCTCGGCAAACAGCGGCCAGTTCGAGGCCGGGTCAACGACCACAGCTTCGAGCTTCTTGCCTAGGACCCCGCCTTTCTTGTTCTGCTCATCGATCAACATGAGCACGGTGTCTTTCAACGTCGTTTCGGAAATCGCCATCGTGCCTGACAGCGAATGCAAGACGCCGACTTTGATCGTGTCGGCTGCTTGTGCCGCGCCGGCGGCAACGACTGCCACGGCAGCCGCAACTTTTGCGAGCCCACTCAGCATGCTTCTTCTATTCATATCGAAATCCTCGTGATGAAGTGGCAGCGTTTAGATTTGGATTTGGAGACCGAGGCCGATCTGGCTTGCGTCTCCGCCCGTGACAGGATCGAAGCTCACATCGATGTAAAACAGGCTGATGCGAGCGTTGAAGTCCTTGATGATGTAGTTGAGGTTCAGCTCGGCTGTCTCCTGATCCACATCGCCGATGAGGGTGTTGTCGAACGTTGCCTCGCCGTACTTGCCGAGTACTTGGAATTTGCCGATGCCGACCACTTGCGGGAACAGGTAAGCGCCTAGCAAGTAATAGCCGCCTGTCTCGTCATAGCCGCTGCCGGCGACCGGAGAGCCATAACCGCCCAGCCCGTCGTACAGCGCGTACTCCGCCTCGACTGTCACCACACCGTCGTTGCCGAGCTTCTTCTCGAGCAGGAAGTCGACGGAATAGGCGTTGTCACCATCGGCGGTCTGTGCCGCAACACCCACCGCAAGCAAGTCCTTTGCGCCGTAGTACGTGCCGTTCAAGTAGTAGCCGGCTTCCGCATCCCAGAAGTCCATCTGGACACGACCTGCCGCGAGCACATCGGAATCACCCTTCGTGAGGTTCTCCATGTCGAACAAGCCAAAGGAAACTTTCGTGATGCCGAATTGACCCCAATACATCACGCCGTCCGCGCGGCCTGTGGTCTCGAATGGGTAGCCATCCTGGACACCATCGATGAACGTGCCCCAGTGGCTTGCATAGTACGGGCCATACAAATTCGCGCGATCGCTCGGCGGCAGGAAGCGGCCAGCCCAAATGTTGAATTGATCGGAGAATGAGAACTGCGCGGCGGCATCGATGACGCGAATCTCCTCGCTCACAGAGTCGTACTCCGTGTTCAACATCAGCCCGATGTCCTCGGTCACTTTGCCACTGACGTAGATCCGAGCGCTGTTGAGCTCGAAGTCGGAGATGTCATCACCGATGTCTGGGCTGGTGTGCGCGAAGCTGGTGCGCATGCCGGCGCCCACCGAGACCGGCGGCAAGTTCACATCGGCCGCCCAAGTCGTAGTGAGCGGCGAAGAAAGCAAAGCAGCTCCAACGATAGCGGTGCTGAGATTCCGCTTCGTGGACAGTTGTTTTGAATGCGACGGCATGCAGGTTTTCCTTTTTGAGCGAGTAAGAATGGCCAGGGATTCGCTGGACACAGACGCTAGTCGGCTCGACTCACAGCCGGTACGCGTCATTTGACGTACTTGCCTGCGTGCAATGACGTAGTGAGTGCGTGAATGCGCCATCACAGTGCGGCTCGCCGTTTCGCTGCACTTTGTTGGGGCCTGAAGGCGCGCTGCGTGTGGTATGCGGCCTGTGTTGAAGAAGAATTGCGCCTTACGGCGCGCACGGCTCTTCACTTGCCCCAGCGCCCATTCGCGTGGATGCGTCCCACGCACGGCTCACGCCACCTACTCGCACGCGCTCTTGGCACATCGCTTGCTACTACCCGATAGCCAAGGGGTCCTGGCGTCTTTCCGCTCACGCGGCATAACAACAACTACTCATGAATCCACGGCAGCGAATCGTTCGCGAACGTCGGCAGTACAACCAGTGGGTTGCGAGCCAGACGTTGGAGGACTATGCGCTGCGCTACACCGCCGGCCGGGCGCGCAAGTCTTCCTTTCGCGTCGGCAATACGGCATTCGGTCCGATCGCGTTCTTGGCCTGCGAAGCGATTGGCGGTGCACTGACGATAGCCTATGGATTCCCGAATACCGCCTGGGCGGTTCTCGCGTTCTCGGTGTTGATGTTCGCGATCGGTCTGCCGATCTGCTACTACGCCGCGAAATACGGTGTGGACATCGATCTGCTCACGCGCGGCGCTGGTTTCGGCTATATGGGCTCAACGTTGACCTCGCTGATCTACGCCTCGTTCACATTTCTGTTATTTGCGATCGAAGCGAGCATCATGTCGATGGCGTTGCGAATGCTCTTCGATATTCCGCTGGCGATCGCACATCTGATCAGTTCGCTGATCGTCATTCCGATCGCGCTTTACGGAGTGAGTTTGATCAGCCGTATGCAAATCGCTACGCAGCCGATCTGGCTCTTCCTGCAGTTCGCCCCCATTGTCTATATCGCCTGGAACAGCCCTGCGGAGGTCTCCGCGTGGACGGATTTCTCGGGACAGCAAGGCAGCCCCACGGGCGATGTGGATCTGGTTCTATTCGGAATGGCTGCTTCGGTGCTGCTGTCGCTCCTACCGCAGATTGGCGAACAGGTCGATTACTTACGTTTCCTACCAATTCGCACCAAGGCGAATCGCGCCGGATGGTGGACAGCCGTCATCGCGACCGGACCCGGCTGGGTCTTCCTGGGTGCGTTCAAGTTACTCGCGGGATCGTTTCTTGCGTTCCTCGCTTTGCGTCACGGCATCCCTGTGGAGCAGGCAGATGAACCGACGCAGATGTATCTGCTTGCATTCAAGGAAACCGTCAGCTCACCAACGTTTGCGCTCGTTCTGACCGGGATCTTCGTCATCGTCTGTCAGATCAAGATCAACGTAACGAATGCCTATGCAGGCTCGATCGCCTGGTCGAACTTTTTTTCGCGGCTGACCCACAGTCATCCCGGACGCGTCGTCTGGCTCGTCTTCAACGTTTTGCTCGCGCTGCTGTTGATGCTCACCGGCATCTTTCAGGCAATCGAAATCATTCTGGTCATCTATGCGAATTTCGCCGCGGGTTGGATTGGGGCGCTCACCGCGGATCTGGTCATCAACAAGCCGCTTGGTTACAGCCCCCGCTACATCGAGTTCAAACGCGCCCACCTCTACGACATCAATCCGGTCGGAGTCGGTGCGCTGCTCTTATCCGTGTTGTGCTCGAGCCTCGCGTTCTTGGGCGTATTCGGCAACCTCCCGCAGATTCTTTCGCCTTTCGTCGCGCTGGTGGTCGCCTTCATCGCCGCCCCTGTAATTGCTTGGTGGACGAAGGGACGGTACTACCTTGCACGTCCCGCTTCGGGCTTGGATGCGAACGCGAAGGAAATGCGCTGCACGATCTGCGAGAACGTGTTCGAGCGCAGCGATATGGCGCTCTGCCCTGCTTACTCAGGGCCCATTTGCTCGCTGTGCTGCACGCTCGAGGCGCGATGCAGAGATATGTGTAAGACCGAAAGTCGCGCCGCCGAGCAGCTCCACAGCTTCCTCGAAGCCGCATTGCCGCCGCGCATCGCTACAGCTCTGAACACTCGAGCAGGCCACTTTTTCGGATTGTTGGTGCTGTTCAGCCTCGCCAGCGGCCTGCTGCTTTCCTTCATCTATCATCAATACAGCGGCACCACCCCTGCCGATCGAGAAATCATCAGCGCGACCTTGTGGCTGGTCTTCTTGAGCCTGCTCGTGCTCTCCGGAGTTGCGGCCTGGCTCATCGTGTTGGCTCATGAAAGTCGCAGAGCGGCCGAGGCGGAGTCCGCGCGCCAAACGACGATGCTGATGGAAGAAATAGAGGCCCACCAGCGCACGGACACCGCGCTGCAGAAAGCCAAGGAGGTCGCTGAATCGGCGAACGTCGCGAAGACACGCTATATCGTCGGATTGAGCCATGAGATCCGCTCGCCATTGAATTCGATCTTCGGCTACGCGCAACTGCTCGAACGCGGGCTCGCCGGTCCCGCCGACAATGCGATCCGTGTCATTCGACGCAGCGCCGAACATTTGGCGAACTTGATCGATGGCTTGCTGGATATCTCGAAGATCGAAAGCGGCATGCTCAAGCTGTCGCGGGATCGCGTTCAGCTGCCGGAGTTCCTCGATCAGCTCGTCGATATGTTTCGACTGCAAGCGGCGAACAAAGGAATCGAATTCAACTACCAAGCACCGTCGAACTTGCCGACGTATGTCCACACCGATCAGAAGCGCCTGCGACAGATTTTGATCAACCTGCTCTCGAATGCGATCAAGTACACGGAGAAGGGCCAAGCAAGCCTGGTCGTGCGCTATCGAAATCCGATTGCGGAATTCGAGATCGCAGATACCGGCGTGGGGATTCCACCTGAAGACTTGGAACGCGTGTTTCAGCCTTTCGAACGCGGCAGCGCGCCGAATGTCCGCTCCATTCCCGGGACGGGACTGGGACTCACGATCACCAAGCTCCTGACGCACATCATGGGTGGCGAGATCGTCGCGCGCAGCACGCCGAACGTAGGTACGACATTCAACGTACGAGTGCTTCTGACGGAGGCGACTCAAACCGTGGCGCCGACAGTCACCGACCGCATCCTAGGCTACGAAGGTCGTCCGGTGACTGTGCTCATCATCGATGATGATCTGGTGCACTTGGATATCGTGCAGAACCTCCTGCGCTCGTTGAGCTTCATCGTGTTCACTGCAGCCGACGGACGCAGCGGCCTCGAGCTGGCGGAGCAATGTAAACCCGACATCGCACTCATCGATATCTCGATGCCCGACATCTCCGGCTGGGAAGTCGCGAAGTCCTTGCGCGAGAGTATCGGCCACGAGCGCCTCAAGATCGTCATGGTGTCCGCGAACGCTCATGAATACACCGTAGGTGGCGGGGAGAATGAACCTCACGACGCGTTCGTCATGAAGCCGATCGACGTGCAAGTGCTGCTCGATGCCATGGCGAACACATTGACGCTGCAATGGAGATACGAGTCTCGTCCCGCAGCGAACGACAGTGCCTTTCAAGAATCCCTCGCCACACATCGCTTCTCGCCGCAGCACATTGCCGATCTGTATCAGCTCGGCCGCATCGGTCACGTGCGTGGCATTCAAGCGAAGCTCCAGGAAATTGAATCCGAGCATCCAGCGAATGCAGCGTTCGCCGCCCACCTGCGTCAGTTGATCGGAAAGTTCGAGTTCAAGCGCTACATGAGCGCATTGCAGAACCCGGAAAGCCAAATTCCGCAGACGCCGACATGATTCGCCCCACGAATAGCAACCGAGGTTTCCATGCGCCCTGAGCCGCTTGAATGGCATGCTCCGAAAAGCACCCTCGCGAGCGAGCCCCAGCGCCGCGATACTGTTTTGGTAGTGGATGACACACCGGAAACCCTCGGCTTTCTGACCGATACTCTCGATCAAGCCGGATACACGGTTCTGATCGCTACCGACGGCGGCAGCGCGCTAGAGCTCGTCGATCAAATCACGCCCGACCTTATCCTGATGGACGCGGTGATGCCCGGCATCGACGGCTTCGAAGCGTGTCGACGCCTAAAGCGCGAGAAGCTACTGGCCAACCTGCCCGTGATCTTCATGACGGGGTTGACCGAGACTGAACATGTCGTCGAAGGATTGACTGCAGGCGGTGTGGACTATGTGACGAAGCCGATCGTGATCGATGAGTTGTTAGCTCGAATCCGTGTACACCTCGCGAATGCCCGCGTTGCCTGCGGTACGCACGCCGCGCTCGACGCAACCGGAAGGTTTCTCATTGCTACCGATCGCAGCGGCTGTCTTCTTTGGTGCACCCCAAAAGCGAAGGCACTGCTCTCGGAGCTGCCATCCAACGGTGATGCCTGTAGCGTGGGTTTGCCCCCTTCACTCGTCAGTCAGCTGCTGCAAACGCGTGGCGAGACGGCATCCGCAAGCCGCGCAACCCTGCAAATTGCCGAACGGCGAATCGAAGTCTCTCTGGTGAGTCGCATCGGCCAGGATGAAATCCTGTTCCGTCTCGCCGAAATCAACACTCGCGCCGACGAGCAGGTCCTCCAGCAGCGACTGGCCCTCACCTGCCGGGAAGCCGAAGTGCTGCTATGGATCAGCCGCGGCAAATCCAACCGCGAAATCGGCGAGATCCTCTCAATCAGCCCGCGCACGGTGAACAAACATCTCGAAACCGTGTTCGTGAAGATGGGAGTGGAGAATAGAGCGGCCGCCGCGGGGAGAGCGGTTAGGCTGTTGGCGGGATGAGGTGACGCGTGACGAGTGACGGGTGACGAGATCAGCCCCAGACGCGAAACAGATCATAGATCGCAATTGGGGCTTCCTTCGCACGTTGGATAAGGAACTTCCTTCTTGCCCGTCACTCGTCACCCGTCACTTCGTGGCGCGCAACATTCCTTCCCTCTCAATAAACCCCACCACCTCACTCAACCCCTGTCCTGTCTTCAGATTCGTGAACACGAACGGACGATCGCCGCGCATTTTTCGGGCATCTCGATCCATGACTTCCAAAGAGGCGCCGACGTGCGGTGCGAGGTCGATTTTGTTGATGATGAGCAGGTCGGAGCGAATGATGCCGGGGCCGCCTTTGCGCGGAATCTTGTCACCCGCTGCGACGTCGATGACATAGAGCGTTAAATCAGAGAGCTCCGGACTGAACGTCGCCGCGAGGTTGTCGCCGCCACTTTCCACGATGATCATGTCCAGTCCTTCGAACTCGCGCATCAATCCGTCGATTGCCGCGAGGTTCATCGAAGCATCTTCACGGATTGCCGTATGCGGGCAGCCGCCGGTCTCGACGCCTCGGATGCGTTCTTTCGGAAGAGCTTCGCTTCGAATCAGGAACTCCGCGTCCTCGCGCGTGTAGATGTCATTCGTAACCACCGCGATGTTGAAACGATCGCGCATTTGCTTGCATAGCGAATCCACGAGCGCCGTTTTTCCGGAACCGACCGGCCCGCCGACTCCCAAGCGTAGAACGTCCGCCTTTGCCATATTCGCGTATATCTAGTGATGAATAGGCAGCGGATCATACGATGACGGGCGTGCTAACGGCAGATGAGCGTGCGCGGGCTTATCACGTCGTTTGACGTATGGCGGATCTACTCGCACCTGCTTAGGTTGAGGATGCGGAAAGCTCGCTTTGCAAACGCTTGTGAGCGCAACAATCGTCGCTTAAAGTTCTCGACTAAAGTTTCTCAAGGACCTCACTCTCACAGAGATCTTATGAAGTTGTCTGTTTTTCGTCCTGGATTGTTGGGCTTATTGCTGTCGATGCCGGCATTGGCCTTCGCGCACACCGGAGCTGAGGGTGCGAGCTTCATACATGGCGTGGCGCATCCGCTGCAAGGCTGGGATCACCTGCTCGCAATGATCGCGATAGGTGTGCTTGCGAGTCGCATGGAGGGTGGCCAGCGTTTGCTACTGCCTGCTGCATTCATCTGTGCAATGGCAGCAGGAGGCGCGCTGGGGGCATCAGGCTATCCTTTGCCTTGGGTCGAAACGTTCATTGCCTTGTCCCTCATTGCTTTCGGCGCCGCGATTTTTTTCGCGCGCCAACCTGCGCTTCCTTTACTTGCGATCATCGCTGCGGGTTTCGCACTGTTTCACGGACATGCGCATGGTAGCGAGATGGTTGCAGGTTCCGTTGCGACCTACAGCGCCGGCTTCATGGTGTCCACAGCGACGCTGCACGGCATCGGCTTGTGGCTTTCATTACGCGTCCAGGCATTCGGTAACCGCGCTAAGACGCTGGTGCGCGTGAGTGGCGGTTTGATTGCGGCAAGCGGCCTCACGCTGTTGGGCATGGCTTTTTAAGAAAGAAGCGCATTCGTCAGCCTGTCTTCGGCAGATCCGAGGGCGTGAATTGCTCGTGATAGAGCTGCGCGTACAGACCGCCTCGCGCCAACAATTCGTGATGACGCCCCATATCGGCGATTCGGCCTGCTTCCAACACCACAATTTGGTCTGCCCTCAGCACCGTGGATAGCCGGTGCGCGATTACGATCGAAGTCCGATTCTTCAGCAATCGCGCCGTGGCGGCCTGGATTCGTCGCTCGGCTTGCGAATCGAGCGCGGAAGTCGCTTCATCGAGAATCAGAATTTTCGGATCTTTGAGGAACGCACGCGCTATGGCTAGCCTTTGCTTCTGGCCTCCGGAAAGCACCGCACCGCGTTCCCCTACTTCGGTCGCCAATCCGTCAGGAAGCTTCTGCACGAACTCCAACGCATTGGCCGCTTCCAGAGCGGCAACGATTTGCTCCTGAGTCGCATTCGGTGCTGCGAGCAACAAATTCTCGAGCACCGTGCCGGAGAACAGAATCGTTTCCTGATTGACGATGCCGATGTTCGCGCGAAGCGTGTCGAGCGCGAGCTCGCGCAAATCATGCCCATCCAAGCGAATGACGCCCCCGGTTGGATCGTAGAACCGCGGCACGAGACTGGCCAACGTAGACTTACCCGCACCGCTCGGTCCAACAAACGCGACCGACTGACCCGGCAGGATCGTCAAACTGATGTCCTTCAGAATGCTTTCATCGCCGTCGTAGCCGAACTGAACGTGATCGAATTCGATGCGGCCCTGGCATTCGGCCAGCCGTATCGGCTTTGCGTGCTCAGCCACATGAGGTTGCGTATCGAAGTACTCGAAAATGCGGTCGATGGCCGCTAGCGCGTTACTGAGCACGACACTCAAATCCGACAACCGCTGCAACGGCGAATAGAACATGCCCAGATACAAGAGGAATTGAGTAAGCGCGCCGACAGTGAGCTGACCGATCAGGATCTGATGCACGCCATACCAAACCACCAAGACCGGTGCCGTGTGCACGACGAACCCGACGGCGACTTCGTTTGTGGCGGTGAACCGCACTGAATTCAGAATCCGCTGCAGCAACTTGTTCGCATGCGATGCGAAACGCTTGGTTTCCGCCGACTCTCGCGCAAAGCCCTTCACGACCGCAACACCGGCCACCTTCTCATGCAGCTCGCCGGCGAGCACCTCGAGCCGCTGCTGCACTTCCTGACTGCTGTTACGAATCCTCGGTCCCATGGCACGCAGCGCGGCAATGTAGATGGGCATCAAGGACAAAGAAATCAGGGTCATCGTCGGATGAATCGAGATCAGGATCACGATCAACGCGATCAACAACGCGGCATCCATCCAGACATTCGTGAGCGCGGAGCCGACGAAGTTCTGCGCCAGACTGATGTCGTTGACGACGCGTGATGCAATTGCGCCAGTTTGATGCCGCGTGAAGAAGTCGTGCGACAAACGCTGCACGTGACTGAACAACGCGACGCGAAGGTCTCGTATCAATCGATGCCCCGCAATTGCCGCGAATACGCTTCGATAATAGGTCGCAACCATCCATGCGACATTGACCGCCAGCACGCCGCAAACCAGATAGAGAATCTTTCGATCGCGGGTCGCTGCGTCGATTGCCGTGTCTAACACCACATCGTCCAGCATCACCTTGAGCATCCAAGGAAACGCGAGCGGTGCCAAAAACTTCACTAAGCCGCAGAACGTTGCCGCGCCGACGTAACGCAAGTAGGGACGCGCGTAGGCGAGGAATCGCCAGATCGGCGTGCGGCCCGTTTGAGTGATTTCGAAGCGATTGCGGATGGAGCCGCCAAAACCGTTTTTGACGTCACGGATTCGATGTGCACTGACATCGACTTCCGCGTACCACGAATGCTCCTGCAACTGGCGGATATCGTCCGGACGCAAGCTGCCAGGCAGCCGGCTTTCCGGAATCGCCGAAGCTGCCAACATGTCTTCATCTGCCTCGATGACGAGTGCGACATGCGGGTCGGTATCACCACCCGGCTGACGATACAGACCGCTCAACAGCAAAGCCGCATCGTGCCAGCGGCTAAACATGTAATGACGGCCTTGCGAGCGAACCAAGCCTTTGGTCAGGAGTTCGCTGACTTCCGAGGTGCGACACAAATAGTAGACGATCATCAATGCTCTTCAGCTGCTAGATCGTCATCGTAACGCGCGAGAGTACGAAACTGGCCGTTGCGAAGTAGCACAACCACCGAGGGCTGGATAGCGATCGAGATTCGCGCCTTCGAGCTGCGCGATGCCGGGTGGGTTAATTGGCGGAAGAGGTGAGATTCGAACTCACGGAGGGGTTGCCCCCTCGCCAGTTTTCAAGACTGGTGCCTTAAACCACTCGGCCACTCTTCCGGAATTCAAGCCCATGCGGGCTTTCATGGTGTGAATGTATCAAGGTGAAGACGTGTAGCGTCAGAAGTGCGCGCGGGCGCGCTCTGACTTTACACTTTACACGCCTTACACCTTTACACCGGCGCTAGCCCCATGGGGGCGGCGCATTTTCCCCATTCCCTACCCCCGCCACAAGCGGTAAGTACTTGAAAAGTGCGTTACCGTACCCAGGTTGCTCCGACGTCGGACAAAGTTGCTAGAATCGGCGGCGTCGGCGGTTCGAACTCGAAGCCGCTGTTTAAGTCCAAGTTCGCTGTCGGGTTGTTAACCCAGGAGAGTCGAATGGATCGTTATCCCAGTACTGTCGCCAGCACCTCGCGAGAATCCGCGCTGACGACTAACAAAGTACTTCGTAATACGTATTTGTTGCTCGGAGCGACGCTTGCGTTCAGCGCGGTGACGGCCGGGTTGTCGATGGCATTGAACGTTCCGCATTTCGGGTTGTTCACGTTGCTCGTTTACTTCGGCCTCCTGTTCGCGGTTCACAAGACGCAGAACAGCGGATGGGGCCTGGTCTGGACGTTCGCTCTGACCGGGTTCATGGGCCTGACCTTAGGTCCGATTCTGAATGCGTACTTGACGGCACTGCCTAACGGCGGCCAGATCGTGACGACTGCTCTGGGCACGACTGCGGTCGCCTTCTTGGGCTTGTCCGCGTACGCGGTCAAGAGCGGGCGCGACTTCAGTTTCATGGGCGGGTTCTTGGCGATTGGCGCAATCGGCGCATTCGTGCTCGGGATCGTAGCGATCCTGTTCAACCTTTCCACGCTTTCTCTGGTGGTGTCGGGAATGTTCTTGATCGTCAGCGGCGGCTTCATGCTCTATCAGACGAGCCAGATCGTGCGCGGCGGCGAGACGAACTACATTCTTGCGACGATCACGCTGTACGTCAGCATCTACAACATGTTCTTGAGCTTGCTGCACCTGCTCGGAGCCGCCTCAGGCGACGATTGATCGCACGACGTAGGATGGCCAACAAAAGGCGCTGCAGTTGCAGCGCCTTTTTTGTTTGTAGCGAGTGATGAGGTGATGGAGTGATGGCGTCAGAAACGAGGTGATGAAGTGGTGAGGTCATGACGACAGAATAGAAGACCTTCCTCCTATTCTGTCGTTATCACCGCATCACCTTATCACTTCATCACCGCATTACCGTGGGCTCGTCAGGCCGCGGTAATGCTTTCCAGTCCACCCATATAGCCACGCAGCGCCTCCGGTACCGAAATGCTGCCATCGGCTTGCTGGTAGTTCTCGAGCACCGCGACCAGCGCGCGGCCAGCCGCGATGCCGGAGCCATTAAGAGTGTGCAAGGGTTCCGGCTTGCCGGTGTCTGGATTACGCCAACGTGCTTGCATGCGTCGCGCTTGGAAAGCTTCGAAGTTCGAGCAAGAAGAAATCTCTCGATAGGCTTGCTGGCCGGGTAACCAGACTTCGAGATCGTAAGTCTTCGCCGAGCCAAATCCGATATCTCCGCCGCAAAGTGCGACCGCGCGATAAGGCAAGTTCAATCGCTTGAGCACTTCCTCTGCATTGCGCGTCAGAAGCTCATGCTCCGCATAAGAGTCTTGCGGACGTGCAAGATGCACCAGCTCGACTTTCTCGAACTGATGCTGGCGAATCATGCCTCGCGTGTCTTTGCCATACGACCCTGCTTCGGAACGGAAACAGGGCGTATGGGCGACGTACCGAAGCGGTAGCTTGTCGGCCTCGACGATCGTGTCGCGGACTAAATTCGTAACTGGAACTTCGGCGGTCGGTATCAGGTACAGCTCCGACTCTCCTTTGACGGCGAACAAATCTGCTTCGAACTTTGGCAGCTGGCCCGTGCCCGTCAACGATTGAGCATTGACTAGATAGGGAACGTACAGCTCGCGGTAGCCGTGCTCGCCGGTGTGCAAATCGAGCATGAACTGAATCAGAGCGCGTTGCAGACGAGCCAGAGGGCCGCTTAGAACCGAGAAGCGCGCACCGGAAATCTTTCCCGCTGCGGCGAAATCCATTTGCCCGAGCTTCTCGCCGAGCTCAACGTGATCTCGAGGCTTGAAATCGAACTTTCGCGGCTCGCCCCAACGACGAATCTCCGCATTCGCACTTTCATCGTGCCCCTCGGGGACACTCTCGTGCAACATATTGGGCAAACCGAGCAGCAACTCATCCAGCGCGGACTGCACCCCGGCGAGCTCGGACTCGACCTTGGAGAGATCCGCACCGAGCGACTCAACCTGCTGCAACAACGGCGCAATGTCCTGCCCTTGTGCCTTGGCTTTGCCTACGGTCTTAGCATGCAAGTTACGCTCGTTGCGCAACTCATCCACACGCATCTGCCACTTCTTGCGCGACTCCTCGAGTGCGCTCAAGCGTTCGACGTCGAGTTTGAAGCCACGACGCGCCAGATTGGCAGCAACAGCGGCAGGATCAGAGCGCAGGAGTTTGGGGTCGAGCATGTGGAGATAGAGGAGATAGGGATGGGCGATAGGGGATAGTGTAAGGAATGGGAGCCGAAACGGGGTAGCGTTACGCGCCCTTAGTATTGCTGCCAAATCGAGTCGCAAGCTGAGCTCGTTCTGGCTATCCCCTATCCCCTATCCCCTATCGCCTTCTTTCTTCTTTCCATCGCTTCCGCAATCTTTAGCTCCATGCCGCGTGGGACGGGATGGTAGTACTGTCGGGAGGGCATGCCATCGGGGAAATAGTTTTCGCCGGCGGCGTAGGCATCCGGCTCGTCGTGCGCGTAGCGGTAGCCTTTGCCGTAGCCGAGATTCTTCATCAGTCCGGTCGGTGCGTTACGAAGACGCAGGGGGACCTCGAGCGAGCCGAGTTGCGCTGCATCCTGCATCGCTTCGCCGAACGCCTTGTAGACCGCATTGCTTTTCGCGGCGCAGGCCAAGAACACGACGGCCTCGGCGATCGCCAACTCTCCCTCGGGGCTACCGAGACGCTCATAGATCTCGCACGCTTCCAGAGCGAGAGTTTGACCTCTCGGATCTGCAAGACCGATGTCTTCGAAGGACATCCGTAATACGCGCCTTGCTAAATAGCGTGGATCGCAGCCGCCATCGAGCATGCGGCATAGCCAATACAACGCGGCGTCGGGATCGCTGCCGCGGACGGATTTATGCAATGCGGAGATTTGATCGTAGAACGCCTCTCCTTGCTTATCGAAGCGGCGCAGGCCACCGGATGCGACCTCCTTCGCAATCGCTTCCGTGATGACTGCCGGCTCTGCGGCGGAAGCCAAATCGGAAGCAAGCTCGATCATGTTGAGTGCGCGTCTTGCATCTCCGTCGGCCGCGCGCGCAATCAACTCCAACGCACTCTCCTCAGCAGTCAACTGCGTCGCGGCGCTCTGCGACTTCAGAGCTCGGTCTAAAACACGGCGGAGATCTTGTTCAGTCAATGCGCGCAGAACATAAACTCGTGCGCGCGAGAGCAACGCGTTGTTCAATTCGAACGATGGATTCTCGGTTGTGGCACCGATGAAAACCAAAGTGCCGTCCTCCACCCACGGCAGGAACGCATCCTGTTGTGCCTTGTTGAAGCGATGGACTTCATCCAAGAACAAAACCGTTCGGCGACCCGACCTTTCGCGATTGGTGCGCGCTTGCTCAGCGGCGGCGCGGATGTCTTTGACGCCCGCCATCACGGCCGAGAGTGCAATAAAATCCGCATCACATGTTTGCGCAACGAGCCGCGCGAGGGTTGTTTTCCCTGTGCCGGGCGGACCCCAGAGAATCATGGAATGCAAATGCCCGCCCTCGAGCATCCGGAGCAGTGGCTTGCCCGGTCCGAACAGATGTTCCTGTCCCACATACTCGTCGATCGCGCGCGGCCGCATTCGATCGGCAAGCGGTCGCGACTCAACATCGGTGTCGACGTGCGTGGTCATCGCAAATCCAACTCAAGTCCGGCCGACGAGTTTTTCTACTCTCTGCGCCCAACCACCCAAGCCGAGCCAAGCGGCGATGAGTCCAGCGAGGATGCCTGCCGTGTTCGCGAACATGTCGTAAAGATCCGCCTGTCTTCCGTAAGACATGGAGCCCTGCGCCCACTCGATAACGGCTCCGAGCAGAAACAATCCGATCCCGATGACGAGGTAGCGCGACTTCGGATAGATGCCGCTGAACCACAGCGCCATCAATGCGTACGCAGTCAAATGATGGACCTTATCACTCGCGCCGACGTGGGGAAGATTCTGGGCAGGGCTCAGGCTGGCGAGAATGGCTAACGCAATCAGCGTCCAGCCTCCCACGAGCCACAATCGTGGATAACGCAATGGCAATAGCATGTCTCTACTGTTTGGCGGCAGCGCTGCCTGGGTCGCCGATCACATCGGCCCCGGGCGGCACTTTGAAAGTGAATCGGGAAGGATCGAGCACGGGATTGCGCTCGACATTAGTGAATTCCAAGCGCGTCGTTTGACCTAGCTTGTCGGCCAGATGCATGTGACGCAGGGTCGTGCCCTCGAAACCCAAGCGCACCGATTTGAAATCCGTGTCGTTGCGTTTCGGTTCCATCTGGACCCACTGGATCGGCCCGTCGGTTACGGTTTCCGTCACCGTGAAGTTGTCTTCCAGATTGCCTTCACCACTCAGCAGCATGGCTGGAGTGGCAGATAATGTATCGTCGAGTTTACGTACCGTGACTTGCTCCAAGTCGCTGTCGTAAAGCCAAACGCGAGAGCCATCCGCGACGATGACTTGCTCGTACGGCTCGCGATAATCCCAGCGAAAACGATTGGGACGCTTGATTGCAAGCACGCCGCTCGCCTCATCGATTGCACGGCCCGAGCGATCGGTCAGGACCTGATGAAACTGCGCCTGCAGGCCCTGCAGCTCGCCGAGAAAGGACTGAACACGATCTTGTCCTGCCTTCAAGTCGCCACTCGCGCCATGGGCGGACAACGATAGTGCAAGCAGCGCAAGGCCTGAGCAAATAGGAAGTCGAAAGAAGCTCATGGAAACATAAATCCAATGGGTGAGCAGACACTACACAGACACGCGCAGGGCAAAACCGTCGGCTAATCCTCGATGGGCGGAGGTGCCAGGACTTCACGCGCCCCGTTCGACTGCAGCGGACCGACGAGACCGGCCGCTTCCATCGTCTCGATCATGCGTGCGGCGCGGTTATAACCAATTTTCAAACGCCGCTGCACGCCCGAGATCGACGCCTTGCGACTTTCGACGACGATTTTCACGGCTTGATCGTAGAGCGGATCCTGCTCTCCATCCGCGCCTTCTCCTTCGATGCCGCCGCCTTCGGAAGGTTCACCAGGCAATCCTGGAATCGGGCCGCTCGGTCCTTCGAGAATCTCGCGCACGTAGGAAGGCTCGGAGCCTTTCAACGCGCCGACGACACGATGGACTTCTTGATCGGAGACGAATGCACCGTGAACGCGATTCGGTACCGAGGTACCGGGCTGCAAGAACAACATATCGCCATGGCCGAGTAATTGCTCCGCGCCCATCTGGTCGAGAATCGTACGCGAATCGACTTTCGCAGAAACTTGGAAAGCGATGCGCGTCGGAATGTTCGCTTTGATCAAACCGGTGATGACATCGACCGAGGGGCGTTGAGTCGCGAGGATCAAATGAATACCTGACGCGCGTGCTTTCTGCGCGAGTCGCGCGATCAACTCTTCCACCTTTTTGCCGACGATCATCATCATGTCGGCCAACTCATCGACGATGACGACGATGAACGGCAACGGCTCCAACAATGGAACTTGATTCGGATCGCCTTCGGGCCCGAGCTGCTTGATCAACAATGGGTCGCGAATCGGCTGGCCGGATTCGTGCGCATCTTTGATCTTGCGATTGAACCCCGCGAGATTCCGAACGCCCATCGCGGCCATCAATTGATAGCGCCGCTCCATCTCCGCGACGCACCAGCGCAGCGCATTCGCCGCCTCCTTCATGTCGGTCACAACCGGTGCAAGCAGATGCGGAATGCCTTCATACACGGACAATTCGAGCATCTTCGGATCGATCATGATGAGTCGTACGTGCTCGGCCGTTGCCTTGTACAAGAGCGACAACACCATCGCGTTCACAGCGGTCGACTTGCCCGAGCCTGTCGTACCCCCGACGAGCAAGTGCGGCATCCGGGCCAGATCGGCCACCACAGGAGCACCGCTGATATCCTTGCCGAGCACCAACGCAAGCGGAGAAGTCATCTCATCGTACGCTCTGGACTTGATGATCTCGCCAAGCGTCACGAGCTCGCGCTTCTCATTCGGAATTTCCAACCCCACCGTCGATTTGCCGGGGATGACCTCGACGATGCGCACGCTGATAGAGGACAGAGCGCGTGCCAGATCCTTCGCAAGGTTACTGATCTGACTGACTTTGACGCCGGGCGCGAGTCGCAGCTCGAATCGAGTGATGATCGGACCAGGATGCACTTCGACGACTTCGGCTTCGACACCGAAGTCGCGCAACTTGAGCTCCACCAAGCGCGACATGGCTTCGAGCGCTTCGGCCGAATACCCGGCTTGTTGTTTCGGCGGATCGTCGAGTAGCGACAGCGGAGGCAGCTCTTTCGCTGCCGGCCGATCGAACAACGGAACCTGGCGCTCTTTCTCGACGCGTTCGCTCTTTTCGACTTTCTGTACAACGGGCTCGATCTTGGGTGGCGGTCGGCTGGCGACGCGACGCTGCTCTTCGCGAATGACTTCGCTGCGCGCTTCCTTCTTCTCGCGACCGGCTTTGATCTCGCGTTCACTGGATACTTTGCGCCGCAGCCACTCCATGCCGCCGAGCGTGGCGCGCCCGACGCGATCCATGACTTCGATCCAAGACAAGCCCACGAAAAGCGACACGCCGGCGAGCCACAGCGCGAGCAACAGCAATGTCGCGCCGAGGAAGCTCAGTGCACCTTCCAACCCCTCACCGACGAGTGAACCTAAGACCCCGCCTGCGGAGCTCGGATAACTGTCGATGGTGAAATGCAAGCTCGCGAGTCCACAGCTCGTTGCCAACGTGAGCAGGAATCCAACGCCACGGAAGGCCAGCGTCGCGCGCGAAGGCGCATCGGCTTTGCTTCGATCTTGGTACAAGAGCCAGCCGGCGAACCCGATCATGATCGGAAACAGGAAAGCCGGCGCGCCGAACAACAGAACGAGGAGCCCAGCGAGATGCGCGCCGAACGGACCGATCGCATTCGACAAGGGACCGGGCTCTCCAGTCGTCGCGAACGAGGGATCGTTGCGGTCATACGTCGCCAGCGCGGCAAGCACGATGAATGCGAGCGCGCCGAACACCCAAAGCGCACCTTCGCGCAACGAGCGCACGACCGCCGAGCCCAGCTTCATCCCCCCTTGCACTTCAGCGCGAGTCGCCAACTTCGTTAAGCCTCAACTTGGTTTCGTAAACTGTTGATATTGGAGAGGACATTTGCCCGAAATGCAACAGTCCTCGCACTCGTGAATCTGCCGATCGGGGTTCGCGGAAATTCACTGATTCCGCGAACCGGTAATGGCGGGCATTGAAGCGATCTATTTGGCTGCCATAGTGGCTTTACTTACGATACGCGCCCCACGCCCTATGCGCGTACTCCTGAAGTGTCCAACGAGGTGAATGATACATGAGCACTCCCCGCCACTCGCGGCTCCTGATCCTGGGCTCCGGCCCGGCCGGCTACGCCGCGGCGGTTTATGGCGCGCGCGCCAACCGAAAGCCGCTATTGATCACGGGATTGGAGGAAGGCGGACAGCTCATGACGACGGTCGAAGTCGACAATTGGCCCGGCGATCCCCATGGTCTTACCGGGCCAGGGCTCATGGAGCGGATGCGCAAACACGCGGAGCGTTTCAATACCGACATCGTCAACGATCACATCAATGCGGTCGACCTGTCGCAGCGTCCCTTCAGACTTGAAGGCGATCGCGGTGTCTACACGTGCGACGCTCTCGTGATCGCAACAGGCGCGACGGCAAAGTATCTCGGGCTACCGTCGGAGCAGCAGTATCGGGGCCAGGGCGTGTCGGCATGCGCAACCTGCGATGGCTTCTTTTTCAAGAATCAGCGAGTAGCGGTCGTGGGCGGCGGCAACACTGCCGTCGAAGAAGCTCTCTATCTTGCGAACATCGCCTCTCACGTGACGCTCGTACATCGGCGCGATACGCTGCGCGCCGAAAAGATTCTGCAAGAGCATCTGTTCGAGCGTGAACGCGAAGGCAAAGTGAGGCTCTTATGGAACCATCATGTCGATGAAGTGCTTGGTGACGACAAGGGCGTGAACGGCTTACGCGTTGCTGCGGTCGGCGGCGCTACGAAGCAGGACTTGGATGTCACCGGAGTCTTCATCGCTGTGGGTCATGCACCGAATACGCAGCTATTCCAAGGACAGTTGGAGATGAAGAACGGCTATCTCATCGTGAACTCAGGGTTGAACGGCAACGCGACGCAAACCAGCGTGCCTGGCGTGTTCGCCGCAGGTGATGTTGCCGACCATGTCTATCGTCAAGCGATCACCTCAGCGGGCACGGGCTGTATGGCTGCTCTCGATGCGGACAAGTATCTGGATTTGATCGACGCGAGGCGGTGAGGATAGAAAGGCAGGGGATGGGGGATAGAAGATTCCGAGTGCTCATCCGTATCGCCTATCCGCTATCCCCTATCGCCTTCTAGCCCCATCGTGCCACTCACCATCGTCAGTTCGATCGAGAGCATTCCTAGCGTCGAATGGAATGCGCTCGAGCTGCACGGCAATCCAACTGTCAGCCATGAGTTCTTAGCGACGCTGGAACAGGAGCATTGTGTCGGGGGCCACAGCGGCTGGGCGCCTGCGCATGTAGTGGTCCGAGATGAGACCGGGACGCTCTGCGGGGCTGCCCCTGCGTACCGCAAAACACATTCGTGGGGAGAGTTCGTATTCGACTGGAGTTGGGCGCAAGCATATGCACAAGCCGGCATGCGCTATTACCCCAAGCTCACCAGCATGGTGCCCTTCACGCCTGCACCTGGACCGCGATTACTCGTAAGAGCGACCGGTGATGCGGACCGCACGCGCGAAGCACTGCTGCGGCACCTGATCGAGATTGCAAAGTCGGACAGCCTCTCCAGTTTGCACCTGCTGTTCTTGCAAGAGCAGGACCTTGCGATCGCAGTGAGCCAAGGTTTGCTGATTCGCAAGGACTGCCAATTTCATTGGTACAACCGTAATTACACGAGCTTCGACGATTTCATTGCGACCTTCCGTGCCGAGAAGCGCAAGAAAGCGCTGCGAGAACGCCGCCGAATCCGCGAGGCGGGAATAACGTTTCGCACCCTGGCCGGCGAGGAGATGGATGCGTCTTTGTGGAACATCGTGTTCGGCTTCTCTTCAGAGACCTTCGCCCTGCGAGGCCACGAGCACTACCTGAACGCCGCTTTCTTTCGCAAGCTATGCGCGAAGAAACCCAAGTGCGTGATGGTGAAACTCGCCGAATTCGATGGCGAGCCGATCGCGGCGGCAATCTTCTTCGTCGGACGAGATGCGCTCTACGGACGCTACTGGGGCGCGCGGGCGGAGTTCAACAGCCTGCATTTCGAGACGTGCTACTACCAAGGCATCGAATACTGCATCGAGCAGGGTCTACAGCGCTTCGAGCCGGGTACTCAAGGCGAGCACAAGGTGCCGAGAGGCTTCGAGCCGACCGAAACCTGGTCGGCGCATTGGATTGCGGACCCGCGCTTTCGTCGTGCGATTCAGCACTACCTGAAGCAAGAGCGAGCAGCGATCGATAACTACATTGCCGAAGTGCAAAGTCATGTACCCTTTAGGAGAGAGGCGTCCAATGACGCGGCGAGAGATCCCCCATGAGAGGCTCCATCGTATGGTTGTCCGAGCGCGATTCTCCCCAAGCGTTCCCGCCGGTCGAGCGGGCCCTCAGTGAACCAGATGGCTTGCTTGCGGCTGGTGGCGATCTATCGCCGCCGCGTCTACTAGAGGCGTACCGGCGAGGCATCTTTCCCTGGTATTCGCGTGGTCAACCGATTCTGTGGTGGTGTCCGGATCCGCGCGCCGTTTTGATTCCTCAACGGCTAAAGGTCTCACGGAGCCTAGCGAAAACACTGCGCAATCGCGGCTTCGAAACGCGTGTCGATCAGTCCTTCCGAGAAGTGCTGCGCTACTGCGGCAGCAGTGAGCTACGTCCGGGCGGTACTTGGCTGTCCCCTGAGATGCGAGCTGCCTACCTGCGCTTACACAAGCTCGGCTACGCGCACAGCGTTGAAACCTGGCGAGAAGGACAACTGGTCGGTGGTTTGTATGGGATCGCTTTGGGCAGAGTGTTCTTTGGGGAATCGATGTTCAGCTTGGGGCGTGACGCTTCTAAAGTCGCGCTAAAGCGTTTATGCGATGAACTGGTGGCCCGCGAATATCACTTGATCGATTGCCAAATGGCGACCCCTCACTTGATGAGCCTTGGAGCCGAGCTGATCCCGCGCATGGAATTCATCGAGCTACTCTCTGCGCATGTCGGCGATGAACTCACTGCGCGTGAGTGGCTGCAGACGGCTTGAGGCCGGCGACCGGAGGGCCGTGCAAGAGTAAGAGAGTGCGCAAGGGGTTAGACCATCATTCTCGCCTAAAGTGGGCACTCCTGGGCGACGACGTGTAGCGCGCGTCTCTCATCTATCCCGTATCCGCTATCCGCTTCTTTCCGCGCTTTCATTGCATTGACAGGTCCCTTTATGCACAATTCGCGCGCTTTCCGGCGCCGTCCGGGTAATTCATAGAGAGTGCATGTCGAAAGAGGACGCAATTCAGATGGAAGGACGTGTGGTCGACACGCTTCCCAACACGACCTTCCGCGTTCAGCTCACGAACGGCCACACGGTCATCGCCCATATCTCGGGCAAGATGCGCAAGAACTATATTCGCATCCTGACCGGCGATCAGGTCACCGTGGAGCTGACGCCGTATGACCTGACGAAAGGAAGGATTATCTATCGCGGGCGATAAAGCGCTTCGCGAGTTGGCAGTTGACGGTTGACCGTTGACGGCCAGAGAAGGACAAACCAAAAAAAGGCCGGCAATGCCGGCCTTTTTGTTTTCTGACTGCGAATTCTCAACGGTCGACGACAACCCACTTCTGCTTGCCAACCGTCAACTGTCAACCGTCAACCGGCGAAGCCCTCAGCTTCCTTCCAACAAAGCCTGCTCGCTATCAGCGCGCGCTTCGACCTTGAGCTTGTCATCGTCGCCCAACGTCACGAAGGCATGCCCGCCGCCTATCAGGCGGCCGAACAACAACTCTTCCGCAAGCGGGCGCTTGATCGCTTCCTGAATGACTCGTGCCATGGGGCGCGCGCCCATCTTCGGATCGTAGCCCTTACGTGCAAGCCACTCGCGCGCCATATCGTCGATATGCAGCTGCACTCCCTTCTGCTCGAGTTGCGCTTCGACTTCCACCAGCAATTTATCGACGACGCGTTGAATGGTTCGCGGATCCAAGCCATTGAACTGAATGATGCCATCGAGCCGATTGCGGAACTCCGGTGAGAACAACCGCTTGATTGCCTCCATTCCGTCGGAAGCATGGTCCTGCTGCGTGAAACCGATTGACGGTCGGTTCATCTCGAATGCGCCTGCGTTGGTCGTCATGACGATGATCACATGGCGGAAATCCGCCTTGCGCCCATTGTTGTCGGTCAACGTGCCGTGATCCATCACCTGCAGCAACAAGTTGAAAACATCGGGATGCGCCTTCTCGACTTCATCGAGCAGCAACACCGAGTGCGGATGCTTGTTGATCGCCTCAGTCAGCAAACCACCCTGATCGAACCCGACGTATCCGGGAGGTGCGCCTATCAGGCGCGACACTGTGTGGCGCTCCATGTATTCGGACATGTCGAAGCGAATGAGCTCCACACCCAGCGCGATCGCAAGCTGACGCGTGACCTCGGTCTTGCCGACGCCGGTTGGGCCTGCGAACAAGAATGAGCCGACTGGCTTACGCTGATCGCCGAGACCCGATCGAGCCATCTTGATTGCGGAGGACAGCGACTCGATCGCCGGATCCTGGCCATAAATCACCAGCTTGAGATTCCGCTCTAGATTCTTCAAAACGTCTTTGTCCGTCGTCGAGACGTTCTTCGGTGGAATGCGTGCAATTCGCGCGACGACGTCTTCGATCATCGTCGTCGTCACTGTCGACTCGCGCTCGCCTTCCGGCTTCAGGCGCAAACGCGCGCCAGCCTCGTCGATTACGTCGATGGCCTTGTCCGGCAGCTGACGATCGTTGATGTGCCGCGCGGCTAACTCGGCGGCGGCTGTCAATGCATCATCCGCGTACTGCACGCCGTGATGTTCTTCGAAGCGCGAACGCAAACCTCTGAGGATTTCCACGGTCTCAGGAACCGAAGGCTCCACGATGTCGACCTTCTGGAAACGCCGCGCGAGGGCGTGATCCTTCTCGAAAATCCCCCGGTACTCGGTATAGGTCGTCGATCCGATGCAGCGCAGCTCACCATTGGCAAGCGCGGGCTTGATCAGATTCGATGCATCCATAACGCCGCCGGATGCGGCACCAGCGCCGATCACGGTGTGAATCTCGTCGATGAAGAGTATCGAGCCGGGTATTTTCTTCAGCTCAGACAAAACGCCCTTCAGGCGTTTCTCGAAATCGCCCCGATACTTCGTGCCTGCGATCAGCGCGCCCATGTCCAACGCGTAGACTGTGCAGTCCGAGAGCACGTCGGGCACTTTGTCCTCGACGATCATGCGTGCCAGCCCTTCGACCAGCGCCGTCTTGCCGACGCCTGCTTCACCGACGTACAGCGGATTGTTCTTGCGGCGACGGCAAAGAATTTCGACTGTTCGTTCGATCTCCAGCTTTCGGCCGATCAACGGATCGATGCGCCCCTCCATCGCGAGCTTGTTCAGATTCGTCGTGAACTTCTCCAGCGTCGTGCCGCCCTCGGACTCGCGCTCAGTCTCGGTGCCCGGCGCAGCCTCTTCCTTTTCGCTGCGGTCATCGGCGATCTTCGAGAGACCATGTGAAATGAAATTGACGACGTCCAATCTCGCAACATCCTGCATGGAAAGCAGGTACGCGGCGTGTGAATGCTTCTCGCTGAAGATGGCGACCAACACGTTGGCCGCAGTCACTTCCTTCTTGCCGCTGGATTGGACGTGAAACACCGCTCGCTGCAGGACACGTTGGAAGCCCAGCGTGGGCTGTACCTCGCGGTCATCGTCTTCCTTCAAACGGGGGGTCGTCTGATCGATGAAGTCTTTCAAATCTTTGCGCAAACGCACGACGTCTGCGCCGCAGGCGCGGAGGATCTCACGCACTTTGGGTGTATCCACAATGGCGAGCAGCAAATGCTCGACCGTCATGAATTCATGCCGCGCTTCCCGAGCCGATTGGAACGCTTCGTTGAGACAGATTTCGAGTTCGCTGCTTAACACTGAACGGATCTCACCCTTTGGACGGCGAGCCTTCGCGTCGCGAAGCGTCGCCTAGAACTGTGATACGGACGATCTGCGATACATGAGACTGCGTGACGGGGGGGTTTTGTTCCGGCACACGCCTCATTCCAACCTCAAGCCTCTTCCATCGTGCACAGCAAAGGATGCTGATGCTGTCGGGCGTAGGTGGTCACCTGAGCAACCTTGGTTTCGGCGATTTCGAAGGTGAAGACGCCGCAGACGCCCTTTCCTTTGGTGTGCACTTCAAGCATCACTCGCGTCGCCGTCGTTCGATCCATTGAAAAAATACGTTCGAGAACATCGACGACGAACTCCATCGGAGTGTAATCGTCGTTCAGTAACACGACCTGGTACAGGGGCGGGCGCTTGAGTTTAGGCTCGGCTTCCTCTGCAACCAGCTCGCGCTCATGTCGTGTGCTCTCTTCCGTCATCAACGTCGACGCATACTCGGTTCGGTCTCTTTATAGGGGGGAAAGGCAGACAATACAAGGCGGCATCGGACGCATAAAAAGGATGGCGTCACGGTTCGGTAGGGGGAACTCTCAAAAGGCGAAACTCGACTAACGACGTGGGAGGCCGAGATCTCAAGTCCCCAGTCTGCAGTCTGTAGTCCGTAGCAAGGAGTCAGCAGCCAATCAGCACCCGCACGCGGGTTGCGATCCAATTCTGGCCACGGACCAGGGACTGCAGACTTTGGACTCCCCCTCTCCATTCGTCCTTTTGCGACAGTGTTTCGCTAATTGGAACAATCTCTTGTGACAACCTAACTCGACTCCTTATCATGGCGCGCTGTTTTTACGCATTCCTCATCCAACACGCACTTACTCTATAAATGTCGTTTACGGCCAGTTTGCGCGATCTTCAAAGCCAATCGGCACAGCAATGGCTGGACCGTGCGACCCGCACGCTGCCGCAAGCGCTGTCCGTGGTTCTTGTCATCGCCATCGCCTGGCAGTTGGTACAGCTGACATGGATGCTGTTGGAGCCTCCGCCGCAGGCGGAATTCGAGCCCCTGGTTGCATCCAGCACGCCGCCCTCCCGGCCCAAGGGTGTCGACGTGCAGGCAATCGTGAACGCGAAACTGTTCGGCACCGCGGAAGCCGGGCAGCCGGTCGAAGGGCCGGCGCCGGAAACTCAACTTCCACTGGTGTTATCGGCGGTGTTCGCTGCCGATGATCCTCAGAAGGGACTCGCCGTGATCGGTGACTCCGCGCAGCAAGCGAAGGTATTCGCAGTCGGTGATGCGGTGCGTTCGGGCACTAAACTGCATTCCGTTTACGTCGATCGAGTGATCTTGGACCGAAATGGTGCACTCGAGACGCTAGCGTTGCCGAAGCGTAATACATCGACCATGACGGCCACGCGGGCGCCGGCGCCACCCCCACAATCCAGCCGATTCGCCGAGAACCTGCGCAACATCGCGGAAACCAATCCGACCGCGTTTGCCGAGATCGTGCGCCCGCAGCCTGTGTTCGCGAACGGCGTGCAGCGCGGCTATCGGGTGTATCCAGGTCGAAATCGTCAACAGTTCGCCAAGCTCGGACTGCAACCCGGCGACTTGGTTTTATCCATCAACGGTACGCCGCTGGATGATCCGCAAAGAGGTATGGAGATCTTCAACACGATCGGCAGCTCCGATCGTGTCCAGGTCACTGTGGAACGCAACGGCGAACCGCAAGATTTGACGCTCAACACCGCTCAGATCAGCTTGCCTGATCCCAAGGCTGCCCCTCCCCCGATACGAGGCCGCCCCGCTCCCGGTCGTAATGCTCCGGGCTTCACACCCACGCCGTCGGAGCAATAGAGTCCAAATGGCGGCCGATGAAACACTGCTTTAAGGAACGTCAATGACGCTCTGGAAAAATAACAAGGTCTCCTCGTCGGCGCGACAGCTTACCAATCGCAGCGCAGCGATTGGTCGCTCGCGTCCGGTTCTGCTCGCTTTAGTTTGCGCGCTCACTTGGAGTACGGGTTCCGCGCAGCAGCAACAGCAAACTATTACACCCGCATTTCGCGATGCCGACATCCAGCAGATCATCGAGGCAGTAAGCACCATCACAGGGCGCACGTTTATTGTCGATCCGCGCGTGCGCGCGCAGGTCACGATTCTGTCCTCCACGCCGATGACGCCGGATGCGTTCTATCAGGCGTTCCTCTCGATCCTGCAGGTACATGGGTTCATGGCCGTGCAATCGGGAAATATTACGAAGATCCTGCCGGATGCGAATGCGCGGCAAGTACCGTCGAACGATTTGCCGTCCAGCATCAGCTCTACTTCCGATGAGATCGTCACGCAAGTCATCGAAATCGAGAACGTCAACGCGGCGCAGCTGGTGCCGAGTCTTCGCCCGCTGATTCCTCAGCAGGGCCACCTTGCATACATCCCGGGCACCAACACGTTGGTGATTTCCGATCGCGCCAGTAACGTCGCGCGTCTGATGCGCATCATCGAGCGGCTCGACCGAGCCGGCGATGACGACATCGATCTAGTGCGCCTGGAGAACGCCAGCGCCGGAGAGATTGTGCGCGTGGTGAACACCTTGTTCGCGCCTGGCGCCGCAGCTCAGCAAGGCGGTGATCCCGGCAGTGCCGTTAAAGTTGTCGCGGACGATCGAACCAATAGCGTGCTCATCTCCGGTGAGCAGTCGCAACGTTTGCGTATGAAGGCGCTGATTACGCATTTGGATACGCCGTTGGAATCCGGCGGAGACACTCAGGTGCGCTACCTCGAGTACGCCGATGCCGAGGAACTCGCTGGCAAGCTCAAGGAGCAGGTACAAGGCATCGTGCAGGCCGCTGCACCGGGCGCACCACCCGCCGCAGGCGGCGCTGGCGGAGCCGCTGCTGCAGATCGAAATGTGACGATTTGGGCCGACCCACAGAACAACGCTTTGATCGTCACCGCGCCACCGAAGATCATGCGTTCGATCATGTCGATCGTGGACAAGCTAGACATTCGCCGCTTGCAGGTTCAGGTCGAGGCCATTCTCGTCGAAATCACGGCGACCAAAGCCTCTGAGCTCGGCATCAATTGGGCAATCGACGGTACGAACTCCGATTCCACCGTTCCGGTCGGAACCTTCAACCAGCCGATCGGCGGCACCAGCATTCTGGACATCATTCAAGGTATTTCAGATCCGGAGAACATTCCTACCGGCGCGCTGCGCGGAGTGACCATTGGTGCTGGGCGTTTCGGCGATGACGGCACGAATTTCGCGGTGTTGCTGCGCGCTCTGCGCGGCGATGGCAACAGCAACATCATCTCCACTCCGTCGATCGTCACTATCGACAATGAGGAGGCCGAAATCAAAGTTGCTCAGGAAGTGCCGTTCATCACCGGTCAATATGCGAATACCGGGGGCGGACAAGGCAACAACAACTTCGTCAACCCATTTACGACGGTGCAGCGTGAGGAAGTCGGCAATATCTTGAAGATCACACCACAGATCAACCGCGGCGACACCGTGCTGCTGAAGATCGAGCAGGAGTCTTCCTCGTTGAGTCAAGGTGTCGAAGGCGCGGTCGATTTGATTACGAACAAGCGAACGATCTCCACCAAGGTGATGGTGGATGATGGCGGCATCATCGTATTAGGTGGATTGATCGACGATGAGGCACTTGAAAGCGAAAACCGATTTCCGATCTTGGGTTCCATCCCCATCATCGGTGAGTTTTTCAAGACGCGCAGCGGGCAAACCCGGAAGCGCAATCTGATGGTTTTCATCCGTCCGACGATCATCCGTGACGGCGTGCAAGCAGCGATCGCCACGAATACGAAATACAATGTTCTGCGCGATCAGCAACTCAAGCGTCGCAATGGCAACGTCACGCTGCTGCCGGGCGAGCGACAGCCAACGTTGCCGCCGATCGAAGACTTGTCGCGCTACGGCGATCCAACGGCAGGCGCGGAGGAACCTGCGCCCGGAAGTGACAGAACCCAGGTGGAGCCGCGACAAACCGAGCCGCCGACACCTCCAGAGCAGGTTGAGGAAGGCGAGCCAGGCGATCAGCCGGTACCGCGCAATGTTCCCCCTCCGGATTCACCACAGGAATTGCGTCCTCGGGCGCAGTGACGGCGAGCGCGTGAAGCGGCACAGTGACGGCCTCGTTTTGCAAGACCGAAGCGCGCAGCGCGTCCTCAGTGCTCGTGCGCAAATGAGATGCCAATGAGCACACACGCTGAAATAGAACCCGCCTTGGCCAATGTTGCGATCGCAGCGCCGATGACCTTGGCCTCGGCTCAGCAAAAGCTGTCATTCGCTTTTTGTAAGCGGCATGGCGTGCTGATCCAGCGCATCGACGAGCACTGCGCAGAGGCCGTGTACCGCGCTGGAGCGCAGCCCTCGAGCATTGCGGAGGTGCGCCGCGTGCTCGGCATTCCTTTGCAGTTGCGGCGGGTAGACAGCGAGTCATTCGATCAGCTATTGCGCCAACAATATGAGGGCGGCACGAATACCGCGATGCAGATGGTCGGCGGTATGGAAGACGATACCGATCTGGCTCATCTGGCGCAGGACCTTCCCGAGCCGTCGGACTTGCTCGAAAGCGACGACCAAGCGCCGATCATCAAATTGATCAATGCGATCTTGACGCAGGCCGTCAAAGACAATGCATCGGATATTCACATCGAACCCTTCGAGAATCGCCTAGTGGTTCGATTCCGTGTCGATGGTGTGCTGAGAGAGGTTCTGCAGTCTCGTCGAGCGGTTGCATCGTTAGTCGTCTCTCGTATCAAGGTCATGTCCAAGCTCGACATTGCCGAGAAGCGATTGCCTCAAGACGGACGCATCTCGTTGCGTGTCGCTGGTCGCGCGGTCGACGTCCGCGTTTCCACAATCCCGGCAGGACATGGTGAGCGCGTCGTGCTTCGCTTGCTCGACAAGCAGGCCGGCCGTCTCGAGCTCAACGCGCTTGGAATGGATCCTCGAACTCAGTCGTTGATGGACGAGCTGATTCACAAGCCGCACGGCATCTTGCTCGTGACCGGCCCCACCGGCTCGGGTAAGACGACGACGCTGTACTCGGCGCTGGAGCGTATCAACGACAATACGCGCAACATCATGACGGTCGAAGATCCAATCGAGTACTACATCGACGGGATCGGCCAGACTCAGGTCAATACAAAGGTCGAAATGACTTTCGCCCGCGGGCTGCGTGCCATCCTGCGTCAAGATCCGGATGTAGTCATGATCGGCGAAATTCGCGATCTGGAAACCGCGCACATCGCGGTCCAAGCTTCGCTTACCGGCCACTTGGTGCTCTCGACACTGCATACAAACACTGCAGTGGGTGCCGTCACGCGCCTACGCGACATGGGTGTCGAACCCTTCCTACTCTCTTCTAGCTTGATCGGCGTGCTCGCTCAACGGCTCGTGCGAGTTCTGAACCCAGATACAAAAGAAGCCTACCAAGCCGGCGAATACGAGCGGCGGTTGATGAACGTACCCGCTGGCGCAGCGTCGCCGACGCTTTATCGCCCCGGCAACGATCCGACGCACGGTTTCAAGGGACGCACCGGCATTTACGAGCTCGTGGTCGTGGACGACGCGATGCGCACCATGATCCACGACGGTTCGAGCGAGCAAGAGCTCGAACGTCACGCTCGCAAGCTCACACCGAGCATCCGCGACGACGGTCGATCGAAGATCCTGTCGGGCGTCACGACGATCGAAGAAGTGTTGAGAGTGACAAGGGAAGATTAGTTGACCGTTGGCGGTTGACGGCCATGCGAGAACAAGAATCACGCTTTCTTTTCTGACCGTCAACTGTCAACCGTCAACCGCAACCTTATACTTCCACCTATGGGCGCTTTCGAATACACGGCTCTCGATCCCACTGGGCGCGAACGCAAAGGCGTTCTGGAAGGCGATACCGCGCGGCAGGTGCGCCAGTTGTTGCGCGAGCAGAGTCTGTTGCCTGTCGCAGTCACGGAAGTTGCGCAAACCGAAAGTCGTCGTAAAACGACGTTCACGATTCGCCGAGGCGTCTCCGCAAGCGACCTGGCGCTCATGACTCGTCAGCTCGCCACGCTCGTGCACTCAGGATTGCCGCTCGAGGAAGCCCTCATGGCGGTGTCCGAGCAATCCGAAAAGCCGCGAATTCGTACGATCGTCATGGGCGTACGCGCGAAAGTGATGGAAGGTCACGCGCTCGCCGATGGCCTCGCCGACTTCCCTACGGTCTTTCCGGAGATTTACATCGCCACCGTTTCAGCCGGCGAGCAATCAGGCCACCTCGATACGGTGCTGGAGCGTCTCGCGGACTACACCGAGAATCGTGAGCAGATGCGCAGCCGAACGATCAACGCAATGCTGTATCCCGTGTTGTTGTTCACGGTCTGTATCGGAATTGTGTTCATGCTGCTGACATTCGTGGTGCCTAAGATCGTCAAACAGTTCGAGAACTCCAAGGCAGAGCTGCCGATACTGACGCGCTCACTGATTGCCATCTCCGATTTTGTGCGGGACTACGGCATCTTCGTGATCGCCGGTCTCATCATCGGCGTCATCCTCTTCCGTCGCTGGCTTCGAGACCCGAACGCGAAGCGTCGCTTCCATGCTTTCCTGCTACGCGTGCCATTGTTTGGGAAGGTCGTGCGCGGCACGAACACAGCCCGCTTCGCACGCACGTTTGCCACATTGACCTCGAGCGCCGTTCCAGTGTTGGATGCGCTGAGAATCTCAGGCGAAGTCGTGACCAACCTTCCGATGCGCGATGCTGTAGAAGTTGCCGCAACGCGCGTGCGTGAGGGCGCACCGATCGGCAAATCCCTTGGGGCATCAAAGATTTTCCCCCCAATGATGATCCATCTTATCGCGAGCGGTGAAACCAGCGGCGAGCTGGAAACGATGCTCGACCGTGCGGCCACGAATCAAGAGCGAGAGATGGATTCCATCCTTGGCGCCGTCGTCGGTTTATTGGGACCGCTGATGATCTTGGTCATGGGTGGGCTCGTTTTGCTGATCGTGCTGGCCATGTTATTGCCGATCTTCCAGTTGAATGAGCTCATAGCGTGACGGGTGACAAGTGACGAGTGACGGGTAAGATCTCGAATGACGAGCTTCCTGCTCGTCACCCGTCACTTCGTCACCCATACCGCTTTCCCCTCTTGCCGGCCTCTCCCCTACCCTTTATATACTCGCACCGCTCGTATCCACTTCGTTCGACCTGCAACTCAAGCATGTGATTGGATGAGCGAAAAACCGGAATCCGAAGAATTCGATGAGGAAGAGGACGACGATGCGGCCGTCGATCCGGACGATCTCGATGTCGATCACCTCATAGAAGATCTCGACAAACGCAAGAAGGCGACCGTGAAGGTAGGCGAGCCCGCTTGGCGCCGGCTCGAGCGTATTCGCGAAGAACGCGAGACTGCAGAGCAATTGTCGGATTTCGACGATTACGATATCGGCGATGACCTCGAAGCCGAAGAGGAATAATCCTCCCGCATTCGATCGCAGCACTCGGCGACGCGCCACCTGGTCGTGACGTAGGGCTTTTGCTGCTGCCTTGCCTCACTGCAGCGCGCCTACACTGCCTCGATGAACTTGGATCAGAAACTGCGAATTCTCGCAGACGCCGCGAAATACGATGCTTCTTGCGCATCGAGCGGCTCCTCCAAACGCAACTCGCTCGGCGGCTCAGGGATCGGTTCGACGGAAGGTAATGGGATCTGCCATAGCTATGCGCCCGACGGGCGCTGCATCTCGCTGCTCAAGATTTTGCTGACCAACTTCTGCATCTACGATTGCCACTATTGTATCAATCGAGTTTCCAGCAATGTGCCCAGGGCTCGGTTCGCTGCCGATGAGATCATCAAACTGACGCTCGACTTCTACTCGCGTAACTACATTGAAGGATTGTTCTTGAGCTCCGGCATCATTCGCGATGCGGACTACACGATGGAGCAGCTCGTGAGAGTGGCTCGCGAGCTGCGGGAGACTCATGATTTTCGCGGCTACATTCATCTCAAGGCGATCGCCGACGCCAGCGATGCATTGCTCGCCGAGGCGGGTCGTTATGCCGATCGCGTCAGTGTCAATGTGGAGCTAGCCAGCGAGACAAGCCTGCATCGCTTGGCGCCGCAGAAAGATGCGCAAACGATTAAACGTTCGATGGCGTCATTGCGTGAGCACATCGATGAGTCGCGCAGCGAACCCAACGCGCCACGTTTCGCGCCCGGGGGCCAGAGCACGCAAGTAATCGTGGGCGCCGATACGACCCGGGATCGGGAAATACTCGAACGCAGTGAGACTCTGTATAGCGCCTATCGCCTCAGACGCGTGTATTACTCGGCATTCAGTCCAATCCCGGATGCATCGAAGCTTCTGCCGCTGCAGCCCGCGCCGCTGATTCGCGAGCATCGCCTTTACCAAGCCGATTGGCTGATGCGTTACTACGGGTTCCGAAGCGATGAGCTCTTCGATGCGACCGAGGGTATGCTCGATTTGGAAATCGATCCAAAACTCGCGTGGGCGTTGAGACATCGCGAGCAGTTCCCGGTCGATGTTAACGCCGGCCCTCGCGAGCAGTTGCTGCGCGTACCCGGATTGGGAGTGAAAACCGTCGAGCGCATCATTGCCGCTCGGAGGGTCCGACGCATTCATTACGATGACTTGCAGCGTCTGCATCTTCCACTGAAACGCAGTCTGCCGTTCATCAAAGTCCCCGGAGACCGCAAGCGTAAAATCATCGACAGCTCCATGTTGGATTCCGTGTTGCGGCCGAAGCAGGAGCAGCTCTCGCTTCTACCGGTGAATGCATAGCGTCACATTGATCTCTGCGACCGACTTCGCAGGCTGGCGCCGCGCAGCCCGACATTGCGTCAACATGGATGTTGCGCCTGAGCACATTAGCTGGCGCGTGCAAGGCGACGTCGGTTCATTGTTCGATTCCAACCTATCGTCGATCGAGCCGACGGTCGAATCAGCGACGGCCTTCACCGTACCGCGCTCTTTTCTTCAACTAGCCGAGCTCGTGATCTTGCACCGGCACGCAGCACGTTTCAGTGTCCTGTATAGATTGTTATGGCGCCTGCAGCGCGAGCCGCAACTCATGACGCTGTCCGTGGATGAAGATGTCGCACGTGCAAACGCGATGAAAGATGCCGTGCGGCGAGACATTCACAAGATGAAAGCCTTCGTACGCTTTCGCGAAGCGCCGTTTACGAGCCCTCCTCGCCTCATCGCCTGGTTCGAACCTCAGCACCATATCGTCGAAGCGGTGGCGCCATTTTTCATGCGCCGGTTTCCGACGTTGCAATGGTCGATTCTCACCCCGGAACGTAGCGTGCATTGGGACTTGAAAGAGCTTCGGTTCGGCACTGGAGCAAATAAGTCCGAGGCGCCTGCGGACGATGCAGCAGAAAGCTTGTGGCTCAGTTACTACGCCAGCATCTTCAACCCCGCGCGGCTGAAGGTACATACCATGCAAGCACACATGCCTAAACGTTATTGGAGGAACTTGCCCGAGGCCGCACTCATTCCTCATCTAATCGCAAATGCAACGAGTCGTACCGAGGACATGCTTCACAGAACCCCTGCTGAACCTCGGCGCACGCGCCGCCCGACGCGCTCTTCACGAACGCCGTCGGCTGCAGTGTCGAGCAATGGCGATCAGGATCTAGACTCGTTAAGGACAGCGGTCCAGGGTTGTCGCGATTGTCCTTTGTGGAAGAACGCGACGCAGGCGGTATTCGGCGAGGGCCGCGAGCGAGCGAAGATCGTTTTCGTCGGCGAACAGCCAGGCGATCAAGAAGATCTGGCCGGCCGACCTTTCGTCGGACCCGCCGGCAAGATGTTAGATCGAGCGCTGGTCGAAGCCGGCGTCGATCGCAAACTCACTTACGTAACGAACGCAGTGAAGCATTTCAAGTTCGAGCCTCGAGGCAAGCGTCGGATCCACAAGAAGCCGAATGAGATGGAAATCGCAGCTTGCAATCAGTGGCTACAGCGCGAGTTGCTGGCCATCAAGCCGACCTTGATCGTGGCACTCGGCGCGACCGGTGCGCGCGCCGTCTTCGGGCGAGCGACCGCCATCGAGAAGAATCGCGGCCGAATCATTCCGTCGATCGAAGCGGCCGGCGGCGTACACACTACGGATGTGCTCGTCACGGTCCATCCTTCTTACCTTCTGCGCGTGCCTCCCGAGGATAAACAGAGCGCCTACGAACGCTTCGTCGCGGACCTGAAGCTCGCTCAAGGGTATGCCGGCAAAAGATAAGTTCGCGCTTACTAGCTGGAGCTAAACATATCTGAACACACCGACCCTGCTGCGCTTCGGCCAAAATGATCGTTGTGTATAAGATGCACAGCGGGAACGCCAGTGTTTGGCAGTTGTTATCGTCGGGCTATGCATCGTTACACGACTCCAATAGTTTTGACCTTCGCTTGGATGCTGCTTGGATGCGAGCGCGAGAACACTGAAACGCTAACCGAGCAAGCAGCCGGGACGCGCACCGAGGTAGAAGCGGCTGATGCATCGTTGTTCCTCGCTCAGCCGTTGGTATCGCATATCTACACGGCAGATCCTTCGGCGCACGTCTTCAACGGACGTATCTACATTTATCCCTCTCATGACGTGGACGCCGGCATCCCTCGGGACGATCTGGGGAGTCACTTCGCGATGCGCGACTACCACGTCTTGTCCATGGACAAGATCGGCGGTGGAGTGGTCGACCACGGTGTAGTGCTCGATATCGAGAATGTGCCGTGGGCGAGCAGGCAAATGTGGGCGCCGGATGCGGCCGAGAAGGACGGCAAGTACTTCTTGTACTTTCCGGCCAAAGACAAGCAGGACATTTTCCGCATCGGGGTCGCAGTCAGCGACGTTCCGAACGGCCCTTTCCAGGCCCAGAACAAGCCGATCCAAGGCAGCTTCAGCACGGACCCTGCAGTATTCAAAGACACTGACGGCACGTACTACATGTACTGGGGCGGTCTTTGGGGCGGCCAACTGCAGCGGTGGACAAGCGGCGAATACAAGCCAGAGGATAGTTATCCCGCGAACGATGCGCCTGCACTCACGCCGAAGGTCGCACGCTTGAGCGATGACATGCTGAGCTATGCGGAGAAGCCACGCGATGTCCTCATCAACGATGAAAACGGTCGACCGCTCCTGGCAGGCGATCGTTCACGTTCGTTCTTCGAAGCATCTTGGATGCACAAGTACAACGGCAAGTATTACTTCTCCTACTCCACGGGCGACACGCACTTCGTCGCGTATGCACTCGGTGATTCGCCGTATGGCCCCTTCACGTACGTGGGCAAGCTTTTGGAGCCTGTACTTGGCTGGACAACTCAGCATTCCATCGTGGAGATCGACGGCAGATGGCACCTGTTCTATCACGATAGCCAACTCTCGAGCGGTGAAACTCATCTTCGAAACGTGAAGGTAACCGAGCTCAAATACAACGAAGATGGCACGATTCAGACGGTGGATGCGTACTGGGAGTCGAGCTCGGGCAGCTGACGCTAGGAGCTCTCTCAGTCCGCAGTCTACAGTCCGTAGTCCGCAGCAAGAAAAAGGTCTGAAGCGGTAGCGTGAAATTTTGGCTTCGGACCAGGGACTGCGGACTGCAGACTCCCTCCCATTTCTCTTCTACCTCGGCATATCCGGGCATACATACGGCACTGAGATCGATACATAAGTTTCTCGACCGCCGGTACCTACCGGCTCCAGCACGAGCTCGCGACTGCTTGGCTGAGAATATTCCGCTTCGATCGGAATCGTGTCTTCGATCCAGCGTATACGGGTGGGCGAGATAATTCCCCATTGGGATACCCGGAAAGTTTCGAAGCAAGAATCTTGCAAGACGGATTTATCCGGCAGAAAGACCAGGATGGATCCGCGCGCGTGCCTCGGGGTCGTCGAAACCCAGATCTTGCCGACGAAAGAAGGCAACTGCTCCTCGCTGGATTCCGCCATCGCCGATGACGCAGGCGCGGCGGGCGCTGGCTGCTGAGTGTCGCAGGCGCTCATGAGAACTAACGAGCAAAGCACACCGTATCGTTTGTAACCGTTCATCGCAGCCTCGGTTTGATCAAGCAGTCATACAGTAGATCATCTGTTCTTCAGCATCGTTCGCAGGCGAACGATGAAACGCTGGGGATCATCCGGAGTAATCACGATCCGCCGCTTGCCGTAATTCAGGATGACAGCACGCGATGGATCCGTAGCAAACGCTCGGTAGCGTCCGGTTTTGCGGTTCCAAAAATAGCCGCTGTACGACAGCAAGCCGCCGTTGCCTAGCAGTCGCAATGAGTTTGCCATTGCCTCGTTATCGCCGTTGACTGAGAGCAGACCTTCGATCGGCAAGCGATGAATCCATCCTAAACGCTTCACGACAATCTCGCGCCCTGTGAGCACGTATCCTTGCACCATGCAGAGCGCGCAAACAACCAAGATAACGGGAGGCAACGCCACGGCGAGCAGGGTCATCGGAACCCGAGTCTGCCGCCAGGCAAATGCGGCGCCCACCGCCACAAGACACAGCGCGCCGACAGAAATCATCGACGCACGGCGCAGTCCTGGGCTCCAAGGAGCTTTGAATTCGATTGGGGCATTCATGGCAGTATTAAATACCATTGGGCGTTCTGGCCCAAGTAGCCTGCCGAATAGGATCACTGCGTCTATACTTCCGGCACCCGACTCGCAAATCTGCGATTCGAACCTGCCGCTTCGCAACAGCCTTCTGGCTGAACCTCGACTATCTCGACTTTAGGACTCGATCTATGTATCTCGCGAATGAACGACGCTACCAAGAAATGAGCTATGCGCGCTGCGGACGGAGCGGTGTGCAATTGCCGAAGATTTCGCTCGGACTTTGGCAGAACTTCGGCGGAGTGACCCCCTATGAAAATGCGCGCGAAATGGTGCTTCGCTCGTTCGATCATGGCATCACGCATTTCGATCTAGCAAATAACTACGGCCCTCCTCCCGGCTCGGCTGAAGAAAATTTCGGTCGCATCTTGAAAGCCGATCTCGCCGCGCACCGCGATGAGCTGATCATCTCCACGAAAGCCGGATATTTGATGTGGCCGGGGCCATACGGCGAGTGGGGTTCGCGCAAGTATCTACTTGCAAGCTTGGATCAGAGCCTGAAGCGCATGGGTCTGGATTACGTGGACATCTTCTATTCGCACCGTGTCGATCCGAATACGCCATTGGAAGAAACGATGGGCGCACTAGATACCGCGGTACGCAGCGGTCGCGCTCTGTACGTTGGCATTTCCTCCTACGGTCCCAAGAAAACACGTGAGGCCGCAGCGATCCTGCGTGAGCTCAAGACTCCTTTCATCATTCACCAGCCTTCCTACTCGATGCTCAATCGCTGGGTCGAGGATGGTCTCTTGGATGTCCTCAAGGATGAAGGCATCGGATGCATCGCCTTCTCACCACTCGCTCAGGGATTATTGACCACGAAGTACTTGAACGGAGTGCCTGAACGCTCGCGTGCCGCACTCGGCGGATCCTTCGGCAAGCATATGCTCAGCGAACAAAATTTGAACAACGTTCGTGCGCTCAATGATCTCGCTCAGCGTCGCGGCCAAACGCTCGCGCAAATGGCGATCTCTTGGGTCCTTCGCCAACCAGCCATTACCACAGCCCTGATCGGCGCAAGCCGCTGGTCGCAGATCGAGGAATGTATCAGCGCGATCAAAAGCGCCCCGTTCACTGCGGAGGAGCTCGCGGCGATCGACAAACACGCCTCCGACGGCGGATTGAACATCTGGGCAGCATCGAGTCAGTCAGGTTGAACAGCGGGTTGGGAGTTGACAGTTGACGGTTGACGGCAAAACGAGCAGCGTGGCTTTCTTCCGCTTCTGACTGTCAACTGCCAACCGTCAACCGTCAACCATCCAACGTGTTGCGCTCCATCACAGGTTTCCACCAAGACGATGAAAGGCATTGGGTTGCCGAGCTTGAGTGTGGGCATCAGCAGCACGTACGGCACAACCCTCCATGGATGGTGAGAACATGGGTGATGACACCGGAAGGTAGGCAATCCGCAATCGGACAAACGCTAGAGTGTCGGCTCTGCGATCAAGAACAGGCATCCTCGATGAAGGTAGACTGAAACGTAGTTCTTCACGAGGAAGGCGCCAGAATCACAAGCGACAAGAAATCTCTCGCAGAGTCGCGGAGAACGCAGAGATTCTCGGAAAACAAACAGAGCGGCGAACCTTCCGTTCTGTACTCGCATCTATCCGTTCCCTTTCTGTCTCTGCGCGCCCTGCGTCTCTGCGAGAGACCTTCTTGCGCTACGTTCCAGGCCATGCACCCGTAAAAGGCGACTATCGGTTTCCTCTGCGGCCGCTTGCATCCACCCTCCTCGCAGGCGAGTCTATACAGCTCCGGCCGAGCGGCTGGAAGATCAATGAACGCAGCCGCGATCCGGGGGGGACACCGTGCTCGTAAGATTCCTGATAGGGATGACGCTTGCGTCGTCCACGATCGTTGCCGCGCGCGCCGAAATCGTGCCACTCGAGCTTTGGTATGAAGCGCCCGCTTCCGACTGGGAAAGCGAAGCACTGCCCATCGGTAACGGTGCCATGGGAGCGATGGTGTTCGGTGGCATCGATCAGGATCGGCTGCAACTCAACGAGAAGACGCTTTGGACAGGCGGACCGGGTTCGAAGAGCGGCTACGATTTTGGAATTCCCGAAGCGTCTCTCGATGAGATCGTGAATGAGATTGCGCAGGAACTCGACACAGCTGGCGCGCTTGCTCCCGAGAATGTCGCTCAGCGGCTAGGCCGCAAGGCTCGCGGGTATGGTGACTATCAGAGCGCAGGCGACTTGCTTCTGGACTTCGAACCAAGCACATCCCCCATAGTCGACTATAGGCGCGAGCTCGATCTGCACGACGCGATCGCCCGCGTGACATTCACGCGCGATGGGATTCGTCATACGCGCGAATATTTCGCTTCCTATCCTGACCGCGCAATAGTCGTAAGACTCTCCGCAGATCAACCGGGCCAGGTGCAATTTCGGGCGAAGCTCGCTGTACCGGACAATCGCACCGACATTAGTCAGATTGGCAACGGTCGGATAGCTGTCAGCGGCGCGCTGCATGACAACGGCCTTCGATACAACGCAGCCGTTCGAGTCGTAACCGAAGGTGGGTCGGTTTCCGACGAGGCTGCTGCCGTTCGAGTGCGTGGCGCCGATCGTGCGATGATCCTGATCGCTCTGAGTACCAACTACGCGCAAACCTATCCGACCTATCGCCAGGAGGCACCTCAGGACGTCGCTAGGCGGCTGGATAGCGCAACCAAGCTCGGGTTCACCGCGTTGCGTGATCGACACCTTGCGGACTATCGCACGCTCTTTCATCGCGTCGCGCTGGACATCGGTCAAGGATCGCAGAAGCAGCCAACCGATCGGTTGCTGCGAGAGTACGAACAAGCAGCTCCCTCGCAGCGCCGCGCATTAGAGGCATTGTACTTCCAGTACGGGCGTTACCTGCTCATCGCCTCTTCCCGAGCCGGTTCATTGCCCGCGAATCTTCAAGGTGTGTGGAATCAGAGCGCGACGCCGCCCTGGAACGCTGACTATCACGTGAACATCAATCTGCAGATGAATTATTGGCCGGCACAGACGACTCACCTCTCAGAGACCGCCGCTCCCTTGTTCGACTTCATCGACAACCTGGTCCCGCCGGGCCGCGAATCCGCAAACAGAATCACAGGCTCTTCAGGATGGACACTGTTCCTGAATACGAACGTATGGGGCTTCGCGGGGCTGATCGACTGGCCGACGGCATTCTGGCAACCCGAGTCTGCCGCTTGGCTTGCTCAGCATTATTACGAAGGTTATGCATTCTCGGGTGATCAGACATTTCTGCGCGAGCGAGCGTGGCCGGTCATGAAAGGTGCTGCGCGGTACTGGCTCACTGCTTTGCGCGAAGATCCTCGCGATGGCTCATTGGTCGTCTCGCCCAGTTATTCGCCCGAGCATGGACCCTTCACAGCAGGCGCCTCGATGTCGCAGCAGATCGTGCTAGACCTATTCAAGAACGTCATCGAAGCCGC
>JAICPY010000225.1 GCA_025929585.1 Steroidobacter sp.
ATTTATCGTGACGGCTGGTACTACTTGCTCGTCACGCACGGTTCTTGCTGTGCCGGCGCCAACTCTACGTACAACATCCGAATGGGTCGCTCGAAGAAAGTGACCGGCCCGTATCTCGACAACATGGGCATCGACATGATCGAAGGCGGGGGCAAGTTGTTTGCCGGATCTCGCGGACGCGAAATTGGCCCCGGACATTTTGGTCTGCTCGATCTTGGTGAGGGTGTACAGAAATTCTCGCTGCACTACGAGGCGGATCTGGATCGCGGCGGCATCAGCGTGCTCGACATTCGCCCGCTGTTGTGGCGGGACGGCTGGCCGGTCGCGGGAGACAATCTCGTTGCTGATACCTATACGATCGAGTCGGCGCGCACAGGCACCGTGCTCGAGCTTGCTGTGCAAGGGATGCCGGTTGGCGGCTTTCGCCCGCGTCGTCCGGGCGGCCCGCCGGGCACTAACGCGCCGCGTCCCGAGCCTGTGCCCTCACCGGCGATCCCGGATCAAGACGCAGCACAGGTGGCCTCGAATTGGCCCTCTGGCGAGGTTGATCTACGCCTCGCGCCCGCGATGTTGCAGGCTCAACAGAAATGGCTGATTACTCCTGCTGCGAATGCGGGAGGTTATCCAGGCTCGCCCTATTTCAAGATCACAATTGAAGGAACTGAGCGCGCCCTCGCGGCGACGGCCGATGGTGAGCTGACAGCGGTACGAACCTTTAGTGGTGCACCCGAACAGTTATGGCGCATTGACCAGCTTACCGACGGAACATACCGCTTGATGCCGAAGTCGGTGCCAGGCTCTAGTGAGGCGCTCGCGCTTTCAGCGGCGGGCAGCAGTATGCCGACGCTCGCAAAGTTCGATCCCGCGAGCGATCGTCAGCGCTGGCATATCAGGGTGCCGTGATGACAACGATGAAAAGAACTCGCAGATGCACGCTGCCGTTGCTCGCAATCGGCCTCATGTGCTCGGCAAACCAGGTGGTGGCGGAGGAGGCCACCGCGCGGCCGCCCGCGCCATCGCTGTCACGCCCAAGCAGCGCGACGCAGCCAGTGGATGCGCGTGGCTTCATCCGCCGTTGGCTAGTGCTCGAGCCCATTTCGTTTAGCGGGCGGCTCATCGAGAGCGATGTGCTGAAGGCATTGGAGACTAAGCCACTCAAGAGTTTGGACGATGTGCCTCGGGAAGGCGATATCGTGGACCAGAACGGCGCGCCAAAATGGCATGCCCTGGAGACAGTCCGATACAACGTCAACCTGTATCACTTCGCCTGGGCGCTCTCGAAGCCGACGTCAAACGCGGTGTTCTGGGCTGTGACGACAGTGGATTCACCGCGGGAGATGAGGGATGTACGGCTCGCCATCGGTTCGAACTCCGCGTCGAACTGGTGGCTGAATGGTGAGCGTGTGGTCGCGCTGTACGACGATAGGCAAACCGTCATCGATGACGGCGTATCGAAACGTCTCAAACTTAAAAAGGGCCGCAACGTGATCGTTGCCGCGATCGTGAACGGCGGCGGTGCAACGGATTTCTGCGCACGCTTTCTCGACGCAAACGATCAGCCGATCACCGGACTGACCGTGTCCTTGCAAGCGCCGTGATCTCGCGCTCAGACTGCCATCGCTACTTGACTTCGAAAAACTGAATGACCGCCGCATTCGCTCGGCGCTCGCCCACGCCGATGAACACGGCGCGGTTGAGCCAAGCGTGTTTGCTCTCATTCGATACCTCGAACTGAGCTGAGGTGCGAAAGTAGTACTGCGACGGATCCACTTTTTCGCCGCGCGTCAGCTTGTCGATGATCTCTTTCGGGCCATGACGCATGCCCTTGTTCGTCACCATGATCAATGTCTGGTCGTCCGCCTGCAGCGTGTACTTCGCTTCGACGTCGAGCACACCATCGGGTTGAACAACCTGCCAGTCAGCGCCGCCCGGCAGCACGCGACCCTTCAGACGAGGGCCTTGGACCGTGCCACCGGTAATGGGGACGACGCGGCGCAACCCTTTCGTGCTCTGGCCGATTATCTGTGGAGCGTCGACGGTCACGATCGCTTCGAATGCGAATTCGGTGCGTAAGCGTGGGGAGCTATCGGCGGCCTGTGCGCCACCGATGCTGGACAGCACCAGCGCGCTGCCTAGTACTTCTCTGCGAGAAATCATTCGTTGAACCTCCCATGATGCTTGAAGATCACGCCATCTTCATTCCCATAACAAACGTTTCGTCATCTCTTGCGCTCCGCGTGCTCCGCGTCTGCGCGAGAGTATTCTTATTTCCGTCCTAGATGCACTTGTCCCGCCGCACCCTCGCGCCGCTGGGAGAAGCATCTAGTTGTGGCTAGGGGTCGGCCGGTTGTCGCAGCTTCAAAACCGCAGGCGCACTGCAACGCCAATCTCGCGCGGCGCGGCGAATGTGCTTTCGGCAAGACCGAAGCCCATGCTGGAGTTGCCCGAGAGGCGATAGCGCTCGTCCGTGAGATTGGAACCGAGCACAGCCAACTCCCAATTCTCATCGATGGGCATGAACACGGCACGCGCGTACAGCACGCCAAATGAAGGTTGCTCAATTCGCCGGTCATTGAAAACGTCGTGATAGGTGTTGCTCTTATAAGAGTAGTCGCTTCGTAGTACGAACGTACCGATTCGCATTGGCCACTGCAGCTGCATTCCAACCGAGGCTGTCGTGTCGGGTGCCTTGACGAACTCCTTGTCGAGTGTAAGAGGCGGCTGCAGCGTCGAGAGTTGCGGGTCTAGTTGCGTGTACTGCGCGTCAAGGTAACCCAGAGTTAGGTTCGCATCGAAGTAGGCGGTAACCCGAGCAACGAGCTCTAGCTCCGCACCGCGGATTCGAGCCGTCCCTGCGTTGCGCACGAAATTCTGCGGCGTAGCGTTGATGGACAATTGCATGTCGCGATACTTGTTGTAGAACAACGCCGCGTTTACCGTCATGCGGCCATCGAACCAACGCGACTTCACGCCGAGCTCGTGGCTATCGACGACTTCAGGGTCGTACGGCGTGCTCACTTCCTGCGCGTCAACCAGAGGACGTCCGTTGAAACCTCCACTTTTGTAGCCACGTGCATACGAGAGATACAACAGCAGATCCGGCGTGCTCTGCCATTCCAGACCCAACTTCGGTGTGAGCTGCGACCATGCGGCATCGAAACGCTGCGGCTCGTTAGGCGCCCCCACAATATAGACGCCGCTCGCGCGCCGCCGGTGTTCTAGATCGACCTGCTTTTCATCGCGTGTCCAACGCAATCCCGTCGTTGCGCTCAAACGTTTGGTGAGGCGGTACGTGCCTTGCCCGAACAAGGCAAACGAGCGGTTCTTCACGGCGGTGTTCAGGGCGACGTCGAGGTCAGCCAGTACGTTGTTATCGTGAAAAGCTGGCCCGCCATAACGCAGGTGCTCGGGGCACTCGCTGATGGGCCGCGGGTTCTCACCAGTTAGGCCGCACCAGGCTTCACCATTTCCCAATGTCAGACCTTCCAGCGCTGCATAGAGGCCTTGGGCCAGCGTCGCCCGGCCGCGTTCGCGCGCTCGCTCTTCGAACAAGTACGCACCGATGAGCCAATCGAGCGAAGCATCAGCGCTCGCGCCGGACCACTGCAGCTCTTGGCTGAACTGTTCCTGCCGATCGTTGTTGAAGGTTTCGCGATAGGCAAAGGGCGTATTGTCGCCGTCGCGCGCAAACTGAGCATCGAGCTCGCGCCAAGCGGTGATCGAACTGAGTTTCGTCGCGCCGATACTGCCTTCGAGCGCCGCAGAGATGCCCCACGAATCGAGATTGTTGACGCTAGTGCCCATCGCATTCGTGGTGTCGATGTCATCAGTGACCCAGGACGCATCGACTTCGGATACCCCACTGGGTGCGATTACGCCTAGCGTCGGCGCGACGAGTGCATTGTAGAGATTGAGGAAAGGCACGCCGCTGTCTACGACATCGATCAGCGTCAGCGGCGCGGACTGCTGTCGTACTCGAGTGGCGTCCAGTGCGAACTTCGCCGTGAAGTTTTCGGACGGCTCCCACCGGGTTTGAAGTCGAGCGATAGTCGTGTCCTTATCGCCCAGCGAGCTGCCGTCCGAGAGCCGGCTGGCGTAGCCGTCACGATGCAGCGTCGCTGCGGTAAGACGGGTCGCGAGTGTATCTGTGATCGGTAGATTAACTGTGCCACGAAACTCGCGACGGGATAGATTGCCAGCGGTGAGCGAAGCCTCGCCGCCCCACGTTGACTCTGGGGCCCGAGTCACGACGTTCACGGCGCCGCCGATCGTATTGCGACCGAACAAGGTCCCTTGCGGGCCACGCAGCACCTCAACGCGCTCGAGATCGACTAGATCTAGAACGCCTCCGATGGAACGCCCGAGATAAACGCCATCGACATACACCGCGACGCCGGGATCGGAGAAGATCGCAAAGTCGTTTTGCCCCACGCCGCGAATAAAGACCGTGGCATTGTAGGCCGCGCCACTCAGTGGCGCGGCGCCATCGAACTGCAGGTTGGGAACGAAATGGGTGAGCGCATCGGCCGATCGGATGCCGCGCAGTTCCAGTGCTGTGCCGCTGAACGCGCTCACTGCGACGGGCGTCGTCTGCAGGCTTTCCTCACGTCGACGTGCCGTGACGATCATCTCTTCGAGCTCGCGTGCGCCGTGTTCAAATCCGAGCTTGCGCGCGCCCAGCTCACTCGAAGGATTCGCTTCCGATGCGACTGTGTGCGTAGGTGAGGTGGGCTGTGCGGCGGCGTTGCTGCTCGGCTGCGCACTAGACGCAGAAGCACGAGGGCGAACGGCGATCGTGTGCTCCCCCATGAACTCGTA
>JAICPY010000108.1 GCA_025929585.1 Steroidobacter sp.
TTGAGGTATGTGTCGAGTCTGTTCGCAGCCAGGGCTGCTCACTCAGGAGGCCCCCTCCCTAACCCTCCCCCCTAAACAGGGGGAGGGAATAGAACGCGGGACAAGAACGTGACTTGTGACTCGTGACTCGCGGGTAGTCGGAAGGGAGAGGTGGTTTCGCTCTTACTAACCGCGACCCGCTTCTGCTAGTGATTCGTGATTCGTGAGTCGTGATTAGCGGGTAGTCAGATGCGCGCTATCTCCGTTCTTACTACCCGCGACCCGCTAGTCACGACCCGCTTCTCCTAGTGATTCGTGACTCGTGACTCGCGGATAGTCGGAAGGACGAGCGACTGCTTGCGCTCTCGACTGCCTGCTCGCCACCACCATCGTCACGATCGCTTCATCGAGCAGCGCGATCTTCCAACTCCGATTCCCTCCCCTGCTTGCGGGGGAGGGTTAGGGAGGGGGCAGACCTTTGGGCGCAACACTCAGCGGACCGAGGCGTCTTCCTTCAAGCCCAATTCCTTATACAAATTGCGCCGGCCTTGTTTGTCGCCTTCGATAACTTTGTGTGCATAGCGCGCGACCTCGAGCGCGTGCGCGCGTGGCACGACGATCACGCCATCGCCATCAGCCACGATGACATCGCCCGGCATCACCAGCACGCCGCCGACGACCACCGGCCGATTAACCGATTCGATTTCGTTGCGCCCCGGACGAATGCCTCGGCCCACTCGCTTGAAGTACAGCGGCACTTGCTGGGTGATGATTTCGTCTGTGTCGCGCGAGGTGTTGCTCGTGACGACACCTACAGCACCTTTGACCTTCCAGGACATGATGTTGTTTGAGCCGATCGAGCCCACATCGGTTTCGGGCGCTTCTTCGATGACGACGACGCTTCCTTCGCGCAACAGCGGAATGAAGGGTTCAGGAGAGCGTTCGTTATAGAACTTGCCAACCCAGGCTTCGAAGTCCTGTTCGCTTCGCTTGCCCGCAGGAGGTTGTTGGGTCGGTACGTAACGAGCAGTGACGGCAATGCCTACGATCCGGTGTTTGTATTCGATCGGATCTTTCCACAATGGATGAATCTCGGGATTCATGAGCCCGATATCATGCAGTCCGACGAAGTCCATGCCGTCGGAAACGTCCGCGACTCTCAAGCCTTCGAATGCTTTGAGAATGGCGCGATCTTCCTCGAGCGTATAGCTCTTTACCTCCATGTATGTCGCACCTGTTCGCGCGTCCTTGGTTTCCGCCGCGTTGACGGTGGCTGCGGTACCCAGGAGCGCGATGACAAGTCCGTAGAAGATAGAAGAGCGATGCATTGATTGATCCCCCAGTGTGGTTTGCCAGTGCGGTCTGGTTGTGTATTCGATTCTCCATCACTAGGAGGGTATGTCAAACACCATGGGAAGTGATTCGTGACTGGTGACTAGCGGGTAGTCAGAGGGAGGAGCGTGCCCGTTCTTCCTACCCACGACCCGCTAGTCACGACCCGCTTCTCCCAGTGATTCGTGATTCGTGACTCGTGACTCGCGGGTAGGCAGAGGCGACCGCCGCCGTTCTTACGACCCGCGACCCGCTAATCACGACCCGCTTCCCGCTCGAGGCGTACAACACGCATTGATCGGGCAATCGCGGGGGCCACCACCGCCGACGATCCAATCGTCATCACCGCCAACGTTACCGTCGTCCCCGGGTTCGCCTGACGAAGATTCGCCAGATCCTGACCCGAAACCAAAGAAGCCGTCGGCGAGAGTGGTTTCCTCCGATGGTTGCTGTTCGATAGGCTCTTCTTCTTCCGGTTCTGAAGTTTCCTGACTTTCTGGCGGAGCGGCACTTGCATCGATGCGCGGCAGGTTTGGAAGATCAGCTCGTGATACGACCAGATCGCTCAAGCGAGCGGGGCTATGCATCCGGACCGTCGATGTAGCGATGATCGGCAGCAATGTGCGTCGAAGAAGCTGCTGCTCGAACGCGTCGTAGGGTTGCTCGCCATTCAGCGCGAGGAGTGTCCGCGTGATGAACCAGTTCACTATCGGCACTTTCAGTTCGTATCCGTATGTGATCTGCACACGCAAGAGATTGGCGTCTTGGATATTCAATCCGCTTTGCGCACCGATCGCGGTACTTCTTGCGTGCAACCGATCGTTTGGGATTTCACGTACGCCATCGACCTCCTCGCTGAAGTCGGCGAAGGCTTCTCGAGTGGGATTCAGAATTCGCACGCGTGCAGTCGAGCGCAATTCTGCGTTGACTCGCGCGAGTATGGACACGATGCCAGCCACGGAGGAATCGGGCGAGTACAAGGGCACCAACCCACGGGCCAGGCCCGAACGGATGGCATCCGGTTGTGCATTCTGTACCGCGCCCGCGCGTGCCGCTTGTAGGGCTGCGTGGTTGAGCGTTGCCTTCGCTTCATAGATGAGTGCGAACTGAATGATCCCGAAGATCACGACGAGCAGAATAGGCAACGCGATGACAGTTTCGACGATGGCTGTTCCACGGGCGTACGCACGTGTGCGCAGTGAATAAGTGCGACACTTCGTACATCGCTTCTCATCGATGAGCGCAGACGCGTGGTGCCCAGCCGCCTGTTCCATGCTCCCTCATGCCATCGCGAACCATCCCAAGCGGATGATGGCGAGAGGCCCCGACGAGCGAGGCTTGGATTACTGGGCGTTTGAAGAGAAATGGGGCAAACGGGCGGTGGGGTGCTAAGGCGATAAAGCAATGACGACAGAGGCAAGAACTCCTTCCGGCTCTGTCATCATCACCCCATCACTTCGTCACCTCGTCACGCCTGAAAGCCTCAGTGCACCGTACTCGTCTCGTTCGACGCCTCGTACAGAGCGGAGTACTTCGTGATCAATACTCGGGTGGCTTCAGCCTCTTCCATGACCGAAGGTTCGCAATTCGTGCCTTGAGCCATGATCTCTTCCTCGAGGGCGCTGGCATACACCTCAAGCGCTGAGATCGTGCGCTTGACGTCATCCAAAGAGAGGGCCTGTTTCTTCATGAGAGCTCCGGTCGGATTCATGGTCCGTATATCCATGTAGTATCGGCGAATCCGCATGAAGTAGATCCGTCCTGGAACGACAACGAGCCGACGCGCCACGAGTTCCATGCTAACAAACCGATTGCGCGAGATGAGTACGGTATTTTCCCGCGGAACACTTTATCGGCATCGAACGCTCCCCATACTGTGGCCTACGGTCAGGAATTTTCCGGCGACGTGCCGTAGGACGTTTAGAAAACCATGCATGCTCCCAGACACGCTTTCAATTTCGACAACGCGTTTGTTCGCGAGCTTCCCGGCGATTCGCACGAGGGTGGGTCTCCCCGTCAAGTGCATGGGGCGCTATTTTCAAGGGTGGATCCGACGCCCGTCGTTTCCCCGTCCTTAATCGCTTACTCGCGAGAGATGGCCGAGACACTCGGCTTCCAGGACGCCTATGTGCAATCCCCGGAATTCGCGCAAGTGTTCAGCGGCAACAAGGTTCTCGAAGGCATGGAGCCATATGCTGCGAACTATGGCGGACATCAATTCGGGCAGTGGGCGGGCCAGCTCGGCGATGGGCGCGCAATCACACTCGGCGAAATCATCACTGAGCGAGGCGAGCGTTGGGAGCTGCAATTGAAGGGCGCGGGCCAGACACCGTATTCGAGAACGGCCGATGGACGAGCAGTATTGCGATCTTCGATCCGCGAATTTCTGTGTAGCGAGGCCATGCATCATCTCGGTGTGCCGACCACACGCGCGCTGAGCTTAGTGACGACCGGCGAGCAAGTCGTGCGCGACATGTTCTATGACGGCAATCCGGAATCCGAGCAAGGCGCGATCGTGTGTCGTGTTGCGCCCTCGTTCATTCGTTTCGGCAACTTCGAGCTCCCAGCCTCGCGGGGCGACATGAAGCTATTGGAAGCGCTCGTCGACTTTACGATCGCCCGTGACTTTCCCGAGCTCGCTACGCTCCAGGATGTGCAAGCGAAACGAGCGCGATGGTTTTCGGAAGTCTGCGAACGCACGGCTCGCATGATCGCCCACTGGATGCGCGTGGGGTTCGTGCACGGTGTGATGAACACAGACAACATGTCTATCCTCGGGCTCACGATCGACTATGGGCCGTACGGTTGGATCGACAACTTCGATCCGAACTGGACGCCGAACACCACCGATGCCCAAGGGAGGCGCTATCGATTCGGTCAACAACCACAGATCGCATTCTGGAATCTGACCCGCCTTGCGAGCGCGCTGCTGCCGATGTTCTCTTCCGAAGAACCGCTCCAGGACGGGCTGCAGCGTTATGCAGAAGCGTTCGTCGCAAATGATCGAGCGAACGTGGCCGCAAAGCTCGGCCTATCGGAATGCCTAGAGGAGGACGTTGAGCTCATTCAAACGCTATACGGTCTGATGCTGGGTGCAGAGGTCGACATGACGCTCTTCTTCCGCTCTCTCATCGAAGTCGACATCGCAGAGCCGACGCTTGAGCCCCTCCAGGGTGCGTTCTACAGCGAGAACAAGCGCGCGGCTTCCGCACCGGACTTCCTGCAATGGCTTACACGCTATGCTGCTCGAGTCCGTAACGATTCCTTGTCCGCTGAGCAACGCCGCAGCCGCATGCGAGCGGCGAACCCGCGCTATGTTTTGCGAAACTACCTCGCGCAGGAAGCCATCGATAAGGCGAATCAGGGAGACTACAGCGGCATCGAAGAACTGCTCGACGTCATGCGACACCCTTATGATGACCAGCCTGGCCGCGAGAAATTCGCTGCACGACGTCCCGATTGGGCAAGACAAAAGGCGGGGTGTTCGATGTTGTCGTGCAGCTCTTGACGTGCAGGTGACGAAGTGACGGGTGACGATGTCAGAAGGCATGCGCCTCCCTTCTTTTCTGGCCCCGTCACTTCGTCACCTCGTCACAGCCTTAGCCATCAGGCTAAGGTCAAACTAACGACTCCCACCACAATGCACAGCGCGCCGGCGATGCGCATTGGCGCGGCGCGTTCTTTCAGCAGACGTGCACCGAAATAGGTACCGATGAGAGTGGCAAGCTCGCGAGCGGGCGCGACATGGCTGATCGGTGCGATGCGCATTGCATAGAGCACGAGAATGTAACCAAGCGGTCCTAGAATGCTGACGACAAGCGCGGGGCGCAGGTATGTACGAATCTCTTCGCGTACTCGGACGCGATCGTTCCAAGCGCCGGGGCTCAGCACGACGACGCGGAATACGTTGCCGGTATAGTCGATGATGAAAGGAGAAATGAGCAGCACCTTTACCGCCCAGCCATCGTTGATCGTATATGCCGCGATGAATACGCCCGTGGCCAGGCCGTAGAGAATGCCCGCGCGAGGCGCTTTATGCGATCCGTGCAGTAGGCCAGCAACGAGCAGAATGCCGAGTACGACGAGGATCACGCCGAGTACCGACAGCGACGTGATGCGCTCATCGAGCAGCAAGACTGCGCCAAAGAACGCAAGCAGCGGTCCCGAGCCGCGCGCCAACGGATATACGAGAGATAGATCAGAAGCCCGATAGCCCGCCTGCAACAAAAGCGAATAGCTCAGATGCAGCACGCCAGTGGCAAGCAGCGCCAGCCAATGCTCGGTTTGGAACTCGGGTCGATGAAAAATCAGAATCCACGCGACGATCGGCGTGTAGATGAGCACCGAGGCAACCGAATACATCCACACGAAGTGCTGCGACTTCGCAGCACGCTTTGCATACAAGTTCCACGTCGCGTGCGTGGCGGCGGCCAACAGAACGGCTAGCAGAGCGAGAGGGGGCATTCAGAAGCAGGTGATGGGTGACGAGTGACGAGTGACGGGGAAGATCAGGTTAGAGCGAGCTCGCAACTCTCTCACCGATTGATAAATAGTCATTTCGCCCCAACAGCACTGGACATCGCTGGTTTGCTTCGATTTGATCTTGCCCGTCACCCGTCACCCGTCACCCGTCACCCGTCACCCGTCACGTCATGGACCCGTATATCGAAGTGTATCGTTCGCGCGATCAAGGTGCTTGCGAGCATCGTGCGTTCGTGTTGCGTGCGGTGGGCATCGAGCACCTTTTGGGTGTTCAGGACGAGTACTTCGTGTTGTACGTCGTGGAACCTCTCGCTTACCGAGCGATGGATGAGCTCGCGTGGTATGAGCAGGAAAGCGTGCCGAAAGAGCCGCCGCAAGCTCCGCTCGAGCTGCATGGATTCGCGACGGGCTCGACGCTCGCGTATGCCTTCGCGCTCGTACTGTGTGGCTATTTGGCGGGTGTTCAATTCGGCCAGCGCGATTGGTTCGAGATGGGCGCGCTGACACCGCATCTCACGCGAGATGGCGAAGGCTGGCGGACGATAACAGCCCTCACGTTGCACGCGGACATCGGCCATCTGTTGGGCAACTTGGCGTTTGGCGGTTTGTTCGGGTACTTCGCCGCACAGTTGATCGGGTCGGGATCAGCGTGGCTGAGCATTTTATTGGCCGGCGCTCTCGGGAATTGGGTTGACAGCGTGCTGATGAGTGAGGGGAGAGTGACGATCGGCGCGTCCACCGCGGTTTTTGCGACCTTAGGAATGGTGGCCGCCTACGCGCTGCTGCGCCATACGGCAGGCGCGCCGCGTTGGGCGCATCGATGGGCGCCACTGGTGGTCGCCGTCGCATTGCTGGCATTCACTGGGGCATCCGGAGAGCGCACCGACGTTGTAGCTCACCTCACCGGATTCGCGGCTGGCGCCGTCATTGGCCTGTTACATGCCATTCGGTCGACCGGCGCGCTCTTGGAGAAAATTCCGCAATGGCTTTCCGGGGTAACGGCCTGCACGTTGCTCCTCGGAGCGTGGACGTGGGCATTCGTCAGCCCTGGATGAACGCGCACCGGTTCATGACATGTCAATGTCAATAGTTTTTTCGCTCGCACGATTAAAAAACTAACCGCGCTCGAGTCCCAACGTGCTGATCGGATTCCGTCATGCGGTTGTCACATTCGCGCCGCATGATGTTTCCGCGCGACGCTCACGCATCTCTCAGCAAGTTTCAGCGATTCCGGTACGCAACACGCATCGTGTCGAGTCGAATGCACCAGATTAGAACGAGACCAGAAGAAGCAGAGATCACACTCAGAGTCCCTCTCGTGAAATTTTCTGTGCATCGCGCGGAAATATTTCGGTCACATCGCTTGACAAGCACTAACGCGTGAAGAGCCAGCAGTGACGCGGCGATCGGAACGTTATCCACAGAAGCGGTGGAAAACTTCTGGATAAGACGGGCTTGACTTCGCGCAGATGCGGCGGATTATTGCGTGATCGTTAGATTGATTGTTACGTGATCAATCGCGCATCTCTCATCTGGCACGATGTGATTTCCAAGAACGACGGCCAATCACTCGGAGAATTCACGATGGCAAGATCAGTACCAGGCACACCCTTGGACTCAGGTCAAGCGCGCGCGGTCGCCGAAGAGATAGGAAAAGATACGGACACCGCTCCTGATGTTGTCGAAGAAATCTATCAGCAAGAACTGTCAAGCCTCGCGAGCGAAGCAAAGATTACGCAGTTCCTCGGAGTCATCGCGACTCGGCGGGTGCGAATGATGTTGAAGAAGCATTGAAGAGAAGAAGCGGATGGCGGATGGGGATAAGGGAGTGAAGCCAGCGCTTCGTGCGATTCAGGCGATGGTTGCGGTTGCGGTCGTCACGTTCTCGCCACCCTCCTTTGCACAAGAAGAAACGAAACCGGCGCGTCAGCTTGACGTTTGGTATGTCCCGACGCCGCACCAAATCGTGGAGCGCATGCTCGACGTTGCCGGCGTGCGCACAGGCGATGTCGTGTACGACCTCGGCTGCGGAGATGGTCGCATGGTGATCGCAGCGGCCAAGAAGTTCGCCACGCGTGGCGTCGGCGTGGACTTAGATCCCCAACGCATCCGCGAAGCGAGAGCGAATGCGAAGGCGGCGGGTGTCGAGCATCTGGTCACCTTTGAAGTCGGCGACATGTTCAAGACCGACATCCGTGAAGCCACCGTCGTGATGCTCTACTTACTGCCGGAGCTCAACCGCCGCTTGAAACCAAAACTGCTCGCCGAGCTACGCCCCGGCGCACGAGTCGTTTCCCATGATTTCGACATGGGTAAGGAATGGCCGCCGGATGAGTACGTGAAGCTGGGGACGAGTGGGGTTTATTTCTGGAGAATTCCGGAGAAGGAAGGAGTGACGGGTGACGAGTGATCGGTGACGAGCAAAACGAACAGACTCCTGCCTAACACTTCTTCGCGACGACTCCAACTGCGTGATCTTCGGTTCGCTCGCAAGCATGAGGGAATCGAAATAGAAACATCCCTTCCCCCGTTTACGGGGGCCGCTCCAGTGCATCCATGCACATCGCGCCATTCGCACGTCCGTGTGCATCAGAAGGCCAGGTAGGGGGCTGCTCCGAGCAAGTTGCGAGGCGCCAGCCCTCACATCATCTTTCCCGTCACCCGTCACCCGTCACTTCGTCACGACGCAGCCTCATCCCCGCCCACACCACGACTCCACTCGCCATCACCGCCAACGCCACCCACGCCGCATTCTTCGATTGCGCATACGTGATGCTGGAGTACAGCAGATATGCGCAGGTCAGGACGAACAGTAGTGGTAGAGCCGGATACAGAGGCACACGGAATGGGCGAGGGGCTGATGGGTCTTTGGATCGCAGCACGAACACTGCGATGCCGCTGAGCATGAAGAAGAACCAAAATACTGGCGCGGTGAACTCCACCATCGTCGAGAAGCCGTCTTTTTCCAGTGCGCCAAAGAAAATCAGCGCGAGTGCGATCGCAGCCTGAACCAAGAAACCGGCGCTCGGTGTGCTGCGCTCGCCTTTCCACCCGCCCATGAAAGCGAAGATCGGCCAATCGCGCCCGACCGAGTAATTCGTGCGCGCGCCGACCAACATGGTGGAGTTCATCGAGGTCAGCGCTGCGATCGCAATGAGGACTCCGACGATTTGCCCGCCGGTCGTGCCAAATGCACGCTGCACGACTTCGACACCCAGAGCATTCGTCTCTTTTAGTTGATCGAATCCCAATCCCTGTAGGACGCCGAACACGAAGAACAAATAAACAAGGGTGATGATTGCGATCGATAGCAATAGCGAACGAACGATTGCGCGCGGTCCGCCGCGCACCTCGGCTGAGACGTACGCGGCTTCGTTCCACCCACCGAAGGTGAGCAGTACAAACACCATCGCGAGTCCAAGCGCTCCAGCGCCGGGACTTTCAGTTGCGGCGGGCGTTACCGCTTCCACCGAGCCGTGCAACATGAGTCCCGCCACAGCCACGAGCAGCACACCTGAGATCTCCACGATAGTGAGCACGTTTTGCATTCGCGAGGAACTACGCAATCCGACCAGGTTGATTGCCGTAAGCAAGATCACGGCGAGCGCGGCATAGATTGCGGAAGAATACGGGCCTAGGCTCAAGATGCGAGTGAGATAGTCACCGAGGATGAAGCCTAGCAATGCAATCGAGCCCGTAACGATTACTAAGCTTCGGGCCCAAGCAAACAGGAAGCTCACATCGCGGCCGTATGCTCGCGTCAAGAACGAGTAATCACCACCTGCGCTGGGATAAGTCGTGGCGAGTTCCGCATACGTCAGCGCTCCGACAAACGAAAGCGCGCCGCCCAACATCCATACGGCAAACATCCAGCCTGGCGAGCCCGCCATTCCCGCGATCAGCGTCGGCGTTTGAAAGATGCCCGCACCGATGACAATGCCGACGGTGATCATCGTCGCATCCCACACGCTCAAGGTCGGCGTAGGAATGTCGAGCGAAGCAGGCTTGGAGCTAACGTTGTCGGTGGCTGCGGAGTCGAGGGCGAAGGACATGTCGGAGGGAAGGCGATAGGGGATAGGGGATAGGGGATAGGGGATAGTTAGATTCGATACGCATAGGCATCACGCACACCGATAGCAGCCATTCTTTTCCTCAATTCTTCCTCTCTTACTATCCCCTATCCCCTATCCCCTATCGCCTTCTTTCCGCTACATACTTCTGCGTCTTGTTGCCGCGAGTGACCTCGGCTTCGATACGGTTGCCGTTGATGCGTCCGGCGACCTTCACGGGTGTGGCGCCATCATCGAACATGAGATTCAGATGCTCGCCGCGCAGCGTTGCATTCGTGATCGAGCGCTTGCGCGAACCGGCGGTTCCGTTGAGCTGCTGAAACGTTTGTTCGAGGTCCGCAGTGAAGCTCTCTTTCGAATCCGCCGATCGGAAGGTCCATCGGCCGGCCGCGTTGGCGGGCACGATCCACATGTACGCCTGCCCATCTTCAGTCGTCGAGCGTTCGTCCGGCTCCCAGTCATCCATCAGAAAGGAGTGCGAGACGACGCGCGTGCCGGGTTTCATCTTGAGAATCGTCGGCCGCAGCTTCAGGTTGAGCTCTGGCAATAGATAGAGAGTGACGACGGTTGCAGAACTGAAATCGGTCTCGAAGATATCGCCCTGAACAATCCGGGCGCGCTCTGCCACACCCTCTGCCCGAGCTAGACATTGGGCTAGCTTGACCATGTCAGGGTTGTACTCGACGCCAAAGGCCTTGGCGCCGAAATGTTTGGCCGCGGCAATCGCGATCTTGCCGTCTCCCGCGCCGAGGTCGTACACGATGTCGGTCGGCTTGACCTGGGCCATCTGCAGCATTCGCATTACGAGTGCATCGTTGGTGGGAACCCATACGACATCCTTGCCTTGTTGGCCGGAGTTTGGTTGAAACTCCTTGGCGCAGTCTTCTCGGTTATTCGCGCTGGCGGCGAAACTTGCGACGACCAACAAGAGCAGAACAGGGGAAAAGCACGGCTTGGGTCGACGAATGGACACGGCAAACCCCTTCTGCAGTCGGTGGGAACGGAAGAAAACGTATCGGAGCGTCGAAAGTTCGCAACTTTCGGCATACCGGATCATTTGGGCGATCTCAGCAACGTATTTACGTCATCACGGCGGAATTTTTGTCGCAAGGCGGAATGCGGGCCGGTAGGAATTGTTTAAGCTATCGATTGTCGATGTGAATGACCGATGGGCTTGGCTGATCTGCGATAAGCGGGTGTTAGCGGCAGCCCCATCGATCACGGAACCCAGGGTGTATACGACGCATTGAGGCGGAGCCGGGTTCCGTTAATCCGGACAACGGAAGACCCAGATGCGCTTTGAAGAAACAGAACTCCAGAACTCCGTCTCGCGATTCGAATTCATCCCCGACAGCGCAGGTGTAGCCGATCGGCCTCGAGTGCTATTGCTTACCTCGGGACTTGGTCTCGGCCATGTTCGGGCTGCTGAGGCGATTGAAAAGGCGCTTGGGGGCGATGCCATCATTCAGACTGTCGATTTTTGGTCATTGATCAACCCCAATGTAGCCAGCGCCATACACGCGACCTACCTGAGTCTGGTGCAGAACTACCCGGATCTGCACGAACGTCTGTATCAGCTCGATGAGCATACTTGGCGGCAAATCTTGGAGAGCGAGTCTGGACCGCCGCCCGCAGTGCTCGAGGTGTTGGAGCTGATCTCGCGGATCGCGGGCGAAAAGGGCGAGCAAGCTCCTCGAGGCGGCAAGTACGCATCCGACCGACTCTTGTTATCGCTGCTGTGCGCCGCTTTGCCGTATGACGGAGACAGCTTGGCCGGAAATGGCGTACGCGCACGACTGGCATTACTCAAATGGACTTGGCTACGTCTGATCCGTCGATTGGAGCCCGCGATCAAGCGATTCGCGCCGCACGTCATCATCAGCACACAGATGATTCCTGCCGCAATGACTTCTTATCTGAAACAACGCGGCAAATTCAGTGCGCCGATGATTGGGGTCATGACCGATTACGGTGTGCACGATTTCTGGAAACAGAGTGGCGTGAATCGTTACTGCGTGGCGCACGAATCGATCGCTCGGTGCGGCGGTGGAGACTTGGCCGATCCTGTGATTGCCACCGGTGTGCCGCTCATGCCCGCGTTCGCCGCAACGATCTCGCAAGAAGAAGCGCGGTTTGAACTGAATCTTCCGCCTGGCGTACCTGTCGTGCTCGTTTTAGGTGGCGGACTCGGGTTGAGCGTGGATTCGGCGGCGACTGCGTTGTTGAAGCAGCCGAGCGATATCCAAGTAATCGCCATGCCAGGCAAGAATACGCCTGCACGAATGACGCTCGAGACTCTCAGAAAGCAGTACTCGAATCGCTTGTTGGTCTGTGAGTGGACTGAGCGAATGGATTTGTATTTGCGCGCAGCAGATTTGGTCGTCGGTAAGCCTGGCGGCATCAGCGTTGCGGAGGCGCTGGCATGCGGCCGTCCGCTGCTTGCGACTCGATCGCTCGGCGGCCAGGAAGGGTTCAACGTGAACTTCCTGGAACGCAATCAAGTCGGTGGGCTCGTAAGCGATCGAGAACTTGTCTCGAGAGTCGAGTCGTTGTTGCGCGATCGCGAAACCTTGCGCGCAATGCAGGAACGCGCCGCTTCGCTCGGGTGTCGCGACGGCGCCGCCAAGATCGCGGGAATTGCACTGGATCTGGCTTCAACGCAAACGCGATTTGCGCTCGGCACGCCATGAAGCTGCTGCATCGTTCTGCACGAACCGTCTTGGGGTGGGTGGATCGCTGGTACTACCGGCGCTATCGCTTGCAAACCCTCGGCCCCGTGCTGTTCTTAGGTCAATCTCGCTATCACGGGCCGGATATTCACTTCGAAGACGGCACCGTGCTGCGGAACAACGACATGATCGGCAAGCTGCATTTCAACAACTCGAGCATTGCCGCGCTCGGTGAAGGTTCGATGCATCGCGTTGGATTCAGGTTTGCAAAGCTGATGCGTGAGTCTCTGCGTCAGCTCGCGCACGCGGCGCAAACCGATCCCGCTCTTCACGCGATCAAGGTGTTTCAAGGCGTCACCTGGATTCCTTCTCACGGTGAAGTCGTTGGCTTCGTCAGCACACCCATGCCGAAGAGCTGGAAGACGAAACTCCTCAGCGGGCACTTCCGAATGCTTTCATGGGTCTTCGCTCCCGCAGCGCGCATTCGCGAACGCGCGACCGAGCCCCGCCTGTATTGGCTCACCCGCGAAGCACTCGCACGCAACGTCTCCAAGCTGAAAGGGAGCGGCCAGTTGGCCGTTGACGGTTGACGGTTGACGGCTGGCACGTGAGAGCCAGAGCGCAGAGCGCAAACTTTTTGCCGTCACCCGTCACCCGTCACCCGTCACCCGTCACCCGTCACCCGTCACCCGTCACCCGTCACCCGTCACCCGTCACCCGTCACCCGTCACCATGTCCCACATCTATCTCACCTTCGACGACGGTCCCGATCCGGAATTCACGCCGCGCGTGTTGGATGTGCTTGCGCGCGCGAACATGCATGCCACGTTCTTCGCGATTGGCACCCAAGCGCGTCGCTGGCCGGAGCTCGTTCGTCGAGCCGCAGCCGAAGGGCACGAAATCGCCAATCATTCGTTCAGCCATCGCCACCCATGGATGATGAGCGCGCGATCTGCACGCGCCGAAGTACGCGAAGGTGCTGCCGTGCTCAGCGAGATCACTGGTCACGCTCCGAATTTCTTTCGTCCTCCACACGGCCGAATGCGAGCCTGCATGCGCGAAGAGGCACAGCAGGGTGGGCAAAAGACGATGTTATGGGACCTGAGCGCGATCGATTGGGGTCCGTTTGGGCGAGCAGACAAGATTGCTGAACGCTTATCGCGCATTCAAGGCGAGGAGGTCGTGCTGATGCACGATGGACGCAACGAACACAACAAACCGGATGAGTTGCTGAAGGTTCTTCCGCAAGTGCTCGTGCAGCTTAGCGAGCGTGGGTTGCGTTCGCGGGCGTTGGTGAAGGACGTGTAGACGTGCGGAGGTGCAGCAGGGCAAAGGTCTAGCGTCAGACTTTCTTCGGCTCCAAGCCAATCACTCCGGCTCGACGCAATTCTTCCACTTGTGTGGCGGACAGATTCAACAGTTCCTTCAACACTCGATCGGTGTGTTCTCCCAGTCTGGGTCCCGCGGATTGCGTGCGGCCAGGGTTCTGCTGCAGCTTCGGCATGATCGCCGGCACCTTCAATGGTTGTCCGTCGACTTCGACTTCTTCGAACAGGCCACGCGCTTTGAAGTGCGGATCGTTTGCCATATCGGCTACGTCGTAGATTGATCCGCACGGCACCGATGCTTCCGTAAGAGTGCGCAGTACGAACGCGGAATCATGCGCGCGCGTCCACTTTCCTATGGCTTCGTCGATTTCCTTCTCATGTTGAACGCGGCCCGCGTTGTTGGCGAATCTCACATCATCCGCCATTTGCGATTGCCCGATCGCTCGCATCAGACGCTTGAACAGCGAATCGCCATTGGCACCGATCACCACATACTTACCGTCCGCGCACTCGTAGGTGTTCGAAGGCACGATGCCGGTCAACGTCGATCCTGAGGGTCCGCGAACGACGCCTGCACCGTCGTATTCGGGCACGACGCCTTCCAGCAAGTTGAACACCGATTCATAGATCGCGACGTCCACGACTTCACCTTTCGTGCCGTGCCGCTGCTGCGCATTCAACGCGAGCAAGATACCTATCACCGTGTGCAA
>JAICPY010000289.1 GCA_025929585.1 Steroidobacter sp.
ACTCCTCCAGAGCAGCAGTTGAGAACTCGATCAGTACGATCTGAGATCAGCGCATGTGATTCACGGGCATTCGAGGGCCGCGGTCAAATCGGCGATAAGATCATCCGAATCTTCGATGCCAACCGAGTAGCGGATCAGATTATCTTTGATGCCGACGAGCAGGCGCTCTTCCGTCGTAAGCTCGTAGAAGCTCATCAACGCAGGCTGCTCGATCAGACTTTCCACACCGCCTAACGAGGGCGCGATCTGCGGGATACGGCAGGCATCGACGACGCGCGACGTCGCATCGAGGTCGCCGGCAACCTCAAACGAGACAACGCCGCCGAAGCCGCGCATCTGCCGGCGCGCGACGTTGTGCTGCGGGTGCGACGGGAGGCCGGCATAATAAACGGCAGTAATCCGCGGGTGCGACTGGAGAAATTCGGCGAGAGCTTGCGACGTCGCATTCTGCTGCGCGATCCGCAGAGCAAATGTTTTTAGCCCCCGAATAAGCAGGTATGCGGTAAATGGATCTGCGATGGCTCCGGTCACCGCCTGCAAGCCGCGAATCCCGTCAATCAGATCCGCAGATCCAAGCACCGCGCCGGCGAGGAGATCGTTATGGCCGCCCAAGTATTTGGTCGCGGAATGCAAAACCAGATCAATGTCGAACTCTAGCGGCCGCTGGTTAAACGGCGTGGCAAACGTCGCATCGATGATCGTCTTGATCCGATGACGACGGCCGATTTCGCCGAAGCGCTCGAGATCGACGATGTAGTTGTACGGATTCGTCGGCGATTCGCTTACGAGCACGCGCGTGGTCGGACGGATCGCTCCTTCTATAGCCTCATAGTCGCCGGCTCGAGCCACCGAGACTTCGATGCCATAACGGTGCAGCACCTGCGTGAGAAACTGACGAGTCCGGCGATAAGAGTCGTCTGTGACAACCACATGCGATCCGTGCGAGAGAACGGCAAAGAGCGTGGTTGTAATTGCGGCCATACCGCTGGCAAACAGCAAGCAATCCTCGGCCCCTTCGAGCTGCGCCAGCTTCTGCTCGGCGACACGTTGCGTTGGGTTGCCATAACGGCCGTACTCCTGGCGCTCGATACGTCGCTCAAAATGGTCGCGAAGCTCATCGGTATTTGCAAAGGTGTAGGTGGCGGTCTGCACGATCGGTGTCGCCAACGCATTGCCGAGCTTCGGCCGCGCCTCACCGCCATGGACGGCGATAGTGCCGATGCCTCGAGGTGCTGCGCTAGAGTTCGACTCCGGCTGCACCCCCGAATGGGTTTGCAGCGGCAAGGTTCCAGCTTTGTCGCTGTCCTTAGATTCGCGATCAGCCATTAACGCTATCTAGCAGCCGCATGCGCTCGACATAGTGCGATATCGCGGCGGCAATTTGCTTGGGATCGGCACTCAACTCCACCGGCCGATTCTGATGTCCTGGTTTGACTCCGGCGAGAGTGCCCGCATGATAAGCAATCTTTTGGTCGGCAAACTTAAGGCCATTAGCGGTCGAAATGACCACTACCCGTTCATGCGAGCGGATCACTTTGCGTTCAACAAGCTTGCGCAGCGCCGCCAAAGCTACGCCGGTGTGCGGACAGTTGAACATTCCGGTGCGGTCGGCGCGCGCGGTTTCTTCGGCAAGCTCCGACTCGGAAGCCTGTTCGACCACGCCATCGAAGCGCTGCAGGGTCGCAATCGCCTTGCGAATACTGACGGGATTACCGATCTGAATCGCGCTGGCAAGGGTCTCTTTGGCGGTGATAGGCTCGAAGCGCTCGAAATTGGTCAAGAAGGCGCGGTAAAAAGGATTGGCATTCTCCGCCTGCGCGACACAAATGCGCGGCAGCTTAGAGATCAAGCCGAGCTCGTGCATCATTAAAAATCCTTTGCCGAGCGCGCTGACATTGCCTAGGTTTCCGCCCGGCAGCACCACCCAATCGGGCACTTCCCAGTCGCACTGCTGCACGATTTCGATGGCAATGGTCTTTTGCCCCTCGATGCGCAGGCTGTTCATCGAATTGGCCAGGTAGATGTGTTTATGCTTTGTTACCTGCTGGACGGCAGCCATGCAGCCATCGAAATCGGTGTCCAGCGACAGCACCAACGCGCCGTTGGCCAGCGGTTGAACTAGTTGCGCGGGGGAAACCTTGTTACGCGGCAGGAAAACCACTGTGGGAATGCCCGCCGCAGCGCCGTAGGCTGCCAAGGCCGCGGAAGTATCGCCGGTTGAAGCGCA
>JAICPY010000069.1 GCA_025929585.1 Steroidobacter sp.
CAACACCTGATACTGTGTGGGGCTCAAGACGCTAGTACCGTGGCCGTGGGCCGAGAGAGAGACGCTCGATCCCGAAGACATACCCGGAATGAGTCGGTCGCTCGGCTGCCCGAAGGCTTCCCCATGATCTGAGAGAAACCACACAACAGCATTTTCTAGAACTCGCTTCTCCCTCAACCAGCTGAGGATGTCCCGCACTTGGCTGTCCGCCGTTTGGATGCCGTAGAGATATCTTTGGTACTTCGCCTCCTTGAACTCGGAAGACAGCTTGCTGCCATCTTTCGACGCATCGTGATACGGCCAGTGCCCAGCAGTAAGGTGCACGATGAACAAGGTAGGCTTGTCGAATGCAACGTTCCGGCGCAGCTTGTCCAAAAACACATTTGGCATGTAACGATTCGCTACGGCTCGGTTGGCGTATGTATTCGGGAACAACCATTCACCAAGTCGCGTGTTCACTACTAGATTTACCACCGGGAGATCATTGATGGTTCCGAGCACGAAATCGGTCGCCCCAATCCTCGGCGTGAGAACTTTATCGAAGCCATAGGATTCATCGAAGTTCGCGAATCGCACTTCGTCCGTCGCGTACACGGTTTCATAGCCGGAAGATTTGAGTGAATCGGCCAGCGTGGGCGTAGCTTGTATCAAGTCATGAGGAGTCAAGTTGAACCAGGCACCTGTCGTGCGTGGGTGCTTGCCCGTCAAGATGGAAACCCACGCAGGAAATGTCCGCGCCAGCGGTGAAACCGCATCCTTGAATAAATAAGCATTGGTCAAGGCCGAATCCAGATGTGGCACATGACCCTCGCCGCCGAATCTCGCCAGAAGATCCGTCCGCAGGGAATCCAATCCGATAACGACAACGTGAGGCTGCGCCATGATGGCCGGGGTGGATATGGAAGCATTGCCGCTACTGAGCCAAACGCTTGCGCCGAGCATACAAGCGACTGCTCCGGCGACGCTCGAGAGCAGAGCGCGTTTGCGCACCAGCAGCATCATTCGAGCCGCGAGTGCGATACGAGCGATGATGGTTGCGAACACGAGTCCCAGAAGTAGCCAGAACAACTCGAATGCCCGAACCGAGCCAATGGAGAGGGTCGCGAGTTCATACCAGTAGCCACCGGCATGTGAGCGGGGATACATTGCAGCGCTCGTTAGAACTAGAGCACATGAAATCGCCAGAAACCAAAGCAGCAATATGGATTGACGGCTGGCTTTTGTGGCGGGAAAGGCCATGCGCGTCAGATACGTCAGCAACAGCACGACGGCTCCGACCAACATATGCAACGTTATGATCGCCGCGGCATAGGCAATCATCGGTACGATCAGAGGCGCCGCATCGCTTCCGTCGGCGAAAACAGACCGGATCACGGCATGCCCCCCTTGGTCGACGATGAGGTGCCGGAAAGCCGGATACAGGCTGGCAACAAGCAACATCATCGAAAGGGCGAGCGCGTAGCTCAGCATCTTCTTGTTGGATGCGTGCAGCGCGTTATCAGCGGAGCGCGTGGTCTTGTACGAAGTCAGAAGACGCATGATAGCGAGCTCATGATCCAAAGAATTTAGGGTACCGCAGGGCCGTGCTTACGTTATGTGATGTCGAGCATGTAATCGCTGCGAGCGTCTTAAATGCGACTCTGTCTGCTGCACGCGTCGAGCAACGCCAGGAATTGTCACTAAGTGACACGGTGTGACAGCAGAACCGACTTGGGCAACTTGGCAAACGCGATGGAACAGGCACTTAGCTCATTTCTAAGTTGGCACAGTGCTTGCTCTATGTACCCGGCAGGCGGACAGCCGCTGTGAACGAACGTTATTCAGGAGACAGAAATGCAGAAGCAAGTTCAAAAGGGTTTTACCCTGATCGAATTGATGATCGTTGTCGCGATCATCGGCATCTTGGCGGCCATCGCGATTCCGGCCTACCAGGACTACACCATCCGCTCGCAGGTCACTGAGGGCCTGAATTTGGCATCCGACCTCAAGGCCGGCGTTGCTGAGTGGTATGCACAGCAAGGCGAGTATCCCGCTACCTTGGATCAGCTGGGTATCAGCGGCGGCGCTACGGCGAAGTCTGGTAAGTACGTGGCCTCGATCGACGTTGTGGATGGCGTGATCACAATCGTCTATGGCAACCAGGCTAACTCGAACCTCTTAGACCAGACCCTCTCCCTGTCACCTGGCGTAAATGGTAACGGCGACGTGATTTGGGTGTGCGGTGATGCCGAGACACCATCTGGCGCATCGGTCGCCGGTGTCGGTTCGACCAGCGTGAAAGACAAGTACCTGCCGGCTTCATGCCGCAACGGGTTCGGCGCGTAAGCGCTACCAGTCCTTCGGACGCAGAAGGGCCCCTCCTAGGAGGGGCCCTTCTTTTTTGACCAGACTAATCTGTCTGCGCTGCAGGCAAGACTTTTCGATCTTGCCTATCCAACTCGTGTGATGTACTTCTCGCCACTGAACGACCCATTTGGGACAGAATGGCTCAGATTTGACATTTGCTGGGCCGTTGCGCCTAGCTCAAACTTGCACGAGCTGACATTACGTCGTTACCTCCATGGCCGAACAAGTATCCGCAGTTAGCGCCGGGCGCATGGGCCTTCAAGGGCTCCCGCAACGACTCATCCAAGATGGACTATTGGATGAAGCGACGATGATTTCTGCTATAGGGTCTGCGAAAGAAGCTGGCGTGAACCTCGTGGCTCACCTGGTCTCCCAAGGTCTGGCAGATGCACGCGAGATTGCGATCGCGGCATCACAGGAATTCGGCGTTCCGCTGCTCGATCTGGACGCCGTGCAACTCGAACTCGATACCGTCAAGTTGGTTTCCGACAAACTGTTGGCCAAGCATCGAGTGCTGCCGCTGGTGCGGCGTGGAAAGAGACTGTTTGTCGCCGTCTCTGATCCGACAAACCTACATGCCCTGGATGAAATCAAGTTTCAAACGGGACTATCGGTCGAAGCCGTTGTCGTCGAAGAAGACAAGCTGCAGAAGTTTGCGACGAAAGCGATCGAGCAAGTCGACACACAGATGCCTGCGTTGGGCGAAGATGATCTGGATCTTGAAAACCTGGAAGTTACCAGTGGCGAGGAAGATCTCGACAAAGATGCTGTCGGACGAGATGACGTCGAAGACGCTCCCATCGTTCGCTTCGTCAATAAGGTACTCCTTGATGCGATCAAGAAAGGCGCGTCCGACATTCATTTCGAACCGTACGAGAAGACGTATCGCATCCGTTTACGCCTGGACGGCTATCTGAAAGAGCTTGCGAATCCGCCGGTACAGCTCGCCACGAAGATCTCGGCGCGCATCAAGGTCATGTCGCGCCTGGATATCGCGGAGCGACGCGTCCCGCAGGACGGCCGAATCAAGATGCGCATTTCGAAGAATCGCGCCATCGACTTTCGCGTGAGCACCTGCCCAACCTTGTTCGGCGAAAAGATCGTGGCTCGTATTTTGGACCCTTCCAGCGCGATGCTCGGCATCGACGCGTTGGGTTATGAGCCCGCACAGAAAGATCTGTACATGACTGCGCTGTCACAGCCGCACGGCATGATCTTGGTGACGGGGCCGACCGGTAGCGGAAAAACCGTGTCGCTCTACACGGGCTTGAACATCCTGAACAAAGAAGATACCAACATCTCCACTGCGGAAGATCCGGCCGAAATCAACTTGCCGGGAGTTAACCAGGTGAACGTCAACCCCAAGGTTGGCCTGACCTTCGCCTCAGCACTTCGCGCATTCCTTCGCCAGGATCCAGACGTCATCATGGTCGGCGAAATCCGTGATCTCGAGACGGCGGAAATTGCGATCAAAGCTGCGCAAACAGGTCACCTTGTGCTTTCAACGCTGCATACCAACGATGCACCGAAGACTTTGACTCGACTTATCGACATGGGCGTCAAGCCGTACGCTATTGCGACCTCCGTATCCTTGATCATTGCTCAGCGCCTGGCGCGCAAGCTTTGCAATAACTGTAAGACGCCAATCGACATTTCCCCGGAAGCTCTCTTGAAAGAAGGATTCAGCGAGGAAGAAGTCGCAGCCGGTATTCGTATCTATAAGCCTGTCGGTTGCGGACAATGCACCGACGGCTACAAAGGTCGTACCGGCCTGTATCAGGTGATGCCTGTCAGCGAGGAGATTCAACGAATCATCCTGCAGGAGGGCAACGCGGTTGACATCGCGGCCCAATCGGCCGCAGAAGGAATCTGGGACCTGCGCCGCTCCGGTTTGGAAAAAGTGAAATCGGGACTGACCAGTCTCGACGAAGTGAATCAGTGCACCGTCGAGTAATTATCTCAACGCTCCTTGCGAATCCGTTAAGGGTATAGGCCATGGCTCAAATTGCATCTACGCAGCAGTTTCCTTTCGTCTGGGAAGGAACTGACAAAAAAGGCAAGCGTATCAAGGGAAAGATGCTCGCCGTTTCGGAAGCCGCCGTTAAGGCAGACCTGCGCAGACAGGGAGTGCTCGCCAAGAGAGTGCGCAAGGAGACACAACTCTTCAAGAGTGGCAAGAAGGTCACCGCGGAGGACATCGCTCTATTCGCACGTCAGCTGGCAACGATGCTCCAAGCTGGCATTCCGATGGTCCAATGTTTTGACATCATCGGTAACGGCCATGACAAGCCATCGATGCAAAAGTTAGTCCTCGCGATCAAATCGGATGTCGAAGCGGGAACGACGCTCCATGAAGCTTTGGGCAAACATCCGCTGTACTTCGATGACCTTTTCGTCAACTTAGTGGAAGCTGGTGAGCACGCCGGTGCGCTAGAAACGCTTCTCGATAAGGTCGCCACATACAAGGAAAAGACCGAAGCGCTGAAGAAAAAAATAAAGAAGGCGCTGTTCTACCCGACGGCAGTGCTAGCCGTAGCCATCATTGTGACGCTGATCTTGCTGATATTCGTGATACCGCAGTTTGAGTCGCTATTCAAAGGTTTCGGTGCGGACCTCCCGGCTTTCACGCAAATGGTCATCAATCTCTCCCGGTTCGTCCAGGATCAAGGTTGGTGGATGGCCATAGTCGCGGGGGGCGCAGGATTCACTTTCTTTTACTTCAAAAAACGTTCGCGACCGATGCGACGAGTTCTCGATCGTATGCTGCTGAAGGCACCAGTTGTGGGACCGATCATGGTGAAGGCAGCGATTGCGCGCTATGCCCGCACGCTGTCCACCATGTTCGCAGCTGGCGTACCTTTAGTCGAAGCGCTGACTTCCGTTGCTGGCGCCACCGGCAACATCGTATTCGAAGAAGCGACGCTGCGTGTTCGAGATGAAGTCTCAACTGGCCAAAGATTGCAACGCTGCATGGAATCTACCGGGCTGTTTCCCAACATGGTTATTCAAATGATCGCCGTGGGTGAAGAATCAGGCTCGTTGGATCAGATGGCTGCGAAAGTGGCCGACTTCTATGAAGCTGACGTGGATGCGGCTGTCGATTCGATGAGCAGTTTGCTCGAGCCGCTGATCATGGCGATCCTGGGCGTACTGGTCGGTGGCCTCGTTATTGCCATGTATCTACCGATCTTCAAACTGGGCGCGGTGGTATAAAGCCACTGATCACTTGGTTCATTCGCCGAAAACGCCGCGCATTGCGCGGCGTTTTTCTGTGGACTAGATAGGAACGGCGAATCGCACTTAGGCCTCTATACTGATCCAGCCCAAACATGCAGCACATCATCGCTCTGTGGATTCACGCAGTAACCACGAACTCGGCCATTTGGATCGGCCTAGTTGTCATCTTCGGTCTGATGATCGGCAGCTTCCTAAACGTCGTCATCCACCGCATCCCGATCATGCTGGAGCGAGATTGGCGCGAACAGGCCCAGCAGATTCTAGGGGGTAATGATCAGGGGGTAGGGGGAAGTCAGAGCGCCGCAACGCCGACTGCTAGTGAACGGCGGACGGCGGACAGCGGACGGTGGGAAGATAAACAAAAGGATGTGGCTCCAGCCTCCAGCGTCCCGCCACCAGCCTCGTCTGCTTACAACCTCTTCGTGCCCCGCTCCGCTTGTCCTAACTGCGGCACGATGATCACGGCGTCGCAGAACATTCCGGTATTGAGCTATCTCTTCCTGAAGGGCAAGTGCGCTAAATGCGGCGCGAAGATTTCGGCTCGCTATCCCATCGTTGAGCTCGTGACGGCAATCTTGTCCGGTGTCGTCGCGTGGAAGTTTGGTTTCACCTGGTACACAGGTGCAGCGCTACTGCTGACCTGGACCTTGATAGCACTCACCTTCATCGACTTCGATACGCAACTCTTGCCGGACAACATGACGTTGCCGTTGATGTGGCTCGGCTTGTTGATCAGCCTTGCGGCAACCATTCCGGCTTTCGGTCTGCCGGTGGACACGCGCTCGAGCATCTTGGGTGCGGTGTTCGGATACTTGAGTCTCTGGAGTGTCTATCACCTGTTCAAGCTGATCACCGGCAAAGAAGGAATGGGGTACGGCGACTTCAAACTGTTCGCCGCACTCGGCGCGTGGATGGGATGGCAGATGTTGCCGCTTATCATCTTGCTCTCGGCATTCACCGGAGCGATCGTGGGTATCACGTTGATCGTCGTTCGTGGGCGGGACAAGAACATACCCATTCCATTTGGGCCCTATCTCGCCGCCGCGGGATGGATTGCGTTGATGTGGGGCGACAAGTTGGTATCGTCCTACCTGAAGGTCAGTGGCATACACTAACTGAGCGCACCGGGCGCTCGTGAGGATGACAACTTAAGTGAGCGGTCGACCATCTAGCTCACGCCTCAAGAAATTAGTCGGACCCGTCGCAGCACCTTATGGAGCCCCGATGACACAAGAGTCGCGCCCTTCTCTTCTGATTGGTCTAACGGGCGGCATCGCCAGCGGTAAGAGCGCAGTCGCAGATATTTTCGCGAGCTTCGGTATTCCCGTGCTCGACACGGATGTAATCGCCCGCGAGGTCGTGCAGCGCGGCAGCCCGGTCCTTCAGCAACTCGTTCAAGCGTTCGGCTCAGGCATTCTGGATGCGTCCGGGCATCTTGATCGCGCAAGCATGCGCGATCGCGTGTTCGCCAGCGCAAGTGATCGCGCACGGCTCGAAGCCATTACTCATCCAGCCATCAGGACTGAGCTCGCGAAGCGATCCCAAACTGCAGGCGGGCCTTACCAGGTGCATGTCATTCCGCTGCTCGTGGAGAAAGCCCGAGCCCAGGACTATGACCGAGTGCTTGTGGTGGACTGTCCGGAACAGGATCAACTCGATCGGCTAATGGCTCGCGACGGTTCAAGTCTCGAGCAAGCGCAAAGAATATTGAATGCTCAGGCGAGTCGAGAAGAGCGGCTCGCCCTAGCCGACGATGTCATCGTGAACACAGGCACGCTCGAGGACCTCAAGGGCTTTGTTCAGACGCTGCACAACAACTATTTACTGATCGCGAATAGTCGAAATTAAAAAAGGGCTCGCTACACGAACATAGCAAGCCCTCCTCTTACCGAACGCGCACAGCTATCAGCCGCCGCTTCGAATCTGCAACTCATTCTTCACGTCGCGAACGCCTTCGACGTTTTCGGCGACCTGACTCGCACGGCGGCGAGCTTCGGAATCATCGACGGAACCACTCAGCTGCACGGTTCCTTCGAACGTCGTCACACTGATTTGATAGGCCTTGGTCGTCTCGTCGGCGATCAGCGCCGATTTTACCTTTGCTGTGATGACGCTATCGTCCACGACGCGGCCGGCATTCGATGCTGACTGCTCGACGGGGCCACGCTCGCCAGTGGAGCTGCAGGCGACGACGCCCGTTGCCAAGGTCGCAGCCATTAGCGCCGTTAGAGCTTGCTTATACATGTAAACCTCCTAGTAGAACGCCATATGGGCGGTTGCAGGAGGAAGAGCCGAGACCGGTGTTAAGTTCCACTGACCCAGCGACCGTAGCGGGCGCTGAGATGGGAAAAATTGCATGAACGCAGCACCGACAAAAAAAAGGCCCAGCGTTTGCCGGGCCTTGCGTACGTTTACGGCGCTAGCGTCAAGATCGCTATGTGCAGACGTCGGGATCTCGATCGTGCCGCACTACACAGGAGTATTAATCGTGCCGTTACAAATCGGCTGTAGCGCGATCAGTCTGTCCAAGTTCCCGCCATTGCCTAATGCCGCACCAAATCGGTCGGGGAATAGGCCTTGCTCGCTATGCAACGCCATGTAGTTCAACAACACCGTGTGCACGAGCAAGTTCACGCTGTTCGCAGCCGGGCTGCTGGCGGTTTCGACATCTCCGTCTCTGCGGAAGTATCCGATTTGATTGGTGGCGTTCATCAACACTGGGCGCGCGATCGGGTTGTAAACCAAGAAGAATGATGCGGCCGTTTGTTGATTGTCTCCGGTCCACACGCCTTTACCGCGACCGTTCACCGAATCATCGAGCATCCCATTTGATGAGAGAGATCCATCACTGAAAACGTAGAGCATCAGCGGCTTATTGACCAACCGTGCGTACTCTAGACAAGCGCCCATGCACTGACCGGCGCGAAAATCCCGCTCTTCGCCGGTGGCGCGTTCGCCTGTGTGATAGTCGAACCCACCCATGCTGATCGTCCCAGCCCCGGCGTTACCCTCGACCACGAGCTTCATGACTGAAGCGGTTTTTTGAAACTCTCCTTCGCCGCCGAAGTCCGCACCAAAGATCGAGGTGATGTTTGGGTCCTCCGCTGGATCGAGCGCGGCTGGATTGCTAAACGTATTCACCGTATCGGCCGTCTTCACGTAACCGCAGAGGAAGCGTTTGCGCGTATCAACGTCTTCGGCGTCGTCGAGCCGGGTGGTGACTTTGCCAGCTTCTAGCACGTCAACAGGACCTTCTTCGAGGCCCACCTTGGACTTACTCAGACGTGCCATGGTTTCGAGCGATCTAACCGTATCTTCGGGTCGCAAAATCTTGGCCACATCCCCCGTGTCGACGAGACCTCGTACGTCGCTTGCGCGGTCGACCTTGGTAGGCCGATTCGCCGGGTCCATCAATCCTGCCGGCGCCATCGAGTTGCCGCCGGAATCCGAGTTCTGCGACCCGATCAGCGTCAGCAGCTCACCTTTCGCTCCGGCTTTCGCGATGCCATACATCGGGTTGTGTGGATTGTTGCCAGTGTCGTTCTCGGATCGCGCGGGGATCACAGCGCCATTCACATTCGCCCGCGTCGCAATCGTAGTCGTCGCCAACATGCCGCGCAGAAATGCGCTGTCGGTGTGAAACGCGAGACCGAATTCGGTATTTACGAAATTCCCGGTCGAGCTGTCGGGCACCATGTCAGGGGGCAAGCCCAATTTCGAATAGCCCTGCGTGGTCAGAGTGTCGAGCTGTCCATTCGTGCCGACGAGTACGTTGGAGCCGGCGATGTTGGCTCCGCCTGCCAAGTCAAAACAAATGAAGGGGACCTTGCCCGCGCCACCGGTGATTGCGCAGACGTCTTCCTTCAGCTTCAAAATATCATCGGCGAGGTTCGTAGTCGGAACGGCGCCGGCGCGGCCTGGCTTCAACAAAGCGGCCAGCATGCTGGGTACCACCACGGTAGCGGCGCCCGTGATGAAACCTTGCGCCAGAAAGTCTCGGCGCGTCACCGGCTTCTTGTGGTCCTCGTGTCGCAGTGGCTCATTCAAGCCGTACGATCTCTTTCTGCCACGAGATTTAATGATGAACGACATAGAAATCCGCCTCTTACTGAACGATGGTGGTCGCGCTACCTAGCGCCGCGCCACACGCTGCCGTAGTCACATCCAAAGTGCGTCTGCTGGTATTGCACGCACTCGCGTCGCACAGATCGACAATCAGCTCATCGAGGTGCGCACGCACATCTGCCTCATCTGGCTGCGATGCGACGCTGCCGATCATCTTTTCGAAAAGCGGAGTGATGATGGTGTTGCGCTGCCCGGCCGTCGTGATGCTTGTAGGGAAGGCGCCCGAGTCGAAGAATTCAGAGCGCATCGCACTGTCATTGACCATCACATTGCAGTACTGCAGCGCGAGCTGCGCAACGGAAGTTTGATGTGAAGACAAGAAGCCCTGAATGTCGGTGATAGCCGGGAGAGATTGACGAATGTTCGTGAATGTCCCTTTCACGCTGGCGTGGTTCGGACTCACACCCGTCAAAGCAGACATGGTCGCGTTGATCGAATCGAATGTGCGCACACCGATGTCAGATGGCTTGGCCGGGTAGACCGGAGTCACCAGAACAGCAGAAGCGAACGCGGAGCAAGCGTCTTGCTGCGAACCGAGCTGGTCAAAACATAGATAGAACTCATCGGTCGCAGGTCCAGTTTCGCGTGGAATGATGGTGCCGACACGCGAGATCGGGAAACCCGTGCCTGGGGAGTATCCCGCGTCCGTGATCGTCGTATCGATCAAGCGATAGGCTTGCCCAACTTGGGGCTCCGCACCGTTCACACCGATGCGCATACCTTTGAGTGTGATATTGCCGGGCCGCGCATTCGCATCCAAGCTGATGAACGTCGGCTTGTCGAATAGATAGGCATAGCTGTCGTGCTCTTGCGCCTCGAACATCACATACGACTGGCTAACGCCTGTGATGTGCTCGATGCCGAACAACAAGAAGTACTTCTGGCCCACACCGGCGGCGAAGTTCTGTGCGATCTGGGCTTCAGTTAAAGCACGATCATGGATGGCGACCAGCCGAACGACGCCTGCCCACGGCCGGTCGTTACTGACTTCGTTCCCTAGCACGAGAGCAAAGCTGTTGTCCCATTCGTCTAACGTGCCACCGCCGGAATCTTGCACACCGGTGTCCTCACCGTTGACATAGATGCGCCGGCCGTCGACGGGATCGAATGTCATTACGACATGTTGCAGGGCTGCTTGCAGGCGCTCTTCCGCATCGATGGTGGTCAACTTCGTCTCGCCGTTCGCATCCGTCGCGCTGCTGCGGGCGAAGAATTCATAGTTGTACATGTTCTGGCCGAGCGTGAAGTTGCGCGCCGTCTTGCTACCTGAGTAGCTCACGATGCGCGAGTCTTCTTGCGTGACGTTGCCGGGGATGACCCAGGCCTCGATGGAGTACTCACCGGTCAGCGAGATGCGCTGATAGAGCTTGCTGCTCGCCGTCGTCGATGCCTGCGCCTTTGCAGTGGGAGTCTTGAAGAGGACGCCCCAACCGCCCACCCACTCGAAGTCGGTTCCAACCCTGCCCGCCAACGTAAGGTTGGCCGCCGGGTCCACGCCGCTCGTGTCATATACGGTGTTACGTTCGCCGGTCTGGAACTCGTACAACGCGATCACATTGCTGTCATACCGGCTGCCACCACTCGCGATGGTTCCTTCAAGAAGCGTAGTAGCCTTGCTGACCACGGTGTTGGTCACCGGGACTGCCTCGATGCCATTCGCCATCGCGGTGATTGCAGCGAGCATTTCTGCCGCATCGTCCGCGCACGCATTTTTGCAATTGTGAAACTCGTTGCCCAAGCGAAGCACGAAGCGTGAGTTCGCCGGGTTGTCCAGATTCATCTTGGAGATCGAGGCTTGGTAGGCTTCTTCGATATTCTCGGAGGCGAAGAACGGTGACTGCGCCGTGGCGGAGCTCGAGCGGTGACAGTCCGCGCAGTCATAGTCGAGCAGAAGTCCGTACACGCCGGCAAACCCAGCTTCTGCCGCGGTTGCAGGGAATCGCTTGCTCGAACCCGGATCTCTGACATTCTCAGGCGGCACGAGCTCGATCTGCCTACCGCCGGAGTCTGAGGCTCCGACCCAGTCGGTGATCCAGCGCGTCAAGATCGTCGCGCACGCGCCCGAATCCGCTTCCCAGCAGTTGTGGCCGCCATCGACTTTCGCGACCAGCACCGACTGCGACGGACTTTCGCGATCGACGATTCCGGATGCTTGTTGATACGCAAGGTTAACGTCGTCGGAGCGCGCGAAGGTGGGAGCTTGTCCACCAGCGTTGTGGCAGGCACCGCAGCGATCGGCGCCGCGAATCTTTTCCCAAAAATTGATACGGAACGATTGAACATCGTCACTTCCAGGTGCAGGCCCCGAATAGCTGGGACCGGCATTCGGACCGGTCGTTGGATCGTTCGTGACGGTATCCGCACCACCGCCACACCCGGACAAAACCATCATGCCGACCACTGCAGCAGCAGCGAGGTTGGTCACGCCAAAACGAAACGCGCGCTTCATGCTCACTGTCTCCTCAGTTACCGGCGCAATAGGCAGCGGTTTCGGCAAACACCTGTTTGAGGTTGCCGGTGTTTGGACCCTTGAACCGATTCGTGATCGCTATGACCTCAGCCGCATCGTCCGCAGCTGGCGATCGGAAGCACATTGCGCGAAACACCTTCTCCACCTGGCATTGCGCGAAGGCATCGCTCGAGGCCAATTCTTGCGCCATCGATTTCGCGCCCGCGCCGCTGCCAGGCAAACTCGTGGACCATCCCAGCAGCGTGTTTTGGCCGGGGAGCCGCATGCGGTTTTCCCATTGATCGTCGGGAGTGACGTAGCCTGGTTTGAAGTTGTCGGAGTTGATCAGGTATTTGCCTTGCACCGCGCCGGGTGTGTACACGAGCTGACCGCCGGCTCCGAGCGTCTCGTCGAAGTCGTAGAAAGCAAACGCTTGAGCCATGGAGTCCATGACGTTGTGGCAGCCGACGCAGTTGTTGAGAAACACGCGGCTGTCGCCACCGGGGCTACGCGTCACGTCTTGGCGAATTCGGTCCGGCGGCCGCGTGGTGTCGGTTATCTGCTCCATGTCGCGGCACAGGTGATTGAGCAGAGTGAACCTGAACATCGCGCGGTTGGTGCCGTCGATGAAGAAAGCCTGGGCTGCCGCACGGGAAGTGATGACGCCCGCTGTTGCATCCGGCGGCAATCCGTTCACCGCGGATTGCACTTGCTCGACGAGCTCCTCACGCAGGTTCGCGTTATTGCTCTCGAGCGCCTCATACATGGCGTTATCGGCGACGGAATACGTTCCGGTCCTCCCGGTATAAAGAATGTTGTCCCAGAGCACGCGCCGAAAATCGTGTTCATCGCGAACCATGCCGATCACGGTCGCGGTGTAGTCATTCAAGGGCGCGAAGACGTTTTGATCGCGATTGGTCCAGGGCGTCGCGAAATTCTTCAACGTGACGCTGTAGAAGAAACTGGATCGCGGATCAGCTTCATTGTTGATGATGTAGAGCGCCGTCTGGGCGGCTGTGTGGCCGTCCATATAAAGCTCGAGCGCATCCAGCACATCCGGTGAAGGAGGCGTACCCGTGAGACGGTCATACATCCGTTTCGCCTGGGCGCGACTGACCATATCCGCCATCGCGACCTGTTGCCCGAGCGCAAATGCCGCGAATGCGAACACGCACGCGAGAGTTCGCGCTACCGAAGCGCGCCAGCGCGGGGGCTGATCCAATTCCATAGTGTTGTGCATCTTGTTCATGCGGAGTATTGAAGCTGTCGGACACACGTCGTTGCCAGAGTGGTGCTGACTCCTACAAAGTCAGCCATCCTCCGACATGCGGGCGGACTATACGCAGCGAAAAACAGCCGAGTAACTGTCTCAAACGTCAGACGTCGCGCCTGGGCGACAGTACCGAGCGTTTCGCGCGCGCGTGTAGTCTCGCCGCCACGATACGCAGCGCATTCAACCTGCCGCGCGAGACTGGCGAATGTGAGCGGTGTCACGCTCTGCCGAGATAACTGGCTAGGCGACCCACGAATTCAGGGTTCATCGCGCCCACTCTGTGACTTCTTTAACGGATCGCGGAATATGTCGCGTCGATGATGCCGAAACTGGCCGGACCTAAGGTAAGCGAACGATTTCCCTGCGCGTCGCTGCTTGAACTGGGGTGATGATTGAACAGTGAGATGGATTCTGGAGTGCGCGCAATGGCTCATCATGTGAACCGTCGGCACCTATTGCGACCGATTCTGCACAAGCGAACCGCCGCGGCATTCTTCGCCAGCGCAGTACTCACTTTGTTGAGTGCTTGCAGCAGTGGCTCGGGCGGTACGGACGTAACGATCGGCGACGGCCAGAGCATGGATCCAGTCACCCTCGATTTTCCTGTGTTCTACGTCAAGCGTCCGGTGCCTGATCCCGATGACACCGAGGTGATGGATTACGACATCCGCGAGCCTCTCGGCTTTCAGGTCGGTGCGGACCTTTACATGCGAGATCAAGCCTCGCCGTCGACACCCGAGGTGAATCTCACCGAAGCACAAACTCAGGGGGTCGGCGACATTCGTGATGTCGATGTGAATTTCGACGGCACGAAAGTCATCTTCTCGATGCGCATCATCGAGGACCCGGATCAAGATCCTTTGCCGACGTGGAATATCTGGGAATACGACGTCACGACGAGCGCACTTCGCCGAATCATCACGTCGGATACCACGGCCGAAGAAGGCCACGACATCATGCCGCACTACTTGCCGGATGGACGGATCGTGTTCACATCCACGCGGCAGCGCCAATCGCGCGCCATCTTGCTCGATGAAAACAAACCCCAGTACGCCGCCCAAGTCGAAGCCGGCCCGGAGCAACCCACGTTTCTACTGCACGTGATGGACGCCGATGGAGCGAACATCAAGCAAATCACCTTCAATCAAAGCCATGACCTGGATCCATCGGTGCTGAGCGACGGTCGGATCGTCTATACCCACTGGGAACAGGCGCTGGCCGGAAGCCAGATGGATTTGTATGTGATCAATCCCGACGGCAGCGATCGTCAGCTGCTATATGGTGCGCATAGTCATGCGACGGGAACTGTAGATCCCGAAACGAACCAACCCTCCACGATTCATTTCCTGCAGCCGCGTGCGATGCAGGACGGACGCACATTGGCTTTGATCCGCCCCTTCACGGGGACGGATGAAGGCGGCGATCTCGTTCTGATCGACACGGCGAATTACGTAGACAATGAGCGTGGCGCGAGTCCTGCGAACGCCGGCCTTCCCGGACCGGCACAGATGCGGGCGCTGCCTACTGACGTGCGCACAATCCCCGGACCTTCACCGGGCGGGCGTTACCGCTCAGCTTCGCCATTGTTCGATGGCACGAATCGTCTACTCGTCAGCTGGTCGCAGTGCCGGCTCATCGTAGAGGAAGAAACACCGGCAGAAGAAGGAGAGGAAGGACGCATCGTTCCCTGCACTTCAGAGCGGCTGGAGAACACCGTGACTCCTCCAGTCGAAGCGCCACCGCTATATGGCGTGTACATCTATGACGTGCGCGACAACACGCAAAAGCCAATCGTGGCTCCGCAAGAAGGATTCATCTTTACCGAAGTCGTGGCTGGTGCCGCGCGTGCGCTCCCGCCTGTGCTTCTCGATCGAGTTGCAGGTGTGGATTATCCGGACGAGCTGCTCTCGGAGAGCGCCGGCATCTTAAGCATCCGTAGCGTGTATGACATCGATGGAGTCGATACTGCGGAAGGGGGTCTTGCCGCAATCAGCAATCCTTCGAATCCCGCATATCAGGACCGACCCGCACGCTTTCTGCGCATCGAGAAAGTCGTCTCGCAGCCTGACGAAGATACGCAAGAAGTGCCTAACACCCATTTCGGCGTAGCCGGCCGCCGCTTCGGTATGCGCGACATATTGGGCTACGCGCCCATCGAGCCTGACGGCTCGGTGCTAGTTAAAGTGCCGGCGAACGTCGCGTTTGCGATCAGCGTGCTCGATGCGAACGGCCGCCGGCTCGGCGGAACGCTCGGTGCTCGTCACTCGAGCTGGCTACAAGCAATGCCTGGGGAGACGCTTCAATGCAACGGCTGTCATGCCGCGAATGCTGATCCAGCAATCGCTCATGGCCGCAGAGGTCTAACTGACAGCGTCAACGCTGGAGCCCTTACCACCGGTGCCGCGTTTCCGGGGGCAAACCCAGTGCTGGCACCGTTCGATGCGGGCGAAACGATGGCGCAGGCACGCGGCCGTGCGATGTGCGGCGGCGTGTGCGAGCCGAGCGTCGACATCGCATTCGATGATTGGTGGCAGCCGAATTACGATCCGGCGACTACGCCTGGATCAATCGACATGTGCTATGGGACCGCGTCGAACATCAAGAACGATCCTGCAAATGCCAATAGCACGCATGTTTGTATCAATAGCCTCTCGACGCCCCCTCCCACTACCGACTCGTGTATGACCGAGTGGACAGGGCTTTGCCGAATCACCATCCACTATCCGCAAGTCATCCAGGAGGTGTGGGATGTGGCGCGTCCAGACCTCGATGTCGACGGGGACGACGTGGCGGACGTGGACACCAACAACGAACCGTATCGGTGTACGACCTGTCACTCCCCAGCGGCACCGGACGGCACGGCTCAGGCGCCAGCAGGCGACTTAGATTTAAGCGGCGTGGCTTCGGCCGAAGAGCCCGCCCATCTGATTTCCTATCGCGAATTGCTGGTAGAGCGCTTCGATCGCGAGTTGGACGCCGACGGCAACGTCTTCATCGTCCAGGAAGAGGTCGGTGTGGATGCGATGGGAAATCCGATCCTGCAGCCAGTTCGCGTGCCGACACCAATGTCTGGCGGCAGCGCCCGTCAATCCGGCCGGTTCTTCAACGCTGTGGAAGGTGTAACGACCGAGGCGATCGACCATAGCGACTTTATGTCACCAAGTGAGTTACGCTTAATATCTGAATGGCTTGATATCGGCGCGCAGTATTACAACGATCCATTCGTCGCACCGGAGAATTGATGAGTCGTCCGTCCTCGCTGTTGATCCTACTGGTTCTGCTCTTTACAGCGAGTGCGCAAGCCGACGATGAAGGGCGCAAGATCCTGATCGCGGACCCGTTCATTGAGCTGCACACAGGGCCCGGACGCGGCTATCCGATCTTTCATGTGATCGAGCGCGGGCGCGAAGTCATCGTCGTCAAGCGACGTACCGATTGGTTTCAGATCCGCACCGAGCAAGGTGTCGAGGGCTGGGCTGCTCGGGAGCAGATGGTCGCAACGCTCGAGCCGACTGGCGAGCCGCTGGATTTACAGGAGCCGGCCAGAGAGAACTATATGAGCCGCCGCTGGCAAGGCGGCGTGATGGGCGGAGATTTCGGTGGAGCCAGCTTGATCTCGGCTTTCGGCGGCTACTCCTTCAGCGACAATCTTACGATCGAGCTGACGCTCAACCACATCTTGGGCGAGTTCTCGAACGGTTACAGTGCGACGCTGGGATTAATGCACGTGTTCGCGCCCGAATGGCGCTTATCGCCCTATTTTACGCTCGGCACCGGCGTGCTCTATACCGAACCGAAATCCACGCTGGTACAGGCCGAAGATCGCGACGACCAAATCGGCTACGTCGGCGGCGGTCTGCAGTTCTATTTGACTCGCCGTTTCATGTTGCGCTCCGAATATCGAAACAACGTCATCTTCACGAGCCGCGACGATAACGAGGAAGTGGACGAATGGAAGTATCTCGGATTCGCATTCTTTTTCTGATCGCCTTGTGCGCAAGCGCTCTGCCCGGCTGCTCATGGCTGGGACTGGGTCGTGGCGGCGATGAGGCGCCCGAGCCCATTCCGCCTGCAGCCGAAGGCGAGGTCCTAGGCGAACCTGCATCGGACAGCCCGATCATCGATCCGCAAGTCGAGCGCCGCGAAATTCGACGCAAGCGCATCGACACGGAAGATTTCGAGCTTGGCCTCTATGCCGGCATTCTGAGCATAGAAGACTTCGAGAGTAACTCGGTGGTCGGTGCTCGGCTTGCTTATCACCTCACCGAAGATTTCTTTCTCGAGGCCACCTACGGGCAGAGTCGCGCCGGGCGCACTAGCTATGAAAACCTGTCCGGCTCCGCGGACCTATTGACCGACGACGAACGCGATTACTCGTATTACGCCTTATCGGCGGGCTGGAATGCCTTGCCGGGAGAGATCTTCATCGGCGAAAACCGCGCGTATAACTCGGCGTTTTACTTAGTAGCCGGCATAGGCAGCACCACCTTCGCGGGAGATGACCGGTTCACCGTCAGCGGCGGGTTTGGTTATCGCATCCTGCCGAGCGACTGGATCGCGGTGCACTTCGATGTCCGCGATCATGTCTTCGATATCGATCTGCTGGGCGAGAAAAAGATCGTCAATAATCTAGAAGCGCATCTCGGTTTGTCGATTTTCTTCTGAGCGACGATGTGTGTTGGGCTTTTCTCTAGTTAGAGGTGACCAACCATGTCGACATGGAGCATCAAGCACTGGTTTCGTGCCGCCGCGATTGCGAGCACTGCGATCGTATCCTCGCTGGTGGGAGCGAGCTCGCCGCTCGCACCGCAATTCACTTTACCGTCGCGTAGCGGCGACATGGTCTCGCTCGAGCAGCTCAAGGGCCAAGTGGTCATGCTGAATTTCTGGGCAAGCTGGTGCGGCCCCTGCAGGCAAGAGATGCCGCTTCTCGATCAGATGCACAAGCGTTACAGTTCGCTGGGCTTCACGCTCTTGGGTGTGAACGTGGAAGCGAACACGAAGGACGCTGAGCGCTGGTTAGGCGAAACGCCAGTGTCCTTTCCGGTGCTGTTCGATAAGGACAGTAAGGTGAGCAAGCTCTACGACGTGAGCGCGATGCCGAGCACCGTGTTCATCGATCGCAAAGGCAACGTGCGTTACTTGCACCGCGGCTACAAGGCCGGCGATGAAGGCGAGTATCTCAATCAGATTCGAGCACTGCTGAAGGAATAAGAGCGTGGAAGCGGATAGCGGATGGGGGATAGCGGATGGTGACCGGATTCTTTCTCCGAGTCCCCTCCCTTGTGCGTCTTCGCACCGGGGAGGGTTAGGGAGGGGGCTTCTTGGAGCCATCTTGCTGGCCACACTCGCCCTTTCCGGCTGCGGCAACATCGAACCTTGGGTGAAGCCTTACGAGAGGCAACAGCTCGCCGATCCGATCATGTCGTTCGATCCCCACCCCATCTCTACCTCCTACATGCACCACGTTTTCGAAGCTCGCGAAGGTGCCCGTGGCGCACTAGGCAGTGCCGGCGGCGGCTGCGGATGCAACTAGATATGAAGAAGGGCCGGGAACTGCAGGTTGGGGGCTGCGGCCAGCACAGACACGCGCATGAATCGCGCTCTGTCACCGTCCGCCGTCCGAGACCGAAGGGAATCCCGCGTGGACCGTCCGCCGTTCACCTCCTCGTCCTTGTTTTCGTTTTCACTTTCGGTGTTCCCCTCAGCGCGTCCGCAGGTGTGTTACCTGAAGATCGGGCCGACGTTCTGTATCACCGCTACGACGGCGGCGGCGTTACGATTCATGGTCCTTCCGTGCTGGTCCGCAAGAAGATGGCGGAGAAATACTCCGTCAGCGCGAACTACTACATGGATATGGTGACGAGCGCATCGATCGATGTCGAAGTTAGCGGTGCGAGTGAATACAAAGAAGAGCGCGATCAATACGGTTTGGGATTTGAGTATCTACGCGGCAAGACAACATACAGCCTGAGTTACACGAGCTCGGAAGAGAACGATTACGAAGCCGAAACCGCGTCCTTCGGCATCAGCCAGGATCTGTTCGGCGACCTGACGACGGTCACCATGGGTTTCTCGAAAGGCGCCGACGTGGTGCGCAATTCCACGGACGCCGCATTCGAGGAAGACATCGATCGCTGGAGTTATCGCGTCGGCGTATCGCAGATTCTGACGAAGACGATCATCGCGACGCTCGGGCTTGAAGTCATCACCGACGAAGGCTTCCTCAACAATCCATATCGTTCGTTCCGCTACGTCGATCCTTCGAACGATCAGCGCTGTGCACTCGAGCAAGAAATTTATCCTCGCACGCGCACCAGCAATGCAGTCGCGCTGAACGCCAAATACTTTCTGCCGTATAGAGCGGCGTTGAACGGCGGCTATCGCTTCTTCACCGATACTTGGGGCATTCGCGCCGACACCTTCGAGCTCGGTTATACCCATCCAATGGGGCCCTGGATCTTCGAAGTTGGCTATCGCAATTACTCGCAGAATCATGCCGACTTCTATAGCGATTTGTTCGAGCGTGTCGATGAACAGAATTTCATGGCGCGCGACAAGGAGCTTTCGACCTTCACCAGTCATCGCCTGCGCATTGGGGCGACCTACGAGTTCGCCCGCACTGGCTGGGGTTTCGTGAAGAAGGGTTCCGCAAGCCTGTTCTACGATCGATTGGAGTTCGATTACGAAGATTTCCGTGACGCACGTTACGGTCAGACCGGTAATTCCTTGAATCTCGAACCCGATCAACTGCTGCCTGCCGGCACTGAGCCGCTCTATACATTTGGCGCGAATGTCATCCAGGCATTCGTTTCGATCTGGTTCTGATCCGCATCGCCGAACCTCCCGTGCGTTACGGCGCAGTGCGATCCTCACTCGGCGGGATTGAATCTCGTTGGTCTTGTTTAGGACTATCCTTGCGTGGCCTTGCGAGGCCATCCGCCAGCATCGGTACGCTTCTGCTGATTGCGCTGGCGGCAGAGGCCGCTCCACTGTCGACGCGAGACCAGAACCCGTTTCTAGCCGCCACCGGAATTCCGGTAACCCTGTCGGCCCGCAATCCGGAAGGTAGCTGGGCCTTTGCCGCGGATTTGAACTGGGGCAGCACAGCGCTCCTCCAGAGCGCGAGCGATGAACTGTTGATCGTCGATGCTGAAACTCGTGAGCTAAGAGTGTCCATTGAGCGGCGTGTGGCAGATCGATGGTCCGTCGGCCTTCAGCTGCCGTACCGAGACATGAGCGGTGGATCGCTGGACGGTTTTATCGACAACTGGCATGAGTGGTTCGGCCTTCCGGAAGGCGCAAGACCTCTGCAGCCGCAAGATCGCTTGCTCGTGCGCTACGCGAGCGCTACATCGATGATAGATGAGCGGCACAGCCAACGCGGTATTGCGGATGCGACGCTCTTCGTCGGCTATGAGTTGCTCGCCTCTGCCACTTCTGCAGCTCGCACCGTGGTCACTATCGATCTACCCACCGGCGAGGATCATTGGTTCCTCACCAACGATGCTGTCGAAATCTCCGCGATACTCGCGGCGGAACATCGCTTCAGCCAAGATTGGTCCCTGTCTGCTCAGGGCGCGGTAACCTGGTTAGACCAAGGCAACTTGCTGCCGCACCAGCAGCGAGATTTAGTATGGAGCGGACACACGGGACTGGCTTGGCAGGCAACTCGCTCGATCGAGCTCGCATTGCAACTCGATGCTCACACGCGCGTGTTCGACGACAGCGAGTTGGATTTTTTCAGCGACGCTTTGGTATTGACCGTCGGCGGACGTTACGCGATCACGCCAGAGTGGATGCTGAGCATTGGTGTTAGCGAAGACATTGCAGTCGAGCAATCCCCAGACGTGGTGTTCGTGATCGGAGTGTCGCGAGGCCGGTCTCGCTAGTGCTGCGTGACTCGCGGGTCGCGGATAGTAAGAGCGAAGACGGCGGCTCTTCGGGGGACCTTCCTCGTTCCTCGAGGAGTGTCCCCTTCTTCTTCTGATGGGGACATTCCTCGAAGACGAGGAACGTCCCCTGAAACCCACGAATCGCGGGAACACGGCTGGCGAGTGGAAGAGTGACGAACAGCGCTTCGGATCTGACGAACCGCCAGTCACAGATCACGGATTACTTCTTCCCTAGCCTCCGCTCGATCTCCGAGCACACCGCCTTCAGCACTTCCAATCGAGCGTGCTTCTTCTCGTCCGCATCGATGACGAACCACGGCGCGTCACGGCGGTGTGTGCGCTCGATCATCTCGTCCGCGGCGACTCGATAGGCATCGTGGAGGTCGCGATTCTTCCAATCCTCTGGATCGACCTTGAAGCGCTTCAACGGATCCTCTTCGCGAGCCTTGAACCGCTTCAGCTGCTCCGCTTCGCTCACGGACAGCCAGAATTTGGCGACGACGATTCCGAATTCCGCGAGCTGGCATTCGAATTCTTGGATCTCACCGTACGCTCGCATCCAGTCGCGCTCCGGCGTGAAACCCCTGACTCGTTCGACCAGCACGCGGCCATACCAAGAACGATCGAATATCGTGATCTCACCGCACTCAGGCACGTGTTTCCAGAATCGCCAAAGATAGGGATGCGCCGCCTCTTCAGCGGCGGGCGCAGAGATGGGAACGACTTGATATTGGCGTGCGTCGAGTGCCTGCGTGAGTCGACGAATCGCGCCGCCCTTCCCCGCCGCATCCATCCCTTCGAATGCCAGCACGAGTGCATGCTTTTTGAAGCGCGCCTTTCTCACGAGTAGCGCGAGACGTCCTTGAAGAGATTCGAGCTCACGTTCATATCGCTCGTCTTCGAGCTTGACCGCCTTCTTCGTCGGATTGACTCGTCGCGAAGACGACACCGGCATCAATTCGGCGTCCGCTAGCGCAGCAGGCTGTATGGCTTTGCGCAACGCAGCCTTAAGCCGCTTCGCGACTTCGATCATGCGGGCCGTTTCATCCGCGCCCTCGATCACCTGCCAAGGCGATGTGGAATGTGAGGTGGCCTTGATATAGCGAGCAGCAATACGCTTCGCGCGATCAGGGTGCTTCGCGAACCAGCGATCTTCAGCGGTGACTCGCCAACGCGTGAGCTTATCTGCACTCAGCCGCTTGAGGCGCTCGCGCTGAGTTTCGCGATCGAGTTGCAGATGCACCTTTAGAATCTCGATGCCATCCGCCACGAGCATCGATTCGAGCTGACGAATACGGTCGATCATCCTCTTCGTTGAGGGTGCACCCCCTCGCTTCGTGAATCGGGCCTCGTCGATGAGATCCGCATACCAACCGGCGAAGTAGAAAACCATGCGACCGCGCATCGGCAAGGTTTGCCAGTAGCGCCACATGGGCGGACGCCGACGTTCCGCAACGTCCGGGACGCCGAACGCATGCACACGAATGTATTTTGGATCCAACCAGCTCAGCAGCTCGTTGATCGTCTCGCTGCGTCCCGCCGCCGGCGCGCCCGTGACAATCAGTGCCAACGCTCCCTTACTCGACTGCCGAAGCTTGAACTGCAAATCGAGCAGTTCATCACGCAATCGGGCGAGTTCGCGGTTGGGCATGGTACGGAGGTGTTAGACGTGTGAGGTGTAGAGGTGTGTGGGAACAAGAATCGCTATAACAGCGTCACTCCGGCTTTACACGTCCACGCGTGTACACCTCTACACGTTCACTACGTTCTTCAAGTTCCTCAGGTCTTTCCACCCCTACTTCGCTTTCTTGTG
>JAICPY010000161.1 GCA_025929585.1 Steroidobacter sp.
CTCAGCGACGGACAAGGGCGCCACATCCCCCATGTGGCTTCGCAATCGCAGCCTTGCCTATGATTTACCTGCTCTCCCTTTCGATTGGAGTCGTGGCAGGCTTGCGCGCCATGACTGCTCCGGCTGCAGTCAGCTGGGCCGCCTATCTCGGCTGGCTGAAGCTTGATGGAAGCTTTCTGGCTTTCATGGGCTACACCTGGACTCCTTGGGTCATCACCGTGCTTGCCGTCGCAGAACTGATCACCGATCAGTTGCCTTCAACCCCGAGTCGCACCGTACCGATCCAGTTCGGGACGCGGATTTTGTCCGGTACCTTGACGGGTGCGGCGCTCGGTATCGCTGCCGGATCGCTCGTCATTGGCGCAGTTCTCGGCGCGGTCGGCGCAGTGATCGGTACGCTCGGCGGTCGCGCTGCGCGCGCCGCGCTTGCAAGAAAGTTCGGCAATGATCGCCCTGCTGCGTTGCTGGAGGATGCCGTCGCCATCGCAGCGGCTTTGCTAGTCGTAACAGCGTTCTTGTAAACGACGTTCGACGCGATCACGTCGGCGCATTCAAGCCACTGAGATGCAACACCGCACATCCAATGCATCGGACAATGCATCGGATGGTATTCGACGCCTTTGATCGGAAGACGAGTACGGAGTACTCAAGCGGTCGATGATCCCGCTGCGCAACGCGACTGAGGTTGCAATTCTCTTCGGCCACTTGTACCATGGGCACAAGTGGTACAATTGAGTGAATCCGCCGATGGAAATCACCATCGACATCGACAATCCCGTCCCTCAGTTCGAACAGCTCATCGAGCAGATCAAAGCTGCGGTCACGGCCGGCGTTTTGAAGCCGGGTGACGCGCTGCCTTCGATTCGCCAGCTCGCCAACGATCTGGAGCTCAACAGCAAGACCGTGGCGAAGGCTTACAAGCTGCTGGAACGGGATTCGATCATCGAAGCCAAGGGTTACCGCGGTACCTATGTTCACCCGAAAGCCAAAGCGAACTGCAAGTTCAACCTGCAGGAGTGGACGCTGCGCAAGCTCAGCGAAACGATCGGCGAGTTGCGCGAGGCAGGTGTGACCGATTCAGAAATCCGCAACGCGTTCGCCGGCGCGATTAGCCGGCAATCGCCGACAAAGTGAGGCCGTCATGATCGAAGTCTATGCGTTCCTTGCGGTGTTCACGGTACAGGTACTGGCAATGTCAGTGCTCTATTCGGCCCGGTTCGGCAGATATGTTCGAGTGCAAGCGTCGAGCTTGCCCACCGAACGCCTCGCACAGCTCTATCCAGGTGTCGATCTCAGTGTTGCTACAGAGCATTTCTTGACTCGATATCGCACAGCAAACACAGGCATCGCGGTGCTCGGCGTTTTGCTCCTGGGATGGTTGATCAACTACATGCGGCACCCGAACTGGGACGAGAGTTTCGTGATCGTTCTGATCAGCGTGTATTTCGCGATCCAGATGTTGCCGCAGGTTCTTGTTACGTGGATCGGATTCAGATTCAACAAGACGCACAAGCACTCGCTGCTCGAAGCGAAGCGGAAAGCCACCTTAGAACGCCGCGGGCTTTTCGATTTCATCTCGCCCTTTATGGTGTTCTTCGCCATCGCCAGCTATTTCCTGTTTACCGCGTTCGTGCTCTATATCCAACCGGAGCCGCTTCCGGGATTTGCCCTGATCGGCGTCTTGACGCTGGTCTACGCATCACAAGCATTCGTCGTGTACCGGGCGCTATACGGCAAGAAGAGCAATCCGCTCGAGACGCACTCGAGTCGGGTGCACACAATAGGTGTGAGAGTGAGGGCCACCGTCTACGGCTGCATCGTCTGCGCCTTGTTCTTCGCGTGCATCTTCGCGGTCGACCTCCTAGATCTGAAGAGATGGGTGCCATTAGCGCAAAGTGTTTGTCTCTTGATCAACACGCTTCTGTGTCTCATGAGTCTGACCGCGCCGCAGCGCGATACAGAAACGGATCGGCTCGGCTCGAGCCCGATTTCCTAAAGGCACGCGGGAGCACCCGCGCGAAGATAGCTATCTGGTTTTCGATTCGAGCGAAGGGTGCCGGTCCACCGCTTGTATAATCGCTCCCGCTGCGTCCCCGAGTGCCCTCGGTCACCAGAGCCTTCCTATCCGCGCCTTAGTGCAATAAGGTGGGATATCAATCTAGTCCATCAAGTTGGAGATTATTCATGCCCGTGTCCGGAGATCTATTCATCGGCTCGCAGAGAGTTAAGAAGTCAGAAACCATCTTTGCCACCAGTCCCGCCACTGGCCAGAAACTCGAGCCGGGTTTCAGCGCCGCCGGACCTGAGGAAATCGAGCGAGCCTGCAGCCTTGCATGGTCTGCCTTCCACACCTACCGAGAGCTCGATCTCGAGTTGCGAGCTCGTTTTCTCGAGACCGCCGCCGATCAAATCATGGCCTTGGGCGATGAATTGCTCGAACGCGCACACGCCGAATCCGGTCTTCCCCTTGCGCGTCTCACGGGAGAACGCGGACGTACCGTAGGGCAACTGCGTCTATTCGCTAATGAAGTTCGCGCCGGTGGGTGGATGGGCATCCGCATCGATCCGGCCATGCCCGATCGCAAGCCCCTCCCCCGCTCCGATCTGCGCTTGCGCAAGATTCCGCTTGGGCCCGTCGTGGTGTTCGGCGCCAGCAATTTTCCTTTGGCGTTCTCCGTCGCTGGCGGCGACACGGCCGCAGCGCTTGCCGCGGGATGTCCGGTGATCGTCAAAGGACATTCGGCACATCCAGGTACCAGTGATTTGGTTGCCCAGGCACTGACCGCAGCAGTGAAAATCTGCCAGTTGCCCGAAGGCGTGTTCTCGCTGCTCAACGGCAACTCACGCGCGCTCGGCGCCGGACTCGTTGCGCATCCATATGTGAAAGCTGTCGGTTTCACCGGTTCGCGCGCTGGCGGCCTTGCGCTAATCAAGATCGCGAACGAACGTCCAGAACCGATCCCGGTCTACGCCGAGATGAGCAGCATCAACCCTGTGGTGTTGTTGCCAGGCGCGCTGTCGACTCGCGCGGAAGTGTTGGGCAAGGAGTTCGTGAACTCGCTGACTATGGGCGTGGGTCAGTTCTGTACGAATCCAGGATTCGTCATCGCGATGGAAGGTCCGGGCCTCGATACCTTCATCGCATCAGCCTCGGCCGCGCTCGGACAAGTCCCTCCCGCAACGATGCTTACTGCAGGCATTCATGCAGCTTACGAAAAAGGTGTCGAGAAGCTCTTGGGCCACGCCCGCGTGAAGGCACTAGCACGCGGTGCTGAAAGCACAGGTATGCATTGCGGCCGCGGCGCGCTGTTCTCGATTGCTGCGGAAGATGTCGTAAAACATCCCGAAGTCACCGAAGAAGTCTTCGGTGCATCGTCCATGGTGGTTCGCTGCACGAGTGAGAAACAGCTACTCGACACTCTCGAGCATCTCGAAGGTCAGCTCACCGCGACGATCCATCTCACTGAAGATGATCTGCCGCTTGCATCTCGACTCGTGCCGACACTGGAGCGGAAAGCCGGTCGCGTACTTGCGAACGGCTGGCCCACTGGCGTGGAGGTTTCGCATGCGATGGTGCACGGCGGCCCCTTCCCCGCTACTTCAGATAGCCGAAGTACGTCGGTGGGCACGCTTGCGATCGAACGATTCCTGCGTCCTGTGTGCTACCAGGATTTCCCGGATGCTCTATTGCCTGCGGCTTTGCGAAGGGAAGCGACGAAGCGACCGCACCGTTACGATGGCGTCTACCGAACTGAGTGATTCTCGGCGCGGCGTGAGTAGTGACTCGTGACTCGCGGGTAGTCAGAAGACAGAAACTGGAACCCTCTGCTCTTCCTACCCGCGACCCGCGGGTCACGACCCGCCTATGCTCAGGATGATCCGGGGCCGGGATTGGCAGCGATCCCGGTTTCCTGGCTCGGCATCGAGAATGCAGCACGAGATTTCATGACGTTCACCGATCTACAGCTATCGCCCGATCTCATCGCCGCACTCGCGAAGCAGCAGATCACCGTTCCCACATCGATTCAGCGCGCGGCGGTGCCGGTATTGCTATCGGGACAGGATGCGTACTTGCATGCGGAAACCGGAACCGGCAAGACGCTTGCGTATCTGCTCCCCGCCTTCATGCGTATCGATAGCGCCCAAGCAGCGACGCAGATCGTGATCGCTGCGCCGACGCACGAGTTAGCGATTCAAATTCATCGCCAAGCCTGTGAGCTCGCCGTCAACTCGGGACGGCCGATTCGCTCGGTGCTGCTGATCGGCGGCACGTCGACGGATCGCCAGATCGAAAAGCTCAAAGGCAAGCCGCATGTAGTCGTGGGCTCCCCAGGCCGGATCAATGAATTGAGCGAGCGCGGCAAGCTCAAGACAGCACACGTTCGCACGATCGTCATCGACGAAGCGGATCGGCTATTGCACGATGAGAGCATTGATGCCATCCGGAAGATCGTGAAATCAGCGCCCGCCAACCGTCAGTTGATCTTCGCTTCCGCAACAATCGAATCGCAGACGCGCGAGACGATGACGCTCCTGTCTCCCGATGCGGTGATGATCGAGGCCGGCGCGGCTGCCGTGAACAACGACATCGAGCATCTTTATCTGATCTGCGAAGAGCGCGACAAGCCCGATGAGCTGCGCAAGCTGATTCATGCAACGCAAGCCGAGCGTTCAATCGTCTTCGTGCATCGAAACGATGTTGCAGAACGGATCGCCTCTCGCCTCGATCATCACAAGATCTCGGTCGCCGATCTGAATGCTGCCCTCAACAAAGTTGACCGCAAGCAGGCAATGGATGGGATTCGCAGCGGCGCAATTCGCGTGCTCGTCGCATCGGACCTCGCCGCCCGCGGGCTCGACATTCTCGGCGTGAGTCACGTGTTCAATCTAGACGCGCCCACCCTTAGCAAGACTTATCTACATCGCGTCGGACGCACTGGGCGCGCGGGAGTGAAAGGTACAGCAATATCGCTATTCACTGATGCGGAAGCTCGGCTGGTGCGTCGGTATGAGGAAGAGCTGGGCATCGCCATGACTCAGGTGCGCGTCCGAGAAGGTCGCGTTATTGGCGCGTAGCTCACTTCAAGCCGGCGTGTTTCGAATCTACGCAGGTCGGACTTCAGTCCGAACCGCGAATGCAGGCTCCTTCGACATCGCAGTTGTAAGTTCGCCTTGCGCACTCAGCCGTATCGAGAACACGCCCTACCTCCCGAACAACCTGCGCGCATTGCCTTCACGGATCTTCGTCTTCTCTTCCTCGGTGAGGTCGATCTTCTCGAAGGCTGCCATCGTGCGAGCCAGCGAGATCTGCGGGTAATCTGAGCCTAAGATGACTTTGTCGATGCCGACGTTGCGCAAGGTCCAGATGAACTCTTCCTCGATCGGACTATCTGCCGCGAGCAGCACGGTCCCCGAAATGTCGAAGTAAACGTTGTCCATACCGAATCCATCGGCGGTGCGCGCGAGGACCAGAATGTTCCAGAACCGGAAGTTCGAGCCGCCGATGTGCGCGAAAACGAACTTGGTCTTCGGCGCCTGTGCCGCCAAGTTGAACAAGTTCTCGCTGTCCCCGGGGAGAATATTGGCATTGTCCATCAGCACGACTACGCCCAACTCGCCTGCTTTGCGTACCAGCGCGAGCACGCGCGGATCCGTTACGTCGAACTTCTGTGTATGAGCATGAATCTTGAGCACCTTCACACCGTGAGCCGCGATCCGCGCGAGCTCATCGAGAGCCGCTTGGCCGTCATAAGGATGCACGGTCGCGATCGCTAGCACCTCAGAGTGCTTCTTCGCCAATGCGATCAGCGCGTCGTTGCGTTTCCGCACATCCTCCGGCTTACCTGCCAACGCCTGGTGCGACCCGCCGAACCACATCGCACCCAGACCCGCCAGCTCGATGTCGGCCGACGCAACATCGGCCTTGTACTCGCGCAGCGAAGCCTCGCCTTCACGCAAATGCACGTGTATGTCGAACACAGCGGGCTTCGCGGATGCCTCATTGACCTCCTCTGCGACGGCCACGTAGGAGAACAACAAGAACAGGATGGCGAGGGCACGATTCATGGGCATCTAGCTCGTTCAATGGGGAAACGTTGATTCTAACGGCAATGAGGCGATGGGTGCCGCCGCGATTGGTGCCACGTTTGACGTATATGATTTGTGCGAGTGGATTGATCGTAAACATCCGTCCGCAGATTGCGTCTGATCAAAATGGCAGATAACGCAAACCCGGCACCGTCAGCGTGCGCAGGCGCCGCGTTGTGCATGTTATAACTGCCGCCCGCGCACCCTAGCTTTGGAGTATCTCGGATGAGCCACGTTGCGATGCTTGCTCGATTGTTGATCGGTGGTTTGGTCGTGAGCGCTGCCCTTCCCACGTTCGCAGATGAGGTGCCCGGCCGACGTTATCTGAATCAAGTATTCGATGATCACGTTCGCACCGGTGACATCGTATTCGCCGAGCGGGTCAATGATGCTTCCGGTCAGCTCGAGAAACTCACGCTGCGCGTGTTCGAGCCGAAGGCAGACAAGGAGGCAAAGCGGCCCCTCGTCATCATCACGCCCGGGGGCGCGTTCATGCAGCACGAAGATTTTTGGATGGATGACGTCGGCGCGGATCTCGCAAGAACGGGCTACGTCGTCGCTATCAATCGCTACCGGTTATCCAAAGACATCAACTCGCCCGCAACTTTCTCCAACGCGCTGGCCAAAGCCTTCTCGGACCAGAAGTCCGCGATCCGCTACTTCGTCAAAGACGCAGGCGGAAAGAATCGCTTTCGCATCGACCCCGAGAAGATCTTTATCGGTGGGCATTCCGCCGGCGCGATCACATCGATGTACGTTGCGTATCTGGACTCCAACGACAAGGTCCCCGAGCTCACCACGCAGTCCCTGCAAAAGTATGGCGGCCTCGACGGTGAGGGAGAGAAGCTGCCGTTCGCGATTCGCGGCGTCATCAACTTATCCGGCCTCGTTGCGGATCTGGGGATGATCGAGAAGGGTGAACCGCCCCTCATCAGCATCCATGGCGATCGCGATCAGATCGTCGTCATGGGGTCGACGGACACAGGGCTTCACGGCTCAGTTCCCATCCACGAGCATGCATCGAAAGTGGGGCTGGTCAGCGAGCTCCATATAATAAGAGACGCCGAGCACAACGATCCCGCCGATACCCGGCTCTGCCCCGAGTGCATCCCGCTCGCGAAGCGGTTCATGTTCAATGAGCTGCAAGGGAAGTGATTAGTGACTCGTGATTTGTGAGTCGACGAATGCTTAGCAAGCGCTACTCGCCATTATGAAAACAATCGGCCTGATCGGCGGCATGAGCTGGGAAAGCACTCGGCTGTATTACGAGCACTTGAACCGCGGCGTACAACAACGCCTTGGCGGTCTACATTCTGCTCGGTTGTTGTTGTCCTCATTAGACTTCGCGCCGATCGCAGTAATGCAACGCGAAGCACGCTGGCAGGAAGCAGGCGAGCAACTCGCCGCAGAAGCTCGAATCCTCGAGCGCGCTGGCGCAGACATCATCGCGCTCACGACGAACACGATGCACAAGTGCGCGCCGCAGCTCGCCGCAGCAATCAGCGTACCGTTCTTGCACATCGTCGATCCGCTGATCCAGGCACTTCGCGCGGATGGTCGAACGCGTCCATTGCTGCTCGGGACGCGCTTCACCATGGAAGATCGATTCTTTCTCGAGCGGCTCGAAACTGGAAACTTCCGCGCGCTGGTGCCACCTGCACAGAGGCGCATCGAGCTACATACGATCATCTTCGATGAGCTGTGCAAAGGCATCGTCACGGATCAATCAAGACAAGCGGCTGAACAGCTTGTAGCGAGCGCAGCGTTGGACGGCGCAGACAGCGTCATTCTGGGCTGCACGGAAATTTGCATGCTGATCCAACCCGGCAGTGTCGCCCTCCCCGTCTACGACACGACAGCCCTTCATACACAGGCGCTGGTGGACGTCGCGCTGACCTAAAGACAAGAGACGGGATACCGATGTCGGGACTGCCTTAGCTAGTGAAGAATCGCCACAAGCACGAAGCCCACAGCTACCACATAGGTAACGAAGCCAGCAGAAAAGAGCCCGACGCTAAACTTCCTCAACCTGCGGCACGCCTTCGCTCCTCTGGGATCGATGGGACAAGGAAGGCGTATTGCCTTGACAAGCATGATGCCGCTGAGGAGCAGCATCACTCCCGCCGTCCCGAACACCAGTACCTTGTGTTCACTCAACCAGACTAGCTGCGGCACTGCGGAGATCAGCCCAACGAGAACCGCGCCAGCGCCGAGCGACACCATCACTGCTGGCAGTACACAGCAGACCAGCGTTGCGGAGCTCGCCAGCAGCGCGGCCAGCGAAGCTCCGAACGTACGCTTCAAAGTATTCTTCATCTCGTTGCCTTGAACTTGGCACGCAATGCCTCGAGCGAGTTATCGGTGCGGGTGATCGTCTTGACGTCGTAGCCGGCATTCGTCAGAGCCTCCTTCAGCTCCGCGTCGGAAATATCGGTGCCTTCCTTGGTGGCAATCGCCACCAGTCGATTCTCCAAGCTCACAAGCACATCTGCTGTTGCCTGGTGCTTACGAAGCGTCTTCTCGATACCTTGCGCACAAAACCCACACACCAATCCATTCACGGTCATTTCGATCGTTGCGGCGTGAGAACTTGCAGCGAACAAGATGGAAAGCGAGATCAGCAGTTTGAAATTCTTCATAGGGCACCTAGAAATTGAACATGAGCATGGCTTGTACCTTGCCCTCACGGGTGAGGCCTGCTTCAAACCAAGCGTTGTGCTTGAACAGCCGGATCAAGCCCGCCCACTCCGTTCCGTCGAAAATCTCGCCTGTGTAGTTGCGCGCCTGAACGACGAACCAGACCGCGAGCGTCTCGTAGTCATGTTCATATGGGGCGATCCCGAGCTGAAGCGTGTCGATGCGATGGCTGAAGGACGAGCCTTC
>JAICPY010000066.1 GCA_025929585.1 Steroidobacter sp.
AGTGGAGGCTACGATAAGAGATGTGGTTTGAAGAGAGACGGCGATTGGGGATAGGGGATAGGGGATAGGGGATAGGGGATAGTAAGAGTGTGGTAATGGTCTAGGCTTCGTTGTCTGCTATCCCCTATCCCCTATCGCCTATCCCCTATCGCCTTCAATTCTTGACCGCCACTGCCGCCACTTTCTTGCTCAGTACTTTTACCTTCTTGCCGTAAAGCATGAAGATGATGCGCATGGTGAATTCCATCAGTGTGGTGACGGCGAGGCCGACGTAGTTCAACGGGTTTTTCCAGAACACGTAGAGCTTCAGTGCGAAGGGTTTCACGTCTTTGAAGCCGCCGAGCTCGAGCAGTTGGCCGAGGCTGTATTCGGTGACGATGTAGAAGTGATCGATGTTATGAGCAAGATTTTCAGCACCGACGAAAGGGTTTGCGCCATTCATCGCGTAGACAATGACGCGTCCGCCCGGCTTGAGCGCTGCATGGCATAGCTGTAGAAATTCGATGGTCTCATCGTGCGTAAGGTGGTTGAGCTCTTGTTCCGGAATGATCACGTCGAATTCGCCGCGCTTGCCCGAGAGGTAGGGGAAGGCTTCAGCCACTTCGCACGGCAAACCGCGCTTACGTCCGTGCTCGACTTTTGCCGGATCGGAATCGATTCCAACCACCGACTGATAACCGCAGTTCGCGAGCACATTCAAAAGATAACCTGGCCCGCAACTGACCACTAAAATCCGCGCGCTCTTATCGGCGGGTAAATGCGGCAAATAGTTAGCGCGGTAATACGCCGCAAACGAGCTGTAGCCGCTGTCGATATCTTTGGGCGCCTGCCAATATGAATCGAAAGGCTCCAATTTCGCCGCTAATCGACGGCGCGACGCAAACTCTGGACGCAGCGGCTGAACGTTCATAATCGCAGACCTCGGACAAAGACCGACAACAGACAGTGTAAATTCGGGTAACAGGCGGATGGTTCCATGTACGCATGGTTGCCAGTTGACGGTTGACCGTTGGCAGCCAGAAGCAAAGCCAAGGCATCCTGTTCTGGCCGTCAAACGGTCAACCGTCAACCCGCTCCATCCGGCATCATTCTTGCTCCTTCTACGCGATATGCGAATCCTTTTTTGCAACTACGAGTATCCACCTTTGGGTGGCGGCGGCGGCGTCGTGATGGCTGCGTTGGCTCGGCACCTGGCGCGGCGGCACGAAGTGACTGTCTTGACGTCGCGGGCGGGAGAGCTTGCCGCGGAGGAGATCGAAAGTAACGTTCGAGTGGTTCGCGTGCCCGTTTTCTTCCGCCGCCAGTTGGCGGTCGCGAACTTTCCTTCGATGTTCGCCTATTTGCCCACAGGGTTCCTCCGCGGCGCAAAACTCGCACGGCAGGCGAGCTTCGATGTCATCAATACACATTTCGCCGTGCCTACCGGCCCGTTGGGCCACGCGTTGTCCAAAACCTCCGGCGTGCCGAACGTCTTATCCGTGCACGGCGGGGACTTGTTCGATCCGAGTAAAGGGAGCTCTCCTCATCGTCATGCACCGATGCGCGCGGCAGTGCGATGGCTATTGCGCGCCGCCGACGCGATCGTCGGACAATCGCGCGACACGGTGCGCCACGTATCGAGTATCTATGGCGTGGATCGGCCTGTAGAGCTGATTCCGCTGGGCATAGAACGTCCCCCGCCGACTGAACGCTCGACACGGGCGGCCTTCGGCCTTCCAGGCGATGCATTCGTGATGATCACGATTGGTCGGCTCGTCGCTCGCAAGGCGACGACGCAGCTCATCGACGTGTTCGCCGCGACGAGACTTGCGAATGCTCATTTGCTAATCGTGGGGGATGGGCCGGATGCCGACGCTATCGTTGAGCGCGCGCGAAATCTGGGTGTCGCAGAGCGCGTGCATCTGCTGGGACAAGTGTCGGAAGAGAGAAAATACGCCGCGTTGAGCATTGCGGATGCGTTCGTGTCGACGAGCCAGCACGAGGGCTTCGGCCTGGTTTATCTTGAGGCCATGGCGCAGGGACTGCCGGTTGTTTGCTATGACCGCGGCGGGCAGACGGATTTCTTGAAGACCGGCGAGACGGGTTATGTCGTGCCTCTGAACGACCAAGATAAATTCAAGCAGGCGTTGCTCGCGCTGCATTCGGACGCAGGTACACGAATGGACTATGGTCGGCGGAACTTAGCTCGCGTCGAACAGTTTTTCATCGATACCTGTGCAGCCCGATACGAAGAGATCTTCAACGATGTCATCTCGCGACACGCTCATGCCAACGGCACCCGCCGCGCAATCTCCTCGTCCTGATCCGGCCAAGGTCGCCGGATTGCATCGAAGCTCGATCTTACGCTCATAGGCGGATTTCACTCTTGCTATCCCCTATCCGCCATCCGCTATCCGCTTCTCTTTAGATCATGTGCGGAATCGCAGCCCTCCTTACGCCTGACCCCAATCGTCATATCGAGATGCGCCGCATGCTGGATTCTTTGCAGCATCGCGGCCCCGATGGGGAGGGCATGTTTCACGATCCGTACGTCACGCTCGGACATCGACGTCTATCCATCATCGACTTGGAGGGCGGCACTCAACCGCTCAAGAACCGTGACGGACAGATCCAGCTAGTCGCGAACGGCGAGATCTACAATTATCGCGAGCTGCGACAAGACCTGGAGCGTCTTGGGCACACATTTCTGACGAACAGTGACTGCGAGTTGATCATTGCGCTGTACGAACGTTACGGCGATAGCTTGTTCAAGCATCTGCGTGGCATGTTCGCTTTCGTCCTTTGGGATGGCCGCAGTAAACGATTGCTTGCGGCACGCGACCATCTTGGCCAGAAGCCCTTGTTTTATCAGTTCGACTCGCGCGGCTTCGCGTGCGCATCCGAGATCAAGGCGCTACTCGCGCGAGATCCCCGTGCACGTCCGCAAATGAATATTGCGGCACTCGATCAATACCTTGCCCTGCGTCTCATCGATGCGCCGCTAACGATGTATGAGGGCATCCATAAGTTGCCACCCGGTCACGTATTGAAACTGGAATTCGGCGCGACACCGCTGATCGAGCCTTATTGGACGCTATCTTACGAACCCAAGCGTGGGGCTTCGGAAGACGCATTGTTGGATGAGCTGGAAGCCGCGGTGCAGGAGACGTTGCGGCTGCACATGGTTGCGGACGTTCCGGTCGGCGCTTTCTTGAGTGGCGGTCTGGATTCGAGCCTGATCGTTGCGATGATCAGCAAGAATCTAGGCATCAAGAAGTTACCCACGTTCACCATGGGTATCGACTACGAGCAATTTGACGAAGCACCTCAGGCGAGAAGAGTCGCCGAGGCGTTCCGCACCGATCATCATGAGGAGAAAATCCACCCGCAGATCAGCGGCTACTTGCCGGATCTGATCTGGGCACTGGACGAACCGTCCGATCCGCTATCGCTGTGTACCTGGCACTTGGCTCAATTCACGCGCCGGCACGTGAAGGTTGCGATCGGCGGGGATGGCGGCGATGAATTGTTCGGCGGATACGATAGATACTACGGTCACTTTTACGCCGGCCAATATGGGAAGGTGCCGGCAGCACTGCGACGCCGGCTGTTGCAACCTGCATTCTCCTTGATACCCGAATCAGGCTGGTACAAGAGCGCCGGCCACAAGCTGCGATGGCTCCATCACCTATCGTTTCATTCAGGCAGCGCGCGATATGCGGAAAGTCTGACCTACTTCTATTTCGATCGTGCACGCCGCGAACGGCTGTACGGCGCTGTCGCCGCGGAATGCTCGAAAGGGCTCGATGCGGAAGCGGCGATCCGGGCGCCATACGAACGGGCCGCGGGCGATGATCTGGATCGCATGCTGTATGCCGACAGCATGGTCCGGTTACCGAATCATCCTGTGATGATCACTGACAGGATCTGCATGGCGCATGGGCTGGAAACCCGCAGCCCCTTCATGGACCACAAGCTTGCGGAGTTCGCTGCGCGATTACCGACCTCATTAAAGGTGCGCGGCGGCACGTTGAGATATATCCAGCGCAAACTCGCCATGCGCTACCTGCCCGCCCAATGGCTCAATCGGCCAAAGCAAGGATTCTCATCCGCCCTGCCCTATCTTCTCCAATCAGAGTACTCGCGCCTATACAACCTGTGCTTGCGTGATTCTCATCTCGCTCGAGCCGGCATTCTGGATGAACGGGAAATCCGCAAGCTCATTCAAGAGCACGTCAAGCGCTCCCACGATCACGGCAATCGCCTATGGTTACTGATCAACGCGGAGCTGTGGTATCGAATGATGATCGGTGGACAGTCGAGGGAGGATTTGCGCGCGGAGCTCACCGCTACGCGGGGTGAGCGGCGAGCAGCACGGGTGTCATAGAAAGGGGGTAATGATTAGGGGGTAGGGGGTAGCAAGAAAGACTGAGCGGCGCGAGCGCATCTTCTCTTGCTATCCCCTACCCCCTAGTCATTACCCCCTATTCTTACCCCCTTCTCATCACGTTCTCGGCGACTGCGCGTACGAGTAGTACGCATTGTCGTCCCGCTCGGCCGAGCGGTTCAGCACTACGCCGAGTAAATTCATCTCGGCCAACACTTCTTTCGCTCGGCGCAGCGAATCGCGGCTGGTGGCGCCTTCGCCGACGACGAGCAACAACCCATCGAGCTGTGGAGCAAAAGCTAGCACGTCGTCGGAGGCGAGGACGGGAGGCATGTCGAATACCACGATGCGTCGCGGTGCTTCGTTCTCCAATGATCTGAGCAAGTCCAACATGCGCGGCGAGGACAGCAGCTCTGAGGATTGCGTCAGAGGCTGAAAGTTCGGGATGACGGAGAAGCGTTCGATGTTCGGCGAATAGGTGATGCTGTCGATCGTCGCATCGCCGAGAAGGTAGTCACTCAGACCTTTTTCGCCGTTTAGACCGCTCATCCCTAAGTACTGGGCGATACGGGGGCGCTGCAGGTCGAGGTCAACCAAGAACACCCACGTGTTCACGTCCTGTGCGAGTGCCAGAGCGAGGTTCAGCGCCGTCAATGTTTTGCCTTCCCCCGCCGTCACCCCGGTGACCGCAAAGGAGCGCCATTGGTTAGCATCCAATCGGCGCAACACACGCGTGCGCAAGATTTTGTAGGCGCGCAACGCTGCCTGATCCGTAATCCGCGGTAGCACGCGATTCTCTTCTAAAACATTGCTGTCGAGAGAGACGCTTTGAAAGTGTCTGGCTTGCGACGTATCGACCGGCGCCGGCGTCGGCATGCGCCGTATCCTCGAACGGCTCAGTGAGGGGTCCGATGCTGCCAGTCTGTTATGTTTCTCGGCAGTTTTTCGGACTGCTTCTTCAATGATGCTCATTCGGTGCCCTCGTGCTTACCGATAGTCAAAACAGGAAATGTGCCGTGACGTAATAAATGACCGCAATTCCGATCGCAGATCGCGCGACAAATGCCGCCGCCTGCCGCTTGCGCAACGCGGCCGTGCCGGAGGTCTCGATGACGGGCACCGCGGCCAGAGGCGTGACGTTGAGAATGTCGCGAATATCGCGGACTCCTCGCACGCTCTGATCAAACAACTGTGCGGCGATCACGGCGCTCACGCCAAGTGCTCCGGCCAACACAAGCCCAACCAGGAAGATCGCCAATCGAGCTGGCTTCGCAGGCTCACGCGGAGTTGTCGGATTCGAGGAGACTCGGAACTTGTCCGCCGTACCGCCGGCGATTGCCGCTTCGCTCACTTCCGCATCCATTTGGCGCTTCAACAACTCTTCGTACTTCGCACGCGCGCTGGCCAAATCCCGCGTGACCCCTTGGAACTCGCGTTCCACTCCGGGTGCGGCATCGATGCGGTTCTCCAGATCGGCGAGTTTGGTGCGCAACTCAAAGCTCCGCGCCTGCAACGCAGCCAATTGGCTATCGGTCGCGTTGATTTGCGTCTGCAGCTGAATCGCCACTGGCGAATCCGCCTGTGCGCTGCGATCCATCGTCTCGCCCGCAGCAATTCGAGCCTCGAGCGATTGAATGTTGCGCATGATGCGGCGGATGTCGGGATGGTCCTCGCTATAGCGCTGGCGGGCTTCATTCAAGATCGCACGCTGTGACTGCAATTGCCCCTGCAGCGACATGCCCGCCATCGAGTTTCCGGAACGCAGCTGATCGATCTGGCGACGCAGCGAGATCATGTCCGGATGGCTTTCGTCGTATGAGATGCTCTTGCGCCGATACTCTTCTTCCAGCGCGCGCACGTTCGTCGTTTCGGGCACCGTCGTGCGTGCTTGCTGCAACTGTGCAGTCAAGAAAACGCGCTCGCGGCGCAAGGCAGCCATCTGTGACTCTAAATTCTGGATCTCGGTTTCGGTGCGATCCATCACATTGAGATTTACCCCGGCCAGATCGGGCAACTTGCCGGCGTTTTTCTCCTTGAAATCGGCGAGGCGGTTCTCGAGCTCCGAGACGTGCTTACGCATCCGCTCGGCTTCGCTGGCGAAAAACTTCGCTGCAGAGGCCGCCTGGCCTTGGCGATCGCGCCGATTCTCCTCCAGGAAGGAATCGACGAGCCACTTCGCGCCGACCTGGGCACGCTGCGGTTCGCGATTGTCGTAGGCGACGGTGAAGGCGCTAACGATCTCGCGCTCGCGACCGGTGTTGGGATCCAAAATCGGCACTGTAACGATCTTCACGCCGATGTCGCCACGTAATCGCTTGAGAATTGCAGGAAGATCTTCTTGATCCTCATAGAGCTGATGCTCTTGCAGCAACCGCTTCAAATTCGTATCGCTGAGAACCTTGGTGCTCAGGCTCTGCACATATTCGTCGGCGTACGGCGCTTCCTCATCCTGGCGTGAGACTACGTTCTGGAGATTTTGGTCTTTCTCGATTTCGATCAGGCCTGAGGATCGATAGATGTCCGGCAGACCAATCGCGAGCAGGACACCCAATGCGGCGATCGGCAACGCGATGCTCAGCAAAAGGCGCGCGCGCTTCTTCAGAATCCCGAAGTATTCGCCGAATCCGGGCGCGGCTTCCGGAGCTGGATGCGGGGCAGCGTGCATGTTCATGGATTAATCTGCTCGCTTTGGTTCATACACGATACCGATGAGGAACCCGTTCGCGCTTGCGTCGGACGGCTCGTCTTCATACTCCTGCCAGCGGTAGCTATAGGTGGCCGTGATCGCGAATTGACGCTGAATACGCCATTCCAGCCCAGCCTCCGCCGCCGCGTACTCGCGCGTCGGGTAAGTGCTGGCCGAGTCGATGGATTCATCACGGTTCAGGCGCGCGCCGAGCACCGTGGTCAATCGCTCGGAAATGTCGTGATTCAACCTAAAGCGCAACTGGTGACGCTCGACAATGGTTCCCGCCGACACGGGTCCAACGTTGCGTGTGAGGTCCAAAAACAATCGGTTCCGCGGGCTTTCCCAGTTACCACCGATGCCGGCGATCACGTTCGTGTCGCTCTCGCGACCATCGGGCTTGGTTTCCTGAGCGCCCAGGCGAATATAGAAGTGGGAAGTCGGGGAATAATCCGTGCCCCATTCCATGTGCGCACCGTACGCATCCGCATCGATGGTCGTCTCGTATTGTGCGACATCACCCCGAAACGAAAGCGTCGAACGAGGAGACAGACGGATTCCCGCCCCTGCAGTGAAGCCTGCCTCGGTGAAATCCTGCTGGAAGTTCTCGATGTTTCTCTCGTACGACGCGTCCATGTACCGAGCGCGCAAGTCCAACTGAAAGCGCTGCGACAAATCGTAAGAGAAGTACGGCGATACGCGGATCATGTCACGTCGATTGCGCTCGATGATGCGACCGGAATCGCCCTCATCGGGCGTGCCGAGTCCGCCGTCGATCTCTGAATTCGGCAACTCACTGCGCACCACATCTTCTTCGGAGATGTCCGCGATCGCGCCCATCCTGCGGCGAGGCGTCTCATCGTGAAGCAGCCCCGTGAGGAAATAGTCGTTCGAATCTTCCGAGCGCTCATCTGGGAAGTAGGTAGAGCGAACGCGCGGTGTGATTTCCACACGAGTGCGGGGATCGACGGTGCGGAAGGTCACTTCGGCATCCGCTTCGGCTCCCGAAACCTCGATCTCGCCGCCCGGCAATTCCAACCGATAGTTATCGTTGTATCGATAACCAAGCTGAATCCGCGGTGCGATCTCCCAATTGGCTGCTGATGCGCTGCTGCAGGCGAGCAGCGCGATGAGACCGTGGACCGTAGGCCGTAGGCTGTAGCTAGAGACGCGCGATGCGCGCGAGCTCCGACTATCCCCTATCGGCCATCCCCTATCCGCTTCTGCTTTACGGTACAACAACGATATCTCCCGCGACGAGCTCTATGTTCTGTTCCAAATTTCTGCCGCGCACGACGTCGGCATATCGAAACGGCGTCGCCGTCTGCGATTTACCTTGGCCGCGCAGCACCATGATGTCGTTCGATGCAGCAAACGGCGTCATACCGCCGGCCATACTCAGCGCCTGCATCACGTTTACGCTCGGATTCACGATGAACTCGCCAGGCTTGTTCACCTGTCCCAGCACGTAGATCTTGTTGCCGTTGATTTGCTGAATGGAGATCGTCACCACCGCGTCGGCTATGTAGCGACTCAAGCGTTCGCTGACGGTCTTGTTCAAGTCCGTGACAGTCTTGCCGCGCGCATCGACCTGGCCGACGAGCGGAAATGAGAACGCGCCGTCGGGCCGCACCAACACCTGACGCTGCAAGTCCGGTTCTTTCCACACGGAGATTTCCAGCACATCCCCCGGCTTCACAATGTAGCCGGATTGCTGCGCGTGCACCGTGGGCAGCGCCAGCATCAACACCAAGGCGGCAAATAGTTGACGAACGAACATCCACATCTCCTTCTTCAGTCCGACGAATCCCGACCAACGCAATTCCACGCACATGCCCTCAATCGCTAGTCAGTTCGTATTAGGTTGGCCTGTCCTTTGCAGGTCGTGTGCCAACAAGCGCTGCGTGTCGCAAGGTGACGTCGGTGGAAAGCCGTCAAGCGCGGCGCGGGTTCCTGCGGCACGCCGCGAGTTATAGGTGAGTTATAGACAAGCAGCTGCCGCGAACGTTGTAAGAACGTCGGAAGGTCCTGATGGAAGATGCAAGAGTTACAACGAGAACGCTCTCATCCGCTACGGACACGGGAGCCGCGAAGCTGCGCCCGAGGGTGTCGGTCATCGTACCGTTGTACAACGAGCAGGAAAGCGTGCGTCCGCTCTACGCGGCAATCGTGCAAGCGTTAGGCGAGCTCGGCTGCTCATTCGAGATGGTGTTCGTAGATGACGGGAGCGTGGATGACACTGTCGCAATCGTGCGAGAGATCGCCCGCTTCGATGCGCGTCTGAAGCTCGTGAAGTTTCGCCGCAACTACGGTCAGACACCCGCGATGGCTGCGGGGATCGAACACGCGAATGGCGAGGTTCTGGTGACGATGGACGGCGATCTGCAGAACGATCCCGCAGACATCGGTGCGCTCCTGGACAAAATCGCGGAAGGCTATGACATCGTGGTCGGCTGGCGATTCAATCGCCAGGACAAGTTGATCTCTCGGAAAGTACCGTCTCGAATCGCCAATTGGCTAATCGGCAAGGTGACTGGCGTGCCGATCAAAGACAATGGCTGCTCGCTCAAAGCATTTCGTGCCGAGCTGATCAAACAAATCCCGTTGTACTCCGAAATGCACCGGTTCAGTCCCGCGATGGCATCGATCGCGGGGCCGCGAGTAGCCGAAATCAAGGTACGACACCACGCACGCCGCTACGGCCAGTCCAAGTACGGATTGTCGCGCATCTACAAAGTGCTGCTGGACCTGATGGTGATCAAGACCATCTCCACGTTTGCCTCCCGCCCCCTACGTTGGTTCGCGATGCTGTCATTTCCGCTTTTCATTCTGGCCGGTGCGGCACTGGTTCATGTGCTTTACGACATGTTGAGTGGATCGCGGGGCATTTCCCTGCCGATGGCAGGAACCGGCATCGTGTTTCTTGCATCAGCCATGGTGTTCCTGTGCAGCGGCGCTCTGGCCGAACTGACCTACTCTCGCGGCGACATCCGCGATCGCGATTTCATCAAACTCACACAAACGGTACTTAGCCCGCCGAAAGGCACTTAAGCGTGCTCCCTATATGACAACGCATTATCACCCTTCACGACTGTCGATCATCGTTCCGGTTGGATCACGCCGCTCCAATCTCAGGGCGCTGTACGCAGAATACAAAGCCGGCGTGGCTGCGACCGGTCTTCCGTACGAGTTCATTTTCGTACTGGACGGCCCGCGCTCCGATGCCGCACGGACCTTGACGGAACTGTTACGCGAAGGAGAGCAGCTGACCGTTATCAATCTCACCCGAGGGTTCGGCGAAGCCGCCGCGTTGATGGCAGGCTTTGAACGCTCATCCGGCAACGCCATCCTTACGTTGCCTGCGTACCATCAGGTTGAAGGAACCGATCTGCGCAAGCTCATCGGAGCGCTGGACTCGGCGGATGTCGCCATCGGGTATCGCTTTCCTCGCGCGGGCAGTGCCCTCGAGAAAGCTCGCCGAGCTGTCTTCCACGGACTCGTCAACTTCGTCACGCGATCGCGCTTCCGCGACCTTGGTTGCGGTGTTCGCGCACTGCGGCGCCAAGTGTTCGAAGAATTGGATCTCTACGGCGATCAACATCGCTTCATTGCCATCCTCGCGAGCCGGCTAGGCTTCCGCGTCGCAGAAGTTTCAATGAGGCAATCCTCGCAAGATAGACATGCACGCATGTATCGTCCACGCGAGTACATGCATCACCTGCTCGATCTGATCAGCATTTTCTTCTTGGTCCGTTTCACGAAACGCCCCTTGCGATTCTTCGGGATGGTAGGCGCGATCACGTTTGCCTTGGGTGCTGCCCTCATTACCTATCTGGGTATCGAGCGAATCGCGTTCGATCACAGCCTTGCGGATCGACCGGCGCTGCTGCTCGCAGCCCTGCTGATCGTGCTTGGGATGCAGATCTTCGCCCTGGGTTTGCTCGGCGAGCTCATCATCTTCACGCATGCTCGCAGCATGAAGGACTATCGCGTCGAAGAAGTGATTCAGTATCCGGAGAACGAAGAGAGCTCGTCGGAAGAAGCCGCGACCGAAGAGGGCTCCGAGCCGCGCAAACCCGGAATGACGCAAGCGGCGCCACCTGCAATCGCCTGAAGAGGATTGCGATGCGTTGAGCGCTGGGAACGGATCCAGACCTGAGCAGGGATGCCCTGCCGTTCACCGCCGCTTTGCTCGGGATCGTCGATCTGCATCGCCATCGTGGAGCCGAATCCGGAGAATTGCCGCGGAATCGTCGCGTTATTCCCGAACGCCATCGCGGTCGATACTCCTTCGAGAATCTCCGCGGGCAGTCGCTCGGGTTCGGCGCTTTCGTAGACGATGGTCATCTCTGTCAGGCGAGTCGCCAACGTGCGCGCAGCGCCACCGGACAAGAACCAATGAGCATGCCGAACCAACACAGCGTGTGGCCGGCCGACTCGATCGTGAAGTGCCTGCATCTGGAGCAATAAGGCATCGAGGAACACTGGTCTTGATTCCGCTGGTAGCGCTGAGAGATTGACATCAACGCTGCTGCTCTGTTCGAGCGCAGCCACGATGGTGCTCAAACGCGGAGCCTCATTGTCACTGCCGAAAGCCTGCATGCCTGCAGGCGTCGGATGAGGGCTCTTGCTCGCATCGATCAGACAGCATTGATAGCCGTGAACCAGCAGCTGCGAGAACAAGTTGCGGCAGAACGCGGCCTTGCCTTGGCCTCGCGCGCCGCACACGAGCAGCGAGTCGAAACAAGGCGAAAGGCTGAACTCCTCGAACTCGTTGCGACGGCCGAGCGCGAACCGCACTTTGGGCTGCGCATACGCCAGATCGCCGTCCATCAGGTCGCGGCAGAGCTCCAGAAAGCCTTCGCAGTACGCGCCGCGAGTCGTTCGGTCGGCACACTGCTTCAACAGCGGATGCGCGTTCTCGACGGCAACCGCGTGCTCAGCGAGTTGAAACAACGTCAGATCGTTCTGTGCATCGCCAATCACAGCCAAATTGTGTGCGGACAATCCGAGCTGTCGCAGCGCCTCTTTGACTCCAGAGGCCTTGTTCACACCTGCCGGTAGAATTATCAATGAATGATCGTTGTGTACCAGCTGGCAATCCAAATGGAGTTTTTCAATCGCGCTCCTCACTTCGCGCTCATTGGAAGCGGAAGTCCTGATGATGGAGCTGCCGACGAACAACGGAGCAATCCGCCTGCGTCCTAGCTCCTGAAGCAAGATCTCCGAGGGTGCTTGCGCCAAGATCTCGGATTCGCGTGTCGCCGAGCGATGCATTACTGCTCCGTTCTCGGCCACGATGAAGTCGAAAAGTCGCGCCTCGGGAAAGACTTCCAATAGCTCGCGCAGCTCGCGAGCAGTTACGAGAATCAATTTTCGCCCAGTCGTCGCGAGCGCCTTGAGCGCCTCGATGCAACGCTCGTCGTAACGTCCGTTACGAGCGAGTGTGCCGTCGAACCCTGCAGCGAGGGCGAAGAATCGCATGCGTCTACTTCCTTACATTTCCCGAGCTCGAGCTTCCTTTGAATTCATCAGCTGAACAGCGCGTCATAGGCGGCAAGCAAACGCGGCGCTTCATGCTCCCATGACAATTTCGTCTTGACGCGATCCAGGCCAATCTCGCCCATCCGCTTTCTGAGTGGCTCGTCGTCCAACAGATCTATGAGCTTGCGCGCCAGATCCTGAGGATCGTTTCGTTGCGCATAAAGCGAAGCGTCCTGCGCGGACACGCGTCCTTCGATCAAATCGTACTGCACGATCGGCTTGCCCAAGGCCATGTACTCCATGATCTTGTTCATCGTCGACTTGTCGTTCATCTCGTTAGCGACGTCCGGGTTCACGCAGACATCCGCCGTGTTCAACATCGCGAGAAGCTCGCTATCGGGAACTCGGCCGGTGAACGTCACGAAGTCATCGACATTCAATGCCTTTGCCAATGCCCGCATGGCCGACAACTCCGTGCCGCCGCCCACCAAGCCGAAGTGAACATCGGTACGACCCATCTCGTGAACGATGTGATGGGCAGCTTGCAACAAGCCGTCGATCCCTTCTTGTCGACCCATTACCCCCACGTAACCGACGAGAAAGCGACGTCCTTTCTTCAGCTCTGGAACCGGGGGAAGAATCTTCAAGCGGCTCAGGTCCGGACCACTGCGCACCACGAACACCCTGCCGGGAGACTTTCCGCCGCGCTCGATTGCGATGCGCCGATACGATTCGTTGGTGGCGACCGAGACATCCGCTGTCTTGAATGTCATGCGCTCCAAAGCGAGCATCAAACGATAGAAGAAATCTCGGCGTCGAAACTTCGCCTCGTAGAGCTCGGGGTTGATATCGTGATGATCGAAAAGGAATTTCTTACCGAACAATTTGTAGAAGCCGCCGATCAGAAACAGCGTGTCGGGAGGATTGCAAGCATGGATGGCATCGAAGCCTTGCTCGAACAGCACTCGCACTGACAGTGCGAACTCCGCTGCCAGCGCCCAGGTATATTCGGCGAGATAGCCCAGCGCACCGTTGCCCTCGAAGGGCTGAGCGTGGCGATAGATGGCGATTCCGTCGATTTCTTCGAATCCCTTCTCGTAGCCCTTGCCTTTCGGGCAGATGATCGACACTGAATAGCCCGCGGCCCGCAGAGTACGCGCCTCCTGCCATACGCGGCGGTCGAACGGGCACGGAAGATTTTCGACGATGATCAACACGCGTCGGCCGGCATGTGTCACCGCGGCAACCGAGCTCACGGCTTGTCCTTCGAGATTCGGCACCGGATCACCAGCACATGCCTTGATAGTGGGCCTGGAACGCCTTGCGGTCTGGGAGCACTGCAATATCGAGCAGCAATTGATCTGGACGTGTGTGGGCCTGCAGAGCCTCGATCACCTCCGGGCTCTTCATCGCAACGACGAGCACGTCGGCATTCTTGATCAACGTCTCGATGTCGGGCGTCATGAGTGAGGCGATGTGAGGAATGCTCTCTTCGATGAATCGTCGATTCGCGCCGATGAGACGCGCGATGTGCACCTCGGGATCGAAAATGCAGAGCTGCAAGCCCTTGCCGATAAAACGCTCAGCCATTACCACGAACGGGCTCTCGCGTAAGTCGTCCGTCCCGGATTTGAAACTCAGGCCGATCATTCCCACCGAACGCTTGCCGCTCGCGAGCACTGTTTCAATCGCATGCTCGATATGAGCGACGTTGCTCGGCAGCACATTCGCGAGCATCGGCATCTCTACATCGCGGCTCTTGGCTGCGTAAAGAAGCGCCTTCAAATCTTTCGGCAGACACGAGCCACCGAAGGCAAAGCCCGGACGCAGGTACGCCGGAGAGATATTCAGCTGACGATCCATGCACAAGAGCTTCATGACTTCGTGAGGATCCACGCCGACGGATTGCGAGATGCGCCCAATCTCGTTGGCGAAGGTGACCTTCACCGCATGAAACGCATTGCAGGCGTACTTCAGCATCTCCGCGGTGCGTACGGAGGTTTGCACGAATTCGCAAGGCAAATGTCCAAAGACCGACCGCAGCAGCTCGCCGGCCTGGGGATCATCCGTGCCGACAACGGTGATCGGCGGATGATCGTAGTCGTTGATCGAGGTTCCTTCGCGCAGAAACTCCGGTTGAAAGCACAGGCTGAAATCGCGGCCCGCTTTGAGGCCGGATGCGCGCTCCATCGCGGGCTGGATGACCTCATCGAGCGTCCCGGGTTTGACCGTCGAACGAATCACGATCACGTGCCTCGTGGACTTCTCCGGCAGCACCGCGCCGATCTGCTCTGCGATCCGAGTGATCGCCCCGAGATCTTGATTGCCATTTGAGCTCGCCGGTGTGCCGACGCAAACGAAGGACAAGTCGGTGGCAAGAATTGCATCACGCACGCAATCCGTGACGGTTACGCTGCCTCCCCGAACCACGGCCCGCATCAATTCTTGAATTCCAGTTTCTACAATCGGCGCTTGCCCGCGACGAAGTAATTCCAATTTGCTCGGATCGATGTCCACGCCGATCATCTCGTGCCCATCGCGCGCCAGACACGCAAGCGAGACGGCACCTACATATCCCAAGCCGAACACACTTATTTTTCGCGGAACGATTGGCGTCGCGAACTCGTCGCGGGCAGCCTCGTTCAACCACGCTTGATGGCTATGCGCCGTACCGACAATCGCTTCACTTTGCACAGGCATGATCGCTCCGCATGAGAACTCCGCACGTTTTGAAAGTTACGAACGCAGTCAGAACGGCAAGTTCTATGCCACGAATATCGAAGAAGCGCTGTGGCTCGCATTGCGCTTGGATCGTAGGACCGTAAAAAAAATTCTCACATTCATGTGTCGATGAAGAATGTAGGAGGCACTACATGTTTCACTGACAAAGTTCCCGCAGAAAAAAATTTATTACAAGGAACCCTCAGGTGTGTTGAAGAATTTGCACCTGACACGCTCGTAATGATGTTTTGCTGGAGACGAAGAACAGTGGAAGCCTCGACAGATTTTTGCGAAGACGGTCTTGGAAGTTTGCTCGGACGCTCCGTGGCAATGAAGCAGGTTTTCGCTCTGATTCAGCGCGTCGCACCGACCGAAGCCACGGTCATGATCATGGGCGAGAGCGGCGTGGGCAAAGAGCTCGTCGCCGATTGCATTCACCGCTTCAGCCATCGCTCCCAAGGTCCTCTCGTGGCGATCAACTGCGGCTCGATTCCAGCCTCTCTGATAGAAGCTGAGCTGTTCGGTTACGAGAAGGGCAGCTTCACGGGCGCTTCGCGCACCCATGCCGGTGTGTTCGAGCGGGCTACGGGCGGCACGCTGTTTCTCGATGAAGTCACGGAAATGCCGTTGGACATGCAGACGCGCTTGCTTCGCGTTTTGGAGACAGGCAGATTTTACAGAGTCGGCGGCACTCAAGAGATCAAGACCGATATTCGCGTCCTCGCCGCGACGAATCGAAATATCACGGAGGCTGTCGGGAGCAGGCAGCTGCGAGAAGATTTGATGTATCGCCTCGCGGTATTCCCGTTGCACGTGCCGCCGCTGCGAGAGCGTGCGGGTGATGTGTCGCTACTGGCCGAGTATTTTCTGCAAGCTCTCAATCGTGCGAACAGCGCGCAGAAGCGCTTCTCGGCCGCCTTTCTCGATTCACTACGATCTTATCGTTGGCCCGGAAATGTAAGAGAGTTGAAGAATGCCATTGAGCGCAGCTTCATCCTCGCGGACGATATTTTGGATTTCGATTTGCCGATTGCGATGCCCACTCATGCGCCCGAACAGGAAAGCCGTCCTGCGGGACTTCACGTTCCACTCGGCTCGCGATTGGATGAAGCAGAGCGTTCATTGATCGAGGTGACACTCGATTATTGTGAAGGAGATAAGAAGCGAGCCGCAGCAGTGCTTGGCTGTAGCCTCAAGACGCTCTACAACAAGCTGAATAGCTACGCGCGAGACAACGCAGCAGCGCATCCACGCTCACTCCCCCAAGCCCCGACGCCGTTGTCGACGGCTCCGATGTAAGTGACGGGTGACGGGTGACGGGTGACGGCAAAAAGTTTGAAGCCGCCGCGAGCTGTGGGCAATGATCGTCCGTTCACTCTTCTGATTCTGGTTGCGACCGCGGACTGAGACCAATGCGAACCCCGGAGCGGGGCGGACCAACCTCCCCGCTGGCAAATCCACATTGATGTGTAGATCGCGTGGGCCTTTGGCCATCCTTAATCTTTCCCCTGTCTTGCCTCTTCTTGGGAAGGCTCATACACTCATACCAGACATCTGTATGGTATGTGTTTTATGCCCTCTTTGTCTCCCAAACAGCTGGAAGTATTGAATTTTATCCGTCTCTTCATTGAGAAGAGAGGATTGCCGCCTACCCGTGGAGAGATCGCGGAAGGGTTAGGCTTAAAAAACCGGCAAGGTATCGATCAGCATTTGCGAGCCCTGGAATCAAAAGGAGCGATTGAGCTGGTGACCGGCATTTCTCGGGGAATTCGCATCAATGAAAGCGTTTCTGCATCGATAGCTTCAGGCGCAGCTCGCACCATTGGCCAAGGCTCACTGGCAACCCAAAAAAAGCAGTCCTCAGGCGGCTCTCACCTTCCTCTCCTCGGAAGAATCGCCGCGGGCTCACCCATCTTGGCGATCGAGAACATCGAAGAACAGATTCAAGTCGACGCCAGGATGTTTAAACCGCATGCCGATTTTCTGTTGAGAGTGAAAGGCGACAGCATGAAGGACGCGAACATTCTTGATCGCGACTTACTCGCTGTGCATCGAACGAGTGAAGCGAAGAGCGGACAGATCGTCGTTGTGCGGCTCGAGGAGGAAGCGACGGTCAAGTATTTCCGCAGAGAAGGAAATATCGTTCGCCTCGAACCTGCAAATGCCAGCTATCAGCCGATTATCGTAAATCTGCGCGAGCAGGAATTCGTGATCGAAGGACTCGCAGTAGGCGTGATACGTCGTGAATTGAATTTCGCTGCGCGTTGAAGACGGATCTTTTGTTCGCCTGAATATAAGTAAATCAATGTTGAAGCTCGACTCTTCGAACATCGATCCGATACGCCATGAATCGCGCCGAAACATTGGAACAGCTTGCACGTCTGTGTCGAACAGGCATTGCTGCTGCACCCGCTATCGAATCTTCCGGCGTGATGGAACTGGATTGCGCGCTGCCTCATGGTGGCTGGCCGGTAGGCACGATCGTCGAATTGATGCCACTCACGACCGGAATCGGCGAGTTCCGTTTGTTGATGCCCCTGTTGGCGCGACTCACTCGAACTGAAAATTACATCGCTCTAATCTCGACGCCCTACATTCCTTTTGCACCAGCACTTGCTCGGCACGGCATCCAACTCGAGCGTCTTGTCGTCATCGATGCCAAGACTCAGGAAGATACCTTGTGGGCATTCGAGCAGACATTGCGGTGTAAATCTTTTGGTGCAGTCGTTGCGTGGCCCACAACGGTCAGGGATCGCGAAGTAAGACGTTTGCAATTGGCAGCTGAAGCGGGGCGCAGCATCGGCTTTTTGTATCGCCCGCCTGCAGCCGCATTGGAGTCTTCTCCCGCAGCAATACGGTTGAAATTACAGACAAATCAAAATGGCTTGGAAATCGACATTCTCAAATGTCGCGGCGCTCGAGGCGGATTTTCAGTAACCATTGACAGCACACGTCTCAATGAAGAGGCCCCTTCCCTACCCTCTGCTGTACAGGATGTACGAATGGCGCGGAGTTCCGACCATCCGCCATCCGCTAGTCACTTCTTCCTATGTTGTGGCTCTGCCTCGCCTTACCCCAGTTGCCTATTGAAGCTTTGCAAACGTGCGAGGAGCAGGCTCCCACCGTCGTAGCTGTATGCGAAGGCAATACTCGGTGGATCGTTTGCTGCAATAGCGCTGCGGAAGAAAGTCATTTGAAGTCTCCCATGAATTACGCCGCAGCAGTTGCTGTGTGCCCGCAGGTGAAGATGCTGGAACGCAACGTTCCGTCGGAACAATGCGCGCTCGAAAGACTAGCGGCTTGGGCTTATCAATTCAGCAGCACGGTCATTCTGGGAAAAACATCTTCGCACTTTCAGGACGCACGACGTGCCGTATTGTGGCTCGAGATTGGCGCTAGTTTGAAATTGTTCGGTGGATTTCGAAATCTGATCGAGACGATCGAACGAGAGCTTCAATCGCTCAGCTACACGTATCGACTCGGCATAGGTCCGACGCTGGAAGGCGCGGCGTTACTTGCACGCGCTGGAATCCGTATTGCGATTACGAACACTCAAGCATTGCGCTCGCGAATTCGCGATCTACCGATCCACCAGCTTGCAATGCCGACTCATGTTTGCCAGAACCTCGTGACATCCGGTGTGCGAACCATTGGGTTGTTGCTCGAGTTGCCTCGCGATGCAATTGCGAAACGGTTCGGCCCGGAGATCACCTTGTTCCTGGATCGATTGACAGGATCGATCGCCGACCCCAGACCGGCATTTACTTTGCCGCCTCGGTATGCGGCGAAATTCGATTTCGATTTCGAGCTCAAACATTCCGAAGCCTTGCTTTTTCCTCTCAAGCGAATGGTGCGAGAATTTGCGGGGTTTCTTCGCGGCCATGATGTTGGCGCTCAAACCTTCATGCTTGTCTTCGAACATCGCGAGGTACCCGCAACGCGAATCCAAATCGGATTATCCATTCCCGATCGTGACCCGGAGAAATTTCTGGCATTGGTTCGTGAACGATTGGAAAGGACGGAGCTGCCCGCTCACACCATAGGGCTTCGTTTACTCGCAGATCAATTTTCCACACCGACCACCCAGCAATCCGATCTATTCAGCAATACCTTGCAGAACAGCGAGGAATTGGCACATACGCTCGATCGGATCACTGCCCGCTTAGGTAAAAACGGCATCTACGGCTTGAGATCCGTTGCGGATCATCGACCAGAATCAAGCTGGAGTGCCGCATCGATAACTGAAAAACGTCGTTCTCTCGAGTTTCCAGAACGGCCTTTATGGCTGCTATCTCAGCCCAAGCCTTTGCAGCTATCTGCCATGCCGCAGATTACCTCCGGTCCAGAGCGTATCGAAAGCGGATGGTGGGATGCCGCAGATGTGCAGCGGGATTACTACATTGTGAGAACGAGCAACGGCTCAGATCTGTGGGTCTATCGGGACCTGAGCGGCAATGGCGAATGGTATTTGCATGGGTTCTGGTCATGAAGAATGTGTGGAAGTGCAAGAGGTGTGGGCGTGTAGACGCCAGAAGCACCGCACTCTGCTTCTTTAACGATCAGCCTTCTCTTGCAATCGAGGGGATCACGTCAGCCGATCCCTCGATGCCCTCTGCCTACTCTTCCCGCGAGGCCGAGGGAAGGAATCCGATCTGGCCTCCACACGTCTACACCTCTGCACACCTACACGCATTGCAAAGCAATGAGCTACGCCGAACTCCACTGCATCAGCAACTTCAGCTTTCTTAGAGGTGCATCGCATCCTGGAGAGCTCGTTTATCAAGCCTACAATCTTGGCTACTCGGCGCTTGCGATCACAGATGAATGTTCGATGGCAGGTATTGTACGAGCGTATGAAGCAGCAAAGGAATGCGGATTGAAGCTCATAGTAGGATCTGAGTTTCGCACTCCCGATGAGATGCATGTGGTTTTGCTTGCACCCACTCAAGCCGCATACGCTCAGATTTGTAAGCTCATCACCACTGCGCGACGTAGAGCCGAGAAAGGTCAGTATCAACTATCACGTTCGGATTTGGGATCAGGATTGGATGAATGTTTAGCGTTGTGGATACCGCCGGCTCGCCCCCTGCTCTCGCATGCATTTTGGTTAAGAGAGCGCTTTCCCGAACGTAGCTGGATTGCTGTCGAGCTTCATCGTTCCGCAGACGATGAGCAACGGCTGCGAGATCTACAGCTGCTCGCGAAGCGATCCGATCTGAAACTGGTTGCGAGCGGTGATGTTCACATGCATGTGAAAGAACGCCGTGCTTTGCAAGACACCCTAACCGCCATTCGTCATCGCTGCACGCTCAGCGAAGCAGGACATCGATTGTTCCCGAACGGTGAGCGCTATCTTCGCTCTTATGAAGAGCTATGCGCCGTCTATCCAACCGAGCTGTTGCGAGAGTCATTGACTATTGCCGATCGCTGCGAGTTTTCTCTAAAGAGCCTACGCTATCGCTATCCACGAGAGCTCGTCCCCACTGACAAAACACCTGCTCAGCACCTAAGAGAGTTAACGGAAAAGGGTTTGCAGGATCGCTGGCCCAACGGCATACCAACCAAGATACGCACTACCGTCGAAAGAGAGTTGGATTTAATCGCCGAGCTCGATTACGAACACTTCTTTCTCACGGTGCACGATCTAGTGCTCAAAGCGAAGGACCTCAAGATCCTGTTTCAAGGCCGAGGCTCGGCTGCGAACTCGGTAGTGTGCTATGCCTTGGGAATAACAGAAGTAAATCCCGAATTTATCGACGTTCTGTTCGAACGATTCATCAGCAAAGAACGCAACGAACCTCCCGATATAGACGTCGACTTCGAACACGAGCGAAGAGAGGAAATCATTCAGCACGTTTTCACGAAATATGGGCGCGAACGCGCAGCACTGGCCGCGACCGTTATCTGTTATCGGCCTCGCAGCGCCATCAGAGATGTTGGCAAGGCTCTAGGAGTGGGACTGGATCTGGTTGACCGGCTGGCTAAATCACAAGCGTACTGGGATAACTTCGAAGCCTTTCAGGTGAGCATCGCAAGACAAGGACTGCAGGTCGACGTAGCCATCATTCGCCGCCTATGCGCTCGCGTGAAGGAGCTGCTCAATTTCCCGCGACACCTATCGCAGCATGTAGGCGGTTTCGTCATCGCTCAAGAACCTATCAGCGAGCTCGTTCCGATTGAGAATGCAGCGATGCCTGAGCGCACCGTCATTCAATGGGACAAGAACGACCTTGAAGCACTGGGACTTCTCAAAGTCGATGTGCTTGCCTTAGGAATGCTCACCGCTATGCGTCGCACGTTCGATCTTCTCAAAACGGTTAACTGCGGTCCGCAATCGATGCAGGAAATTCCTCGCGAGGATGAATCGACGTACGACATGATTTGTCGCGCAGAAACAGTAGGCGTATTCCAGATCGAATCCCGTGCGCAGATGACCATGCTGCCGCGGCTGCGGCCTAGAACATACTACGACTTGGTGATCGAGGTGGCGATCGTGCGTCCGGGGCCGATTCAAGGCGGCATGGTCCATCCGTATTTGAAGCGTCGGCTCGACCCAAGCGCTGTAACGTATCCCAGTCCGGAGCTCGAGGAGGTGCTGAGGAAGACATTAGGCGTGCCGATCTTTCAAGAGCAGGTCATGCAGATCGCCATCAAAGCTGCTGGTTTCACTCCCGGCCAAGCCGATCTTTTGCGCAGATCCATGGCGGCATGGAATCGCAGCGGCACGATGCATTTATTCAGGGAGCAATTACTAGAAGGCATGCAAGCGCGAGGTTATTCGCTCCAGTTCGCTGAGCAGATTTTCAAACAGATCGAAGGCTTCGGTGAGTATGGCTTTCCTGAGTCACATTCTGCTTCGTTCGCGCTGCTGACGTATTTTTCGAGCTATCTAAAATGCCATTACCCGGCTGCCTTTATAGCCGGCTTGATCAATAGTCAGCCGATGGGTTTTTATCAGCCGGCGCAACTCTTGGAGGAAGCGAAGCGGCAGGCGGTGACAATCCTTCCGGTGGATGTGCTGGCAAGCGATTGGGATTGCTCGCTTGAGCTCGATTCGAGTGGTAAGCATGCCATCCGACTAGGTACTCGCCTGGTGCGGAGTCTCAGAGAAGCAGAGGGAAAAGCGATCAGCCTCGAGAGAATAAAACAGCCCTTCACCACCATAGAGGACTTCAGCTCGCGAACCCAATTGCCAAGACGTGCGATTCGCTCACTTGCATTGGCAGGTGCATTTCGCACTCTGAGCTCGAATCGAAACGCCGCATTCTGGAAAGCGCTGGGGATCGACCGGTTGCCAGGCATGCTTGCGCGGCTTCCGCAACGCGAAGGAATGCCGATTCTGCCGGCTCCGAGCGAAAGAGAGGAGGTGCTAACCGATTATCGACAACTCGGATTTAGCACTGGACGGCATTTGCTAGAGCTATTGCGCGCAAGACTGCGCAACGTCGGTGTGCGTACTCGACGCGAGCTCGAGTCAGCGCAAAATGGTGAACAAGTGCGAGTCGCTGGACTCGTCACTCACCTGCAGCGTCCGGGAACAGCTTCGGGAGTCGTTTTTGCTTCGTTGGAAGATGAAACCGGTATCAACAACATCGTCATATGGCCGGCAGTGTTCGATGCACAGCGCCACGTTATTCTGCAATCAAACCTCATGGTCGTGACAGGAACGCTCCAAAGTCAGGATGGCGTTACTCATGTCGTAGCGGAGACGATCGAGAACTACTCGCACTGGATTGCGGACGTACCGCGCAAGTCGCGGGACTTTCACTAAATAAAGAAGGCGATAGGGGATAGCGAATAGGTGATAGAAGAATGCGCCGAGCTGAAGGGCTCGCGACTAAAGAGACAATCGCTCGAGAGTTCATGGCTGGGATCGTTTCTGACTATCCCCTATCCGCTATCCCCAATCGCCTTCTTCCTACCCCACCGCTTGACGCGGATAGGAGATGGTTTCGGCTTGGACAGCTGCTTGCTGAACTGCAAGCGCCTTGCGGAGCTTTTTTGCGGCTTCGTCGCGTTGACGACGAGAGTCGTTGACCGCAGCTTTCGCCACCGTCACATCGATCACGCGGCCCTTGACCAATCGGCGTCGTTCGAAAGTGTTCATCTGAGCACCCTTGCTCTTGCTTTCGCACCACGGAAAAAGCCCCGCCGGACTATTAATCCGACGGGGCTTCGTCTTTATTTAAGAGCCTGGCAGTGACCTACTCTTGCATGCCCGAAGGACACACTACCATCGGCGCACAGCGTTTTCACTTCCGAGTTCGATATGGGATCGGGTGGTTCCCGCTTGCTATTGCCGCCAGGCAAACTGGCTCCGCGTAATGAGCCCGTTGATCACTCAACGAGCTCCCGGAATTCGAAAGTTGTTTGACGCTCATGTCACATTCATGAGTATCCAAATCATCC
>JAICPY010000135.1 GCA_025929585.1 Steroidobacter sp.
CGCGCTTACGCCTTCGGCTCGGCAAACGAGCCCACTCATCTTGCCACTGCGCCGCGGGTACACCGTGCTCGGCCGAATTCATGACATGGGATCGGGTCTCGGAATCGCATCTGCGAGCATTCGGTTTCGTGAAGCCCATCTAGGGCGTTTCGATGGCAACTGGCGCGGGCGTCCGCAGGGCGTCTCCGCAGCGGACGGAAGCTTTCGGCTCGATGGGCTTCCACTGGGCAACATCATCCTTGAGGTCCACGCGCAAGAGTACGCCTATCGGGAAGTCGCGATGACTATCGGTGAGGAGAACACACCGATGGAAGTCGCGCTGTCTCGCGGCGGCAGCATTTCCGGCTATCTAGCAGCTAGCGATGGCCTCACGCGGGTGAGTGGTATGGTCGGCCTGTGGTCCATTGATCAAGACTTTGGCGGCGGGCATCGCACAAATGAAACGGGCGATTTCTCGTTTCCTAATCTCACGCCAGGACGATATCGCTTGAGCGCTCAATGGGAAGATGCTCAGGTCGCGCGCGACATCGAAGTAGCAGAGGGACAAGAACTACACAACGTGGTGCTGGCATTCCAAGAAGGCGCGAGCATTCGTGGAACTGTGAGCGGTCTGAAGCCGCAAGATCTAAGTCGAGTGACAATCGATATACGCAGCGAGCGCGATCTTGGTAATCCTTTCGGTAGTGTTCGTGTAAATGAGCAGGGTGGATATCGAATTCAAGGATTGAAGCCGGGAACGGCAATCGTTCGGGTAGCTCTTGGAACTCACAGGGGCATGACACGCGTCATAGATGTTCCTGCAAATGGCGAGGCCATTCTCGATTTCGAGTTTTCTGCGGGGGTGCGACTTTCGGGACAGGTGAGGCGTGCCGGAACGCCCGTCGGTGGCATCCTTGTCTCGGCTAGTCCGAGCGCGTCACAAGGCATGGATGACTATCTAGCGTTCACGGCCAACGACGGCACGTACGAGATCGAAAACCTTTCTCCCGAGGAGTATGCAATTGCCGTGGGTCCGCGCGGTCGAAAGGTGACAGTGACAACGGACATGGTGCTCGATTGGGATCTGCCGCCAGAGATCACCGGTGTCGTCACGGAAGGGCATGGGGCACCTGTCGTCGGCGCACAGATCCAAGTAACAACGCCGGAATCTCCTCGACCGCTTCTCGCCGGCATTCGGACAGATCACCTTGGGCATTTCAACATCACATCCATTGATGCCGATCATCTGATAGTCACCGTTTACAAGCCAGGATATGCGCTGTTGCGTGAGCAGATCTCACGCGAGAAGTCCGGCAGCCCGATCAGTCTTCGCTTGGAACGGGATCCCGGTGTGCCCGTGCGAGTAATTGCACCGTTAACACAGAGCACATCCACAGTCGTGCACGTTACGGAAATGCACATGGACCGTGCGATCACAGCGTTACCAATCTCCACGAATGCTGAAGGCGTGATCCTGATTCCGAGTGCACTGACCGGTGCCACGCTCATGTTCCAGGTCGCCGATTACTCATCGGTGATGGAAGAACATTGGAGCGGCGAACCGTTTACGGTTCAATTGAAGCGTGAGACCACGGCAATAGATCGTGCCGCAGCTAACCCGGATAAGGACCCATGAGCACCGAAACCGAAGTACTCAAACAATTCTTCGCAGCGATCAATCGCAATGACATGCAGGCAATCATCAAGGATTTCGATCCGGAGATCGTGCGCATTGAGCCCGAGGGCTTTCCAACGGCCGGCACCTATCGTGGTATCGCTGCAGTGCAAGAGCACGTCACGAAAGGTCGCGGTACTTGGGCCGAAGGGACCTGCGAGCCCGAGAAATTTTTGCAGAATGGAAACAAAGTTGTGGTCTATCTCCATGCTTGGGTCCGCCTAAAAGATTCGACGGAATGGATCGGCGGACGATTCGCCGATGGCTTTGTGTTTCGTGACGGCAAGATCATCCAATATCTTTCTTTCGGGGAACGGGCGGAGGCCCTGAAGTGGGTCGGCATCGAAGACTGAGAGGAAACATAAGGATGCTGGACTTGCATAACTAGCGAAACTCCTGGCCACGAGCTGGTCCGTCGCAACTTCGCACCCACGCCTTCTTAGCTAAACCCTCCTGCATTGCATCGCGGCCGACGAGTCGCTAGTCGAGTTGGATCTTGGTCCAACTGCGAGCCGGGTCAGGACGCTATAGAAAGTGATCCCATGCATCACTCCGTTCCCAGCGCTCTCACCGGTACGCTTCTCGCGCTTGCGTGTTCCGTATCCGTGGCATTTGCGCAGGCAGCGGAGCCGACAGCGGTGCTTTTCCAGAATGTGCGCGTATTCGACGGCAACAGCGACCGGCTATCTTCCGTGTCGAACGTCTTAGTCGTCGACAATGCGATCAAGACAGTTTCGGCTTCATCGATCGCCGCGCCCGAAGGAACGCGGTTGACTACGATCGATGGCCGCGGACGCACGCTGATGCCTGGGTTGATCGATGTGCACTGGCACACCCTGTTGGTAAGGCCGACGGTGATGGAACTGCTGACTGCGGAGGTCGGCTATCTCAATCTGGCGGCGGGTGCTGAGGCGACTGCTACGCTGATGCGTGGGTTCACCACGGTTCGCGATGTAGGCGGGCCGGCGTTTGCGCTCAAGCGCGCCATTGACGAGGGCACCGTCGACGGGCCGCGCATTTATCCATCCGGCGCAATGATCAGCGTCACGAGCGGGCACGGCGACTTCCGTCAGCCATTCGAATTACCTCGCGTCATTGGCGCGCCGCGATCCCGCGGGGAAGAGGTGGGAGCCGCCATGATCGCGGATAGTCCGGATGAGGTTCGCATCCGCGTCCGCGAGCAGCTACTACTCGGAGCCTCGCAGATCAAGCTCACGGCCGGTGGCGGAGTGGCTTCACCTCACAGTCCGCTGGATGTATCCACTTTCACTGCTGAAGAGCTGCGTGCCGCGGTTGAAGCCGCAGAAAACTGGGGAACCTATATCACCGTGCATGCCTATACATCCGAGGCGGTGCAACGAGCCATTGCCGCCGGCGTGAAGTGCATCGAGCACGGTCATCTCATGGATGAGACGACGGCAAGTCTGATTGCTAAGAGCGGCGTCTGGTTGAGCATGCAACCTCTTCCGCCGGAGTTGGGCGAGGCCTTTCCTCCAGGATCTGAAGAGCGGCGCAAGTTTGAGCAAGTGCTGAGCGGCACCGATGCCACATACAAGCTAGCGAAGAAGTACAAGCTCAAGACCGCGTTCGGCACGGACGTCTTGTTCTCCCGTGCGCTCGCTCAACGGCAGGCGTCGCTGCTCACGTCACTCGTCCGCTGGTATACGCCGGCCGAGATTCTGAAGATGGCCACCGGCGTCAACGCAGAACTCCTGGCGCTATCAGGACTGCGCAACCCGTACGCAGGCAAGCTGGGCGTCGTCGAGGAAGGCGCGCTGGCCGATCTGCTGCTTGTGGATGGCGATCCTATCGAGAACATCAAGCTGATCGAAGACCCCGACAAAAACTTCCTCATCATCATGAAGGACGGGAAGATCTATAAGAATGCGCTTCGGTAACCTTCGGTTGGAGCGCCAAGGATGTCACCGCGATGGCGGTTGGACGTATATGAGATAAGGCTATCCAGAGGGAACCGACAACTCTGCGGTCGACCGCATTGCTAAGTGCGGGTGCGGACACTAGTGCGGCACTTCTGGGGCCGTCCTCGTCGGCCGTTGTCGCAAGAAGGAGGAGATCGTGTCGGAAGCGTTGAGCCCCGCTCGCATCATGGAAGTTGGGATGGCGTTTTGGCCCGCTAAGACGCTGCTGTCAGCCGTGGAGCTCGGGTTATTCACCACCTTGGGTGCTAACGCCATGACCGGCGCCGAGCTCAAGCGGGCGCTCAACCTGCACAGTCGCGCGAATCCGGACTTCTTCGACACGCTGGTCGCACTTCGTTTCCTCGATCGTGACGGCGACGGCGCCGACGCGCGGTACCGCAATACCGCCGAGACGGCGCGGTTCCTGGACCGATTCAGTCCCCACTATGTGGGCGGTTTCCTCGAGCTGGCCAACGCGCGCCTTTATCCCTTCTGGGGCGACCTGACGGAAGCGCTCCGCACCGGCAAGGCGCAGAACGAAACGAAGCATGGCCGTGCGGGGATGTTCGAAGAGTTGTACAGCAAACCGGAGCGGCTCGAGCAGTTCATGGAGGCGATGGCGGGGATTTCCGCGGCCAACTTCCGGGCGTTCGCGCAACGGTTCGACTTCTCTCGTTACAAGACACTGTGCGACGTGGGCGGCGCCAACGGTCTGCTCTCCATACTGGTCGCGCAGACGCATCCGCACATGCGTTGCATCTCCACGGACTTGCCGGCCCCAACAGCCATCGCCGCACAGAAGATCCAAGCAGCGCGACTCGATGACCGTGTCTCGGTGCAATCGCTGGATTTCTGCAACGATCCGCTGCCGCGCGCGGACGTGATCACTATGGGGATGATCCTTCACGACTGGAACCTCGAGAAGAAGATGCACCTCGTGAAGGCGGCGTACAACGCGCTCCCCGCGGGCGGCGCGTTTGTGGTCATCGAGAACATCATCGACGACGCGCGGCGCGAGAACGCCTTCGGTCTCATGATGTCGCTGAACATGCTCATCGAGTTCGGCGATGCGTTCGACTTCACGGGCGCAGATTTCGATCGATGGTGTCGTCAAGTCGGCTTCCGTGAGACCGAGATCGTCCATCTGGCGGGCCCGGCGAGTGCGGCGATTGCATATAAATAGCGGCACACAACTCGGCGTTGCGATGCCAGAGGTGCCGGGTTTGAGGTGTTGGATATTTGCTTCGGCTGCAACGTGCGTACGGATGCCTATCGATGAGCCCAGACGCATAAGTCACATATGTCAATCTCGGCAGCATCCCTCGGGGGCTATTTCGCGACAAGCTGCACGGCTAAGAAGTCCTCCACTATCTCTAGCATTCGGGCGCGCGCTGCGGGATTGCTCATCTCGTGCGTGCCAGAATCGATTTCGATACGTTCATAGGGTGCGCCTCCAAGCGCTAACTCGGCGGCGGTGTAACGAGCTTGGTGCGGATGAACTTCCGTGTCATCGCTGCCATGAATGAGCAACAGCGGGGCGGGCGTCTTGGTCGGTGGCGTGCGCGTCGATCGCCTGTAAGGTCCACGTTGGAAGTCGGCGATCATGTCCTCTATCGAGTGATTGCCCGGCTGTTCACTCAAATCAGTTATGGCGTTGATTCCCACGGCGCAGCGAAACAGGTCCGGGTTGCGCTGGGAGCCGAGTAGCGCAAGGTAACCGCCGAAGCCCCAGCCCAATATCGCAATGCGCTTCGGATCTGCAATTCCTTGTTCGATCGCCCACTGCACGCTTGTCTCGAGCGCCGAGTAAGCGGCATCGTCGAGCGCACGCCGCAGTGTTGCACGATTGCGGACGTCGGACGTCTCATCGAGCTGCAACTGCAGTACGGCATATCCTCGCGACAACAGGAAGTGCCGCAGAAAACTATAGCGCCAGTCTGTCCGTCCATACGGCCCGTCGTCCGGCATCACAACTAGGGGCAGAGGGCCCTGTGCTGCGTCGAGCGGAGTGCTCACGAACCCTCGAGTCGTTCTCGCACCCGCCGATTCGATTGCGATATTTCGCAGCTTGGGCAGGGTGGCGGGATCCAGCTCCGGAAACGCCGCGTCGATCTTTGCCAGCTCGCCGTTTCCGTTCTTCGTGTCGAGTAAGTAGTAGACGCCAGGGTTCACGTCGCTGCTCGATCGAATGACATAAACGTGCCGATTCGGGGTGACATCGACGATCTCGTTGAAGCTATCAGGCAGCAACCGATCAATGGCTGCAACCACGCTTCGGTCGCGTGCATTCAGGTAGTGCACTCTGGGCCACTGGGTATCAAGACGCGTGCCGAGAAGATCACCGTTGCCAGCGAACACCGGCTCCGTTACATCGGCATCGCCCGACTCGAAGATCAACTTGTGCTCGGTCGAGCCGCTCAGATCGATTCGGAACAATGCCTGGTGTCGTGCACCGCGTCCGATCGCGTAGGCCTCCTGAGTTCCCGGGACGACGGCGAATGGGATCGGTTGAACTGGCGGCTCAACGGTATCGTGGCGAAACAGTTCTTGCCATTGCGATCGATCGCTCAAGCGCACCCAATACACGCGATCCGATCCGGCGATGCCGTTTGCAATCAGCACCTGACCGGTGAGATCGCTTATCAGATCGACGAAGGGCGGCATGGTGCGATTCGTCAACGCGATTCGTTCTCGATCGCCTGAGTTCACGTTCAGTCGAATGACTTCGGAGCGCGGCAGATAGTCGCTGCGCATCGTGCCGAGCCTGACGACCGTGGACCAGAATGTCTGCACCTGAACCCATCCCTCCTCATCCGCTCTCAGATTCGTGATCTGATCTTCGAGCTGATCGTGCGGGCTGGCGTATTCGAAGATGATCTTGGCATCGCTGCCGTCGGCGCCAACGGCTGCGAGGCGAGTGCGGGACTCAGGATGTTGAGAATGGCGCCTAGGTACCGCGCGAAGGGCGCAGATGAAACGTGCAGCCGTGACCCACCGGCACCAGCTCACCTCGGCATCGTCTCCGGCGTTGAGCGTGGGTCGCGGCTTGCTCGAGCTGCGGCGATCAAGTGTGACAACCGTAGGATTGCCATCTCGCGTCGTCGTGTACAGCAGATAGCGACCGTCCGGCGAGATGTAGACCTCGCGGATTTGCGGTCTGCCCGCGAAGGCCGAGATCGGTAACGGCGCTGCTTGCACGAATTCGCCCGCGGCAATCAGCAAGCATCCAAGCACGATCTGAAGCAACCGCATTCTTCTTATCCTCGCATCGTTCTTGCAACGGATCGATGCCGATCTTAGTCCACGTTGCACGACGGTAGCAGTGCCGGAACAGCCAGGTGTCACTTATTGTGGATTCTGAGCGAGGGCTGAGCTGCGGCGCGCGTAATCTGCCGACGACGCTGGCGCTTCGGGGAAACCGCAAATAGCTATGTCAACAATACAAGACATGATGTAAAGAAAACTGGACACGCCGTTTCATCCCAACTACAATCCTCCCGAGAAGAAATCGGTGAGGAGTTGGTATGTCCTTCCGCGAAAAGAGCGCCTGGGTCACGTTGGTCGCCATACTGTTCGTATGCACCCTGTTCTTTTCTCATGGCCCAAACATCTTCGTGCCGCATCCGCATGCAGGCGCGTTTCAGGCAATGATCTCGTGCTTCGTGGCATTCATCTTGATCAAAATCATTGCGCAGGTCGTCTTGTATGTTCGTAATCCGAAAGACGCGCGCACGCCCCGGGATGAGCGCGAGCAGTTGATCGACCTGAAAGCGACACGATTCGCATCGTATGTCTACGTGCTTGGAACGTTCCTCGCCGTTCTTACGCTGCATCATGGAGCCACTGGCCGCGCTGTCGGGTACTTTGTACTCCTGTCGTTCGTTATCGCCGAGATCTGCAATCAAACCGCGCGCATCATCTACCACCGGCGCGGCTCCTGATAGCTGCGGACTCTGCACATGTCGAAGATCGAGATCACCAACAACATCCGCCGCCTGCGCTTCGATCGCGGCGAGATGACGCAGCAAGAGCTCGCGGACAGCATCGGCGTAACGCGTCAGACGGTGAATGCGATCGAGCTGGGCAAGTATTCGCCATCGCTCGAGGTTGCGTTCCGAATCGCACACACGTTCGATGTGAATCTGGAAGAAGTATTCCAGTTCGTTGTAGATGGGAAACCTCATGAATCGACGCCGGGTACTCAAGGCCGCCGCAGGTCTGGACGTTCTCGCTAGCGCAGCCGCGTTTGAGCTGTACGCGTTCGTCGCGCCGCCGATGGTTGCGAGGACAACCAGTGGACAGCCATGAATTATCTGCCGCTGCGCTTCATAGCGTGTTCGCGAGGAGCTGAGTAGTAGCCCCGCTTCGCGCCCCGGCACCGCATGTCTACGCGCCTCAACGTGCTCTGCTGAGATCCACGGCCAAACGATAGATGTGATCGAGGCCTTGATAGAACGCAACGATCGGCAATCGTTCGTTGAGACCATGCGCGAACATTTCGCTGGGCTTCGTAAACAATCCGCTGCTGGCGAACGTCGGAATGCCCGCGATGCGATATACCTTGCCGTCCGTGCCGCCGGATTCGAGATAGGGAACGACCGGCACGCCCGGATGGTGTGCATGTACCGCGCGTGTGATTGCCGCCATCACATCAGGCTGCATTTCCGAGACCGGGCTGGCCTCAGGTGTGCCGCGCACTACGACCTCTACTCCAGGGTCGCCGATCGCTGCAGTGAGCGCATCCCGCACCGATGCAACAGGAACGCCCGGAAAAATGCGGCAATTGATCGCAGCCTTCGCTGTCTGCGGCAACGCATTCTCGGCGTGACCGCCTTCCAACATCGTGGCGATACAGGTGGTACGCGTCGTGCCGACGAACTCCGATGACTTCGCCAATACATCTGCGGCGCCAACGTCGGTCGGATCGGCGGAAAACTTTCGCAACGCCTCGCCCATCGGACCCGATTGCGCCTTACCGACTGCACCGAGGTAGGCGCGAGTGAGGTCAGTCGCCATCACCGGAAAGCGATAAGCCTCGACTTTTTCGAGCGCATGAGCGAGCTGATAGATCGCGTTATCCTCGCGCGGTCGTGAGCTGTGTCCACCGGGATTGGTGACGATTAGATCGAAAGTCGCGTACGTCTTCTCCGCGCCCTGTACTAGATAGATGAGCGGCTTGCCGGTCGTGTCATCCAGAATCCCGCCGCCCGCATCGGTGTTGATCGCGAACTCGGCATCTTTGACCCACGGGTGCTTCGCGATGCGCCGTGTCGTGGTCATGCTCGTCTCTTCGTCGCCGACGAACGCGAAGACTAGCTCTCGCGCGGGCTTCATTTGCGCTGCCTTGAATCGCAGGATCGTCGAGACGAGCGCGGTGACACCGGCCTTGTTGTCCGAGGTGCCCCGTCCGTAGAAGTCGCCCTTCTCTTCAATGAGTTTGAAAGGGTCGCGCTGCCATTCTTCGGGGCGCGCATCGACGACATCCATGTGCGCCGAAAACAGAATCGGCCGGCCTTGTTTCCGATCCGGCTTGCTCGCCGGCAGTCGCACGATCAACGCCGTCTCGCCCTCGACGTCCAGCTTCGCGATGTCCGCTGCAGGTACGCCGCCGGCTCGCAACACTTCAACGAGATAGTCGACCATCGCCGGCATCTGCTTTTGACCGGCGGCCGTGCGAAACGAGATGATGCGAGCGTAAATCTCGCGGGCCTTCACTTCGTGCGCAGCGGTCTGCGCGCTTGCACAACCGCAGAACGCGCTCATCATCGCAACCATCGACAGAACCAGTTTCTTCATGCTGCTCGCCCTGTGAAAGAACGAAGCAAGCATACTCGATTGGGGTTCTCTCGACGATGCGGCGCTACATATCCGTTGCGCGAAAACAAACCGTGTCGGGCTTTCTTAACTAGCAAAACTCTTGGCCACGATTGATTGCGTCGAGCCTATCATTCGGATCAGCTACACCTTGGACGGTGCGGGCGATGGCTCAATCCGATCACACCAGGTACAGCGGGTTCAGCGCTTTGAGCCCGAGGACAATGCGTTCTGTGTCCTCGAGCCACATGGGTTGTGCGATGACATGCGCAGCCATGGCATGCATGTCGCGGTGCATTCGTTCGAGAGGTGAACTGGTGTACAACGCGCTCGCGCCCGCGAGCGCATACATGCAGCTCACGGCGGCGCGACCTTGCGCCATCGCGTGATGTGCAGCCGCGAATACGGCGGCAATGGTTTCAACTGACCTCTGTCCTGCTTCGGCCTCGAGCCATAGCTGCGTCGCGCGCGCATGCAAGAACTCGCGTGCGGCGGTGATGCGTGCCTGATGCTCCGCGATGGCCGCGAGTACTGCAGGACGTTCGCCGAGTGCCGGACCGGGATCCACGGATGGCTTATTGCGTGACAGCTCTATCAGCGCATCGAGCGCACCGCGTCCGAGACCGAGCAACTGCGCGGCGTAGCCTGCGGCCATGGTGCAGACGATGGGCACGCGACCGAGAGGTCCGCTGAGAGTACTGCATCCATGGGTGTGCAAGTGTGAGCGCGCGAGACGAATTGTTCAGTGACAACCATTTCTCGAGCTGCTTGCAGCGCTTCCATTTGCATGATCGCGATAGTACGCCTGCGAGCCGCTCCAGCAACAGCTACGAGTCGAATGTCTAGCGTCTTCCTTTCATTCCCTCTCAGCGCGAGGGAACCGGACTGCGGCGGCATCGTTGAGTTTGTATCGCAGCAAAGCGGTGCAACGATCGGGTAGCCAACGTCGTGGCCAAGAACAGCGCAGCTGAAATCCTCGACATCGCCGGGCGCGAGGTCACAATCTCGAATCCACACAAGGTGCTGTTCCCCGAATCGAAGCACACCAAGATCGACCTCGTGCGCTATTACATCGCCGTGAGCGAAGGAGCGCTACGCGGAGCCGGCGGCCGACCGAACATGCTGGTGCGCTATCCGAACGGGATCGAGAGCGAGCACTTCTATCAGAAGCGCGCGCCAAATAGCCGACCGCCATGGATCGAAGTGATTGAGCTACGATTTCCATCCGGGCGGACCGCAGAGGAAGTCGTACCGCGCGATGCCGCCGCGCTCGCGTGGCTCGCGAATCTCGCATGCCTCGAGTTGCACCCGCATCCCGTGCGAGCCGAGGATCTCGATCATCCTGACGAATTGCGCGTCGACCTCGATCCCGTGCCTGGCGTGACGTGGAAGCAGATTCGGGAGGTGGCAGAGATTACTCGAGCTGTGCTGGACGACTTCAAACTGGTGGGCTGGCCGAAGACCTCGGGCTCGCGCGGCATGCATATCGTAGTTCGCATCGAGCCGCGTTGGAGCTTCGATCAAGTGCGTCTCGCAGCGCTTGCGCTAGCACGCGAAGTCGAGCAACGCGCGCCCACATTTGCCACGAGTAAGTGGTGGAAGGAGGAGCGTCAGGGTGTTTTCGTCGACTATAACCAGAACGCGAAGGATCGCACGGTCGCCGCTGCGTACTCCGTTCGCCCCAAACCTGACGCACGTGTCTCAGCGCCGCTCTCGTGGGACGAAGTAGACACGTGCGATCCAGCGGATTTCACTCTGGCGACGATGCCCGCGCGCTTTGCGAGGCTCGGCGATCTGCACGCGGGGATTGATGAGCATGCGGGTTCGATAGAAGGATTGCTCGAGCTGTTCGAGCGACAAGGATTAGGCGATGCACCTTGGCCGCCGCACTATCGTAGGCAAAGCTCAG
>JAICPY010000095.1 GCA_025929585.1 Steroidobacter sp.
ATGAGCATCCGTATCTAATTCAGAACTCGGCATTGCGTAACAGTGTTTTCCACGTGGGGGAACGATCATGAATACGAAGATGAAGAAGAGCCTCATCACTACAGTCTTGGCATTCACGGCCGGAGCGGCCTGTGCTGGTTCGATCGTGGCGCTCAGCTATGAAGAGAAGTTGTCGCCAGAGGAATTTCTGGCGCGCGCGGACGTGCTGTTGGTGGAGATCGCCGATCTAGGTGCACACATTGCAGGCACACGCGACGGCCGCACGTTTTTGCGCAGCGCGCCGCCCATCGCCTGCATTCCGCCGCCGAATCCCAAAATGCCCGAGGGTGCCGTGCCCATCGCGCAGTTACGCGCCGGATTCGCCGCGCTGCTCGCCGTCAATGAGGGTCAGTTGGACGGTGAACAGCAGCTCGCCCAATGGGTCAACAAGTGTCACATCGTCGGCGATTGATCCGACTGCCAAGCCTATAGCTCACCGCGGAAGCGAACGCGATGCACATTTTTACGCGGGGGGCGTGCGGCGGTCGTAGTCGCGACACGGCCTCTTCTAAAGCAGGAAGTTGGACAGGATGGACGGGATAAACAGGATGGTAGAAACCAATGAAAGTTTGCCGGCTAGGTTTTCTGCATCGTGTTGCTGCTGTTGATCCTGTCGGTTTGAGTTGAAGCAGGATGCTGGACAGGATGGACAGTATGGACAGGATGGACAGGATGAACGGATGAACGGATGAACGGATGAACGGATGAACGGATGAACAGGATGAACAGGATGAACAGGATGAACAGGACCGGGTAACATGGACACACGGACAAGGAGGTCACCGTCATGGAGCACAAGGAATTGACACGGGTCATCATCGGTTGCGCCATCAGCGTCCACCGTGCGCTAGGCCCGGGATTTCTGGAATCGGTATATCAAAACGCGCTTGCTTATGAATTGAACAAGGCGGGCCTGGAAGTGCACTGCCAGAAGAGAATTCGGGTCCTATATGAGGGAGTGGTGGTCGGCGACTTCTTTGCCGATATGCTTATTCAGGACTGCGTCCTTATCGAGAACAAGGCAGTTCAAGCGCTGAACAAGATGCACGAAGTTCAACTCGTAAACTATCTCGTGGCCACGCAGATCGAAACCGGTCTGCTCTTGAACTTCGGTGCACAGCGTCTGCAGCTCAAGCGCAAGAGCCGTGTCTATCGACCGACACAATACTGCACGGGGTAATGCGATGAAGCATCTTCGCATCCTGTTGCTCCTGTTTATCCTGTCAAAAAATCTTCTCTTCCGCTTGGAGTCAAATAGGAGGGCTGGACAGGATGAACAGGATTAACAGGATGGAGAGGATGGCAGAACCAAGGAAAGCAGCCTGTTAGCTTTCCTGCATCCTGTCGCTCCTGTTCATCCTGTCAAAAATGTCTGCTCTTCGCTTTGGCGCGAAGCGTCGCTTTCGCTAATCCTGCGGACTCATCGACTCTCATAGGCAAGCGCTGATTTTTTTCGGCGGCCTGATCCCTGCGCGCCTGCTACTCCGCTGTTCCTCTCATGGACAGTTCACTGCCATGACGAAGCACGTTGGAGAAGTCTTGCTGCGGGCTGAACGGCTCCTCCACAAATTCCATCAGCCCATTCAAATCTTAAGGAGATCATCATGACGACCAAAGCCAGAACCTTCACCAAGGGCAAACTCGCCACTGCGCTGCTGATCACGGCCAGCGGCTTCTGCGCTGCATACTCAGCCGAAGTCAGTGCCGCGGACGTTTATCTGCGAACGACGACAGCCAGCATCAACCTCTCGAGTGATGGATCGCCTGTTACCCTCAAACAGGTGACCATCCCCGCGGGAACCTGGATTGTCACGGCCAAGGCAAACCCGGTCAGCTTCGGCGCTGCCGACTATGTCCGTTGCCGCATTCTCGTCGGAGGTGTCCAGCGCGACGCCGCCGCGACCCTAGTCGGCAACGCGGTGCCCGGTCCAACCGGCGAGACGGGGCCTTCCGTCGCCGAGATCATGCTGCAGACCGCGATCACCACGACCTCCTCGAAAGCGTTCAAGCTCGACTGCCTGCATGACTTCCCTTATGCCGGCATATACGTGGACCCGGGTGCTTCGATCATGGTCGTCAGGGCGTCGGGACCGTTGGGTTGACGACCACAGCGGTGGAGCCACTTCGATGATCCTGCCTGACGCAAAGTGGTTCTGCCGCTGATTCTGTCTCTGTCTCGCGAACTCCAACCGTCACTCGACCGATCGCAGGCGCGGTTCGGCAGCTAGCTCAATGCCCGCTCGGCACGTAGTCGCTCGGCTACCAAATCAACGAACGCGCGGATCTTCGCACAAGCGTGCCGTCCTTCGCGGTGCACGATATGAATCGGTCGGGGCGCTGGCTCATGTTCCTCGAGAATGATTTTGAGGTCACCCGCCATCACATGCGGCGACACTTGGTACGACAGCACCCGAGTGATGCCAAATCCGCGAAGTGCGGCGTCGATTGCGCCGTCATTCGTCGTGACCGTCAGGCGCGGTTCGATGCGCAGCACGCGGCCACCGAACCGCCAGCTGATAGAGGCGCTGCCGGCGCTAGATGTGATGATCGAGTGTTGAAGCAACTCTTCCGGACGTCGGGGCACGCCATGCCGCTGCAGGTACTCTGTGGAAGCGCACGCCACGAGGCGCACTGATCCTACGGCGGTTGCCTGCATGTTGGAGTCCGGCAACTCGCCGATGCGGATGCCGACATCCAATCCTTCGTCGAGCAGATTGACGATTCGATCCAATAACGCGGCCGATACCGCTGTGTCCGGATAGCGGTTCAAGTATTCGACGATGATGGGCATTATGAACATCCGGCCGAACAACACCGGCGCAGTGACGGTCAGGTGACCGCGAGGCGCAGCGTTGACTCCGGTAGCTGCTTCGTCCGCCTCGTCAGCCTCTGCAAGGATTCGTCGCGCATTGTCGAGATATCGTTGGCCGATTTCAGTGGTGCGGACGAAGCGCGTGGTGCGAGTGAGCAGCTTGGCCTTGAGCCGCTGCTCGAGCGACGCGACTGCTCGGGTTACCGCAGGCGGAGACATCCGCAACCGACGTGCACCAGCAGCAAAGCCTCCCTCTTCGGCGACAGCTACGAACACACTCATTAATTGGAAGCGATCCATGATCTTTGTCCATCAGCTGGAATGAAAGGATGCTCCTGGGTCATCTGAGATATCGATAATCGCGAAAACCTCACATAAGCAAAGCATGACGCGGTTCGCGACCGGATGGTCGGTGCGCGCCTCGTATCCTCCAGAACGTTGATGGCGCCTGCAAGCGTCGTATGCAGCGCAGCCTTCTCCTTTGCAATTGGCCAGAAGACATTCATCGCGTTCATCGCAATGCAACGCGGTGTGTCGTCAGGTGGAATAGGTGATTCCAATCAGCGGTGATTCTGCTCGCGAATAAAACGACTCACAGTAGCGTTGCCGGCGGTGCGTAGGCGACGACAGCCGAGGCTGAACCGCCTCTCGCAATCTGCCGGCGAGTGTCATACACGTTGAAGTGCAGCATGAGCTGCAAGGGGAAGTGGAAAATGAGCACGCAAAAGCGCAGTGCGCGGCTGACGATCCTCGCGATCGCCGTCCACAGCTTGTTCGCCGCGCCGGTCCAAGCGACCGCGAACGATGACGCCGAAGTCATCATAGAATGGAATCAGATCCTCCAGACCAATATACCCGCGACCGCAGGGCTTTTCGGGCCGCGTCACTACGCGATCCTGCACATCGCGATGTTCGATGCGGCCAACTCGATCGAGAGAGACTACAAGCGTTATCGCGTTCAGGTAGCGGCCAACCCAGCAGCGTCGGCGGAAGCTGCGGCCGCACAGGCCGCCCATGACGTACTCGTGGTGCTCATTCCGGCGGCGCGCGATACTTTCGACGCGGCGCTGCAGCGTCGCCTCGCGACAATCCACTCATGGCGCGCAGCGCAGGGCGCTGCGGTCGGCAAGAAGGTCGCACGGGCTGTTCTCGATTGGCGCAGTGGAGATGGCGCTGAGCAGCCGAACATTCCTTACCTTCCGCCAGCGCTGCCGGGTTTGTGGCAACCGGCGGTACCGGAGCAAGTTGCAGCATTCGTGCAGTTTGGCAACGTCAAGCCTTTTGCCTTACCGACGCCCACGCTGTACTTGCCCGATGCGCCGCCAATGCTCAACAGCGAGGAGTACGCGTCGGATCTCAATCAAGTGAAGGAACTGGGATCGCTCGACAGCGGCGCTCGAACTGCAGATCAGACGTTGGTAGCGAACTTGTTCGGTGGCGCTGGTTACCGCCCTGCTTTTCCGTTCCCCATCTGGAATAACGTCGCACGAGATGTAGCACGCAGCCAGCATCTATCACTGATCGAAGCTGCGCGTCTCTTTGCATTGATGGGCGTGTCCATCAACGATGGTCTTCAGACCTCGCATTCGAGCAAGCACGTGTTTGGGCTGTGGCGTCCGATCACCGCCATCCGGCGCGCAGCCGAGGATATGAACGATGAAACGACGGCCGATCCCGCTTGGGCGCCGCTGATTCCGACGCCGCCTTACCCATCACACCCGAGCAATCTAACGTGCGTTGGTTCGAGTGCGTCGCGGGTGTTAGCTCGGGTTCTGGATACCGATGCGTTGCCTTTCACGGTGACGTGGGAGGGCACGGGTGGAAATGCGAATGTGACGAGACCCTACAGTTCGTTCTCGCAACTCGCTGATGAGGGAGCCATGAGCCGCGTGTATGGCGGTGTCCACTTCTTTTTCGAACTCACCGCGAGCGAGGAGAGCTGCAAAAAGATCGCGGATTACGTAGTCGACAGGTATATGCGGCCTCAGCGCTGGGAGCGCCACAGATAGGCGAAATGGTATAGCCGCGAAGCGCGGGATGAATGATCGCGATATCGGCCGAAGCAGGTGAGCGGGCCTCGGCTCACCTGCAGTGAGAAGACATGGCAATTGATGTCATCTCCTATGGAGGACCGGACAGCTCGAAGGCCGTCGCCGTTAGACAGCCCATGAGTTTGTAGGCAGATAACACTCAATCAGAAGTGAATATGGTGGCTGTCCAATCGGCTGCATTCACATCACGCACTACATGCCGCAAGGCGGCAATCGACAAGAGACTTCTCTGCGATGTCTCCTACTACTTGTCTAGTCATGACCTCATGGACAATGGCGCGCGCCGATCTTCGCGAGTACGTTGTTCGAGGCGCAAGGGATGATCAATCACGAATCGGCTTCGCGCAGTTGAATTGACTCCCCGTTGCGCTACCGACATTTCAACATGCGGCGCTGGTGCGAGGAAGGAGTTTCGCATATGCCTGACGATCTTCACTGCTTCGATAAGGCGCGATTCGGCGTCATAAAGCTGGATCTTCTTGGTCGCATCGAATACGCCAACGAGTGGTGCGCGCGTGTGCTTGGGATGAAGGGAAGTGGCGATGAGATGCTGGAGGACTTTCTGGCAGACGATGCGAGCGTTCAAATATTTCGCCGCGAATTGAAGGTTCGAGAGGAAGGTCACTCCGGCGAATATTCCCTACGCGTCAAGACTCGGACCAGCCGCGAGAATGGCATCCGCGTTCAAGTGCTGGGTACTCCGGTTATCGATCGAGACCGCACCGTGCGCGGCGCAATCGGGATCATTCAGAACCTCGAGTTCGACGACGTCATAGCAGAGCTGCGTGGTTTGGGCGAGGCCGCCACGGATGCCCAGACGCTGTTCGGGCGTCTCACAGAAGCGTTATCGCGAGTGTTCCAGTTCGATGCGTTGGTGGTCAGCTTATATGAAGAGGACGGCCGCTACGCGCGCGTGTTCTTTCGTTGGTATTCGGAGACGGATGGCTCGCAACGAATGAGGTGGGAGCGACCATGGATACGTCTCACCGAAGCTCAGCGCACGTGGGTCGGGAGCATGACCGGAAAACAAAGGGCGATTGGGGACCTTGCAGTCTTCCTGCAGACTGACTTGTGGCGCAGCATGCTCGAAGAGCCTGCGACTCAGCACTTCCTGCAACTTGGAATCAGATCGGTTGTGGGACTTCTGGTCCGAGACCGGGGCCGCACCGTTGCGAGCCTTAGTCTGATGGACAGACGACCCAACCTTTACACCGAGGCCGATGTCCACGACCTTGATGTATTGCCACTCGACAAATGCATCCTGGCCGTACTGCATAACATCCAGCGGCATGAGATGGAATTCCATTTCAATCTGTTGCAGCAACTACTCAAACGATCGACCGTCGTCGATATGTCGAGCTTCCTCGTTGATGCCATTGGCAGAGAGTACAAACTCTCGCACGTATCGCTGTTCCGAGTGGAATGGGCCGCGAAGAAGATCAAGTTGCAGGCACAGTGGTGCGATGAGGCAGGGTGCCGATTGGACGATCATTATAAGCAAGACATAGACGAAGGCGTCATGGGGAGAGTCATCCGCGACCGTGTGTCCCTCTACATTCCAGACGTATCTGAAGAGCCTAGCTACAAGCGAGGAGCACTCGATCCTGCTCTGAGCTCAGGGTCGGAGTTCTGTTGGCCGGTGTTCTATGATGATGCGGATAAGCGAGTGGCCTGGGTTTTCAACATAGAGGATCAACATGTCGATTCGCTTTCGCCGCGCGAGCAGCGTTCACTCGCCAGTTTGGCCGTGGAGGTGGGTGGACTGCTGCAACGAATGAACGATCTCTCATTCCTTAAGGCAACGTTTGCATCTACATCTGATCCGGTCTTGGTCGTAGATGACCGAGGTGAGATCAAGAAGGTGAATCCTGCCGCGAAGCAGCTACTCATGGGGCGACCCTCTGATTACATCACCGGCAACATCCGTAGTTTCTTGGGAGATCCACAGGTTGCCTCGAGCTTCATGGGCCATGACGCCGCCGCAGTCGAAACAGTATTGCGCGTCGACGGTCTTGCGATCCCTGTTGTGCTTTCCTCTTGTTCCATGCCCGAAAGCGTTCGTGGCAAGGTGATCATGATCAAGGACATGCGCCCTGTTAGGCGTATGGAAGAACTCACATATCTCGGTCAGGTGTCGAGGGAAGTCGCACTTCAAGCGCAGACCCCATTGGCATTGGCAGCAACGTGGGTCAGCAGGTTGAAGCACTGTCTACAGGAGGCTGCCGCAAACAAGGCGGCCAAGGACGCGACGCTAGGCACGCTTCCGATCATGGCCGATCGCATCGCGCGTCAGTTGCGCCGGATTCAGCACGCATTGACTCGATTGGCGCTCTACGATCAAGCCGGTGCGTTCTCATCGGAAGCCAAGATACCCATTAACTTGCTGGCGCAGCTCGACAGTGCGATTGCTCATCTTCCTAACGAAGATCGCGCGAGGATCGAGCGTTCTGGTGATGGCGAGGATATCGACATCCGTGGCAACCCCATTCATTGCGCGTTCGTCCTAGAGACCTGCCTCGCATTCCTGCTTCGCCATCTGCCCGACGATAGGAAGATGTCAGTGGTAATTAATCGTTCTGATTCTTCTGCGGTACTAGAGTTTCGGGCCTACGATGCGTCGAGCCAGCAAGAGGCCGATCCGCAGGAACGATTCGCTACGCAGCTATCCGACAAACTCGGGTTGGCGGAAACGACGCTGCAATCTATTCTCGCCGGTTTCGGTGGCTCGTTCGAGCGGCGCAATGATGCTGACGGACTCACCGTGTTGACAGTTCGCGCAGCGCTCGCATCAGCCACTCCATCGCCATCGCCTGCTCTGAGATCCATCTAATGCGCGTGTTGATTGCATTTCCACGCAGCGAACGTGAGTTGGCTGATGCGATCGAGGAAGAGTTACGCAGGTTGGCGAGCAAGTATGGGAAACATATCGAATCGGTGCTCCAGACCAGCAATTCGGACGAAGCAAGGAGTGCGCTCGAGAACGTACACTTCACTGTGATCGTCTTGCATGAGCTGCTCCCAGAAAAGATGAGCAGTCCTCCAAGCGCTGCAGGAGGCATGAGCTTCATTCGCTCTCTGAGAGATGCGAACGTGGCCGTGCGCGCAGCGCTGCTTTACTCCAGCTTGAATTGGAGCGTCACGGACCTCGAGCTTATGACGAACTGGGGGGATGCAAAGGCAATTCGTCACGGCATGGATGCGATTACGCAAATCGCTGAATACGTGCTTGCCGCCAAGGTCGCGGAACCGCGGCTGGACATCTCTATCAGTGTCTCCAACCCTCCTCAGCCCTGGAGATATCGCATCTCGGGGCGAAATTGTCCGGTTCCTTCGTCGGAAGGCGACGTTACGTTTACAGCCGCGGACTTGGCTGTGCTCAAGGAATTCTCCGAGGATCTCGATCGCGAGAGCGACGGGGGGCGATGGGCGAAAAAACTGGAGATCTTGAGCAACTTTTTATGGACCCACCTGATCGAGACGCAATCTGAGTTCAACGGCAAACTCAGTCAAGCGCTTCACGGGATCAAAGGAATCGAGGCTACGCGCCTGCGATTCAATATCGGCCCCGAGAATTATCCGGTGGCTTTCGAAGCCATCCGGCCTCCGAAATTCGAGCCGGCCCCGCGTCGTCGCAGAGTACCGTTGCCCTACTGGATGCTAGGCGCGCCTGTCTTCCGATCGGTCAACGTGGATAATGAGGTGAGGTCCAGCTTTCAGGAACATGAGAATGACGATCATCCGTTAAGCTGTCTCATTGTGCTCGCGGAAGCCTCCGGCGAGGTCAGATATAGGCGGGAGGATGGCTCGACTTTAGACGCAAACTATCCGAGCTTGCCTGATGCGCGCCGAGAATGTGAGGCACTGCGGGACTTCTTCGAGAAGCAATCAGACGAAAGAATCCGTAAGGTGATGTTCGCAGGCGCAGAGCGCCCGCTGACTAACAAAGAGTTTCGCGCGCTGCTGATCGATGAGGGCGCGGATGATGGTTACGGGTGGGATATTGTCCATTACGCCGGCCACACAGACTTCATTGAAAGCCGTGCCTATCTCATCCTCGCAGGTGAGACGCTGGGAACGATTGAAGCGGTGGAACTCAAAGATCTTGCTCCGCTCCTCAGTAGCTCCCGATTCGTCTACCTCAGCAGCTGTCATAGTGCCTCTGCCAACTTCGTGTTTCGACTCGCGCGGCATGGCGTCCCCGGTATTCTCGGATTCCGAACGAAGATCGAAGACGAGCTCGCAATCGCACACGCCAAACATTTCTATGGCGAGTTTCTAAAGACGCTCTCATTCGAGAACGCCTTCTTCAAGACCCGCAAACACTTCTATTCGCAAGCGCTGGAGTCACGCGTGTGGGCGAAAGCGTCCTTGATTCTGCAAAGTTAGCTCGCCGTCTTCGTTGCAAATCAGCATCGGCCACTGGGACACACACCGATTTCTAGTCGGCCGAGCCGATAAAGATTGCAGATCTCGACGCTCGTGGCCCTTCTTGAGCGACAACTGGAATCGCTTGCTGAAATGGATCTTCGTAGGCGCCCGATCGCATAGATAGTCGAGCGCATATCCGCGATCAGAAGTCGCCCAAGAGTCGCCCACACAAGTGAATACACGCGAGCACTACCTTAGGGCGGACAGAATTTTTTCCGGCAGCAGTTCGAATGGCTGATTTCCCAGTCGTGAGTTGTAGTTCGAGCCGGTGAAGACGACGACCATCCGTTCGCTCGGCAGGACAAAGATGAAGTTGCCGCCGTTGCCGGAAGCAAATACGCATTCCTGCTGCGCGCCTCGAACGAAAAAGCTTCGTTTCCACCAAAGCAATCCATAGGCATCGGCGCCTAGAGTCGTGACACGCTGCTGGGATTGAACGACCCACGATTCCGGTAGCACGCGAGTGCCCAGCCACATCCCGCCATCGAGATACAAACTTCCAAACTTGGCTGCATCTCTGGGCTTGAGGCGCATTCCGCCTCCTCCAGTTGCGCGCCCATCTGGAGAGCGGCGCCATTCGACGGTCTGAATGCCTAGAGGGTTGAACAAGTACGTTGCGGCGAATTCGTCCAAGTGCATGCCCGATCGATTGGCAACGATGCTGCCGAGAAGAATCACGCCGCCCGTGCAGTAGCTGCTTCGCTCACCGGGGTTGCCGATCATCGGCAGATCCAATACAAACTTCAGCCAATCGGCGGTGCGATACATTCTTTCTTCGTTGCCCGGCGAAGACGCAACCCAGTCGTCGCAAGCTAAACCGGAGCTCATGTGCAACAAGTCGATAAGCTTGATGGAGCCTTTTCGGGCATCCCAGTTGTCGTAGCCATCGAGTTGGTATATGGAATCCGCGAGCGTGTCCTCGGTGGTCAATAGACCTTGATCCGCGGCGATCCCGGCGAGTGCCGATGTGATGCTCTTGGAGGCGGACCTGACGTCGTGCAACGTGTCGCGACCGTACCCGTTGAAATAGGCTTCGGCAACGAGCTTGCCATTCCTCGCAACCACGACTGAATCGACACCGGGGTAGTTTTCGATCGATTGAACGTTCGCAAGCAAGCCTTGCGCGTCCATTCCTTCGGCATCAGGTGTCGAAGTGGGCCACCCATCGCCAGTGTTCTCCGGCGCGATGCTTACCGATGGCGGCAGTCTTGGGTTCGCATCGGGTCGAGGTCCAGATCCCGGAGAGGGCGATCCGGATCCGCTGCCGCTGCATCCCGCGTAGAAGGGGAGCAGCAGCGTAAGCAAGACGCATAAAGACAAGGAGCGCCAACTGAGAGCGCTCCATCTCTGATCCGACGGAAAACGTTTTGCCTGGTGTCGAAGGTTGGAACAAAGCCGCATCAGGATCTCCGGTGCCGAGCGTGACGTAATCCTGAATACTTAGGGTGCTCGACACCGGAAAATCCTTCGCAAGATTCGAATTCATTCGCTGCTTGATTCAATGGATCGCGATCACGCCGAGATCCACCTTAGGTAGGTATTGTTTACACCTGCGCCGTCTTCCACTTCCCGCGCGTAAACAGCCACAGTGTAAACAGGCCGACCGACGTCTCTGAGACGAACACGCCCCAGAACACGCCCGAGTGCTGCCAGTCGAGGCCGGTCGCGAGCAGCCATGACAGCGGGATCTGGATCAACCAGAAGAACACGACGTTGATCCAAGTCGGCGTAGCCGTATCTCCAGCGCCGTTGAACGCCTGCACCGACACCATCCACCAGCCGTAGACAAACAGCGAGTACGACAGGATTCGCAGCCATTCGGCACCGATCGCGATCACAGTCGGATCGGCGGTGAAAATGCTCATCAACTCGTGCGGCAGCGCGAAGTACGCGACCGACACAGCGAGCAGGTACACCATGTTGTAGGCGCCGATGCGCCATACAGAGGCTTCGGCACGCGCCGGCTGCTGCGCGCCGAGGTTCTGGCCGACCAGCGTCGCGGCGGCGTTCGACATGCCCCAAGCCGGCATCATCGTGAACATCATGATGCGGATCGCGATCGTGGCGCCGGCGACCGCCTCGCTGCCAATGTCCGCGAGGATCCGCATCAGGAAGATCCATGAAGTCATCGCCACGATCATCTGGCCGACGCCGCCGAACGAAGTCCGCACGATGTTCCAGAGGACCGCGCCGTGCCAGGCGAGCTGCGAACGCAGCACGCGCAGGTGCTCGCCGCCGCGAAACAGGATCCATAACTGCATCAGCACACCCGCGCCGCGGCCAATCGTCGTCGCGATCGCCGCGCCCTCGATGCCTAGCCCCGGAATCGGGCCGAAGCCGAAGATCAGAATCGGGTCGAGCACGATGTTCAAGGCGTTCGCAACCCACAGCACGCGCATCGCCGCCGCAGCATCACCCGCGCCACGGAAGATCGCGTTGATCGTGAACAGCAGTAAAATGACTGCGTTGCCGCCGAGCGCCCATTGCATGTACGGGTAGCCGTGAGTCAGCGTCCAGGCGTCCGCACCCATCAAGCGCAGAAGATCTTGCGCGAAGATGATGCCGGCGATCGCGAAAGGGAGCGACGCGAGCAGCGCGATCCAGATTGCCTGCACCGCCGACACCGCAGCTTCCTCTCGCTTGCCTTCACCGATCCGCCGCGCGACGACAGCGGTCACCGCCATCGCAAGGCCGATGCCGATTGCGTACAGCAAGAACAATATCGTCTCGGTGAGTCCGACCGTCGCGACTGCCGAGGAGCCAAGCTTGCCTACGAAGTAGATGTCGACGACCGCGAACGTGGATTCGAGCACCAGCTCCAGCACCATCGGTACGGCGAGCAAGAATACCGCGCGGCGCATCGGGATCTTCGTATAGTCGGCGCCCGTGCCGCGGATCGCGTCGCGCAACTCTGTCCAGAGCGAACGTCGCTGCCCGAGCGCATCCACGGGTCCAGGTATTGATACTGGTTGCGAATCGGTCATCGTGTTTCCTCGCAGCGGGCCGCCCGCCGCATTGCGGGCGATTCTTGTACTTAGCCCAAGTCTTCAACGATTGATGATATTGAGGATGTTGCCGTCCGGATCCTTGAACCACGCGACTTTCATGTCGCCGGTGACATGCAGATCTCCTTGCAGTTCGACGCCGGGCATATCGTAGTGCTCGAAGCTCACGCCTTTGGCTTTGAGCGCCCGCACTTCATCCTCCACATCATCGACTGTCCACGTCAACGCCGTTGCCTGGTTCGTCCCAGCATACCGTGAGCGATAGACGTTGATGCGGGAATTGCCGCTCGCGTATACGACGACCTCATCACCTTCGGCGTCGATCTGCTTCAGGCCTAGTACGCCCTCATAGAATTTCCTTGCCGCTGCAAGGTCTTTGACCGCGAGAGTCGCAACTGCGTCTTTATTTCCGAGCATTGGGGGATCCTCCTGCTGCGTGTTACTTCAAGGACGATGGAGGCGTCGACAAACCGACAGTGGGTGCTTTCCAGGACACGCCGAATTCTACTGGCATGAGGCGCCGATCCAACACGTCCCGGAATCAACACGTGTCCTGACTCCAGGACTCCGGGTACCAATTGATGCTCTTCGTTGATTCCGCGTTAGGAAAGCAGACAGAGCGTAACGCCGAAACGTCCGGGCCGGTCGGATTGGTCGAACATGCGACTCGAAGCAGTCAAGGTTGGAGCAGCGTGAGGCATCCGTCGCACGCGCGTTCCAGCTTCACAACGAGGAATCAACTGTGATCTCAAGCTTCGCTATTCGGTTTTCGGCGTTCATCATCCTCTTCATTTGCGCCGCAACCTCGGTCAACGCAGACGAGGGCGGGACAGTCGTCACGGAATACTTCTCCTCTGAAGTTCTCCGCACCAATAAGGTTGGTCTCGAACTGAGACGCAGCGTTACCGTCTATCTTCCGCCCGGATACCACGAAGGTACCCGGTCGTACCCGGTTGTCTATTTCCTGCATTCCTTAGGATGGAGTAACGAGCGGATGTTCGCGCACGAGCATCCTCCTCAGCTTGTGCTAGACCGTGCGATCGCGAGAGGGGTGATGGATGAGTTCATATTCGTAGCAGCGGACTACAGCTCACCCACGTTGGGCAGCTGGTATGAGAACTCCACGACAAGTGGTCTTTGGCTGGATTACACGACCAAAGAGGTTGTGCCATATGTTGAGAGTCGATTTCGCACGATCCGTCACCCAGACAGTCGCGGGGTGGCAGGTGAGTTCATTGGTGGATATGGCGCGCTCAAGCTCGCGATGATGTATCCCGAACTGTTCGGCTCAGTCTACGCATTACACCCTGTCGGCACGGGCAGCGGCTTGATGCCAATGCACTCCATGCTCGATTGGACCAAATTGCATGCGGCGAGGAAGTTTGACGATCTGTGGAGTGTGGATTACTACGCTCCGGGATTCGTTGCGATGGCCCAAGCCTATCTGCCAAATCCGACTCGACCGCCGTTCTACTGCGACTTCATAGTGGAAATGGAGCAAGGTAAAACCGTGTTCAAGCCGGACAATTTCGAAAAGCTACAGTCAAACTTTCTGCTCGACCAGCTGCTCCGCGAATATGCAGACAATTTCCGCAAGCTTCGCGGCATAGCTTTTGATTGGGGCCGCTACGATCGCACGCAAAGCCATGTGTATTCGAATCAGGCGTTCACGCGAATGCTCGACGATATGGGAATAGAGCACACGGCGGAGGAGTACAACGGGGATCAACACTCGAAGAATTGGATCGAGCACGGCCGAGTCGAAGATCGAATGTTGCCGTTCTTCGCTCGACACCTACGATTTGGCACGTATTGAACGATGCACAACTATGGCCGCTCTGCGGCCTCCGGGAAATGGCGTCACTACTCAGCACTCCCGACGGCGGCGAACCGCCGTCGGTGCGCTTTTCGCCTCGCTACTTCGCAGCCGGATACGCGCCCGGCAGTTGCTTAGCTGCGGTCCAACCGGTGGCCTTCAGTGCTTCGGATGCCACCGGCAGTTCCTCCATGCCTGGCAACTGCTGCGCGAGTTCGAAGCGGCGCATCTCAACACTGCGGAACACCGTGCCGTGATACGGCGCCCAGGCTTTGCCGTGCGTTTCGACGCCCGCCGCCTTGCGGAAAGCTTCGAGCGTGGAGTAGCCGGTCTGGCACTCCTTGCCGCGCACTGGGCTCCAGATCACGAGCGGTTTATCGTCGGCGGTACTGCGCACGTAGGCGTTGCCGTCAACACGCGTCGTCATCGGCTGCGTCAGTCGTCCGCACAGTGCGGCCGGCTGCTCGAAGCGCAACAGTGGTTGGTCGAAGCCTTCGCTCGCCGTTAGCAGATTGCCTTCGAACACATGTCCATCGCGCTCGTCCACGTCCGGCCCGGTCCGCGGGTGCCAGCCGAAATGGTCGCCCTGTGCACTGCGCTCGTTTCGATCGAACAGCACCGGCGAGTCGAGGAAGGTGTTGTGGTAGACGCGAGCCTTAGCGCTGTTCAGCACTCGGATACCCTGATCGTTGTCCACGAATACGTTGCCAGCCACCACGACGCCCTTCGAGATCTCGAAGAACAAGCCGATCTGCGTGCCTTCGACGTAGTTGTTGGCGAAGACGCCCTCGACGTTGCCTACGTCGTACCACACACCATTCGAATGCGGGTGGTCGAGAACTAAGTTATCGCGGACCACAACTCGGTATGACTGGTTGAAGATCTTCACCGCTGCCGGGTAATAGCCGGTGAGTTGCTCGATGTTGTTACGGCGGATGATGTTGCGCTCGAGTAGCACGTCCGAGGATCCGATGACATAGATGCCTTCGGTGCCAGTATCGCTGATGAGCGAGTTGCGGATCGTGAGTCCATCGCCGCGGAAGTAACCGGCCACACGCGAGGTGAAGCTAATGGTCACGCTCTCGAGCGTCGTGCCTACGACCTCTTTTCCGTGGTCGGCCGGGTCGGACACACCGACTGGATCGTCAGTTGGTTCCTGGTCGGCAGTGGTCGAAGGCTTCTTGCCTTCGATGTCGATCGCTCGATAGGCGTACTGCGTGAAGGTGACGCCACGGATGGTTGGGCCCTTACGGTCGGATGCCTTGCCGTGCACTGTGCGCGAAGGGCGATGCAGCGCGATGTCGTGCGCAGTGATCTCGACCAACTTGTCCTTCGGATCGAAGCCGATGTAGACGTGACCGCTTTGATAGTCGATGTAGAACGAGTCCTCGTCCAGTTCGCCCTCCCAACCGACGGACTTCAGTAGCTTGCCGTCGACGAAGACCATGTCGTTGTTGAAACGATGGAGCGGCGTGCGCATACCTTCGCGCTCGCGCCGCCACCAGCCCAGCGGGCCTGCCGGAAAAAGCTTGTCCCATTTCGTGCGCCAAACGCCGTCGCGCAGCGCCTGCCACTCCGTCGCGACCTGCGTGCCTTTGAGCACCGGTTTTTCGTTTCGGTGCGGTTGGATGGTGATGCCCTGATTGAGCTGCAAGCTGCCGCTGCGATAGGTACCGCCGCGAAGCACGATGGTGTCGCCAGTGACCACGCGCGCGATCGCCGATTCGAGAGTGGTCGGTCGGCTCAGCGCACTGCCGGGCGCATCGGAGTCGCCGTCTGGCGCGACATAGTAGACAGTGCCGGAAGTTGGCGCCTCGTAGGTTTGCGGGATGGGCCCGTAGGGGCCGCCGGACGGCTGTGCCATGGCCGGCGCGACGAAAAGCGCAGCGATGACGGGAAGCGCTCTCGACAGAAAACGCGGTGTGCACAAAACGCGCGCCAGTGGCGCGAAAGACGATATCGGCATTCATTTCCTCCCAAAGGTGCTGGGCGCGAACTAGGTGCGGCCCGTTATCGCTACCAATGTAGCGGAGTCCCGCGAGGACATCCATCGGCTTTCCGATCAAACGATGTGAAGAACGCAAAAGGGGAGAGATCTAATTCCCCATCAGCTTGCGTCGTGAGCCTGACCTTGGCTGCGTGCAGGATCGCTCCAGCACACTGATGACCCGCATCAAGCAGCGGTCGGCTTCACGTTCGCATTCAATCTGAACAGGTTCGTGGGGTCGTATTTGTTCTTGAGTGCCACGAGCCGCTGATAGTTACCGCGGAAACTGTTGCCGACGTCTGTGGACGTTGCTTCGCGCGGCATGTCGTTGATATAGAAGCCTCGAGTGAACGGCTCGAGTTGCTTCCAGTAGTTGCGCGTCGCGGCGATATGCTCAGCTGGATTACCGGTGGTCGGATAGGCCACCACCGCCATCATGTTGGCGACTGCGTCACGATGGGCAAAAGCGGTTGCCGCTTCCGGTACACGTGCGGGCGCGCCACCGCAGTGCTGGCAAAACAGTAACGTTGTACGGCCCGGATCAGGCTGCAGGCCATCAAGAATGGCCGATACCAATTCATCAGGCAGCTTCGATACAAAACCGCTCTTCATATACGAAGCGATAGCACGCGAATCGCCGTAGTCATTTGCGCGCTGCACGTCCAGATAGTTCTTCGTTCCGATGCCGTCGTGCTCAGGCTTGCCGAGCTTGCGGATGGGTGCGAGCGCGCGCTCCGCTTGGGCCGCCGTGCCGGCGTAACAAATTTCCAGCACAACCGTGCCTGGCTGACCTCCCGGAGGCAGGACAAGCAAGGGGTCGACATAAAGATCATCGGGTGCGATAGGCGCATAGTCCGCCCACA
>JAICPY010000217.1 GCA_025929585.1 Steroidobacter sp.
CGGCACCGAGGGTCGCCCAAGCGCATCATTCTTCTGGGCTTGAGCGCGGCGAGAGTCGATTGGAGCTGCACGGCGCCGGGCCAAGAGTGTTTAAGCGTGACCGACCTGGTTTATGGATATTCCGTTCTCGTCTGAGATTCTGAGGAAGGACCTTGGGTTAGCTTCTTGCGGAAGAACTCGAGCACCTGCGCGTTGAGTTTTTTGTGGAAGTCTGCGCGATCAAAGCCCGGCGGATCCGTACATACAAACGACATCACCTTCGCTACTTCATTTGAACAGGGAAATTGAAAGGACAGGTGTCCGGAATTGGGTTCACGGTGGAACTCCGGGGCGGCGGGCAGATTCCTTTTTACGGACGCCACGTCCTCGGGCCGGACGCCCATGCCACCGTGATCAGAGCTCCACAATTGAATCGGCGCGATTGCTCTTTGCAAACTGGATTTATCCGGGAAGAAGCTGACAGGATCGGCGATTACGAATGCTTTGATGCGCGGTTCGTCTCCGGGGTCGTGATCCGGGATGTTGTTATCGCGTATCTGTTTGCACATGAAGAACTCTTCGGGACATGGAAATGGCGCCGCGTGAAAGTCCGGAACTGCTCCCGCCAGAATTAGGCCGGTGTAACCGCCGCGCGAAAACCCGAAGAATCCGATCCGTCGCGGGTCGATATCTACGTACTCTTGTAAGTCACTTAGAAAGAAAGTGATGGCACGCTTGATATCAACGGGCCGGACAAGGAAAGAAGCGAGATCGTCGACTGACTCTCTGGTCGAAGAAATGGAATCTCGCGTGTGATTGAGAGTGACGACCGCAAAGCCGGCGTCCGCCAGAACTTCGGCGGTGTCGTGATGACTGAACACGTCTCCATACATCCCATGCGAGACAAGGATGAGCGGTATTCCCGTGCCCGATGGGGCGCAATCTTTCACCCCTTTTATCGTCAATGTGGCGCCGCCGCTATCTACCTCGAGCGGTCCCGCCGGAACTGCACAAGGTGTCCAGAGCTGGGCCGAAATCTCGGGCCCCGTTGCATCAGCAGGAACGACGATCTCTCGCACGCCTGCAGCTCGCACCGTAAACGTGAGCAGTAAGCAGACCGTTAGCAGAACCTTGCGGAGTGGAAGTGATCTCATCGTGTGTTCCTTGCAATGCTTGCGCTAGACATTTCTCTATCTCACTGGCGCCTTAAGCCTACGACGCGTGCTCAGCGCAGAAGGTTGCGGCGGCTTGCTTGGGATCAAGCCGCGAAGCGCAAACAGGTCCATCGCTACGGCAATGGCTTCAAGGCGAAGGCCAAGGCATGACAGCCTTCTGACGCGATGGGACATCGATCAACTTACTAATGCGTGCTTGTCCAACATGTGCGCGTATGGCTTTTGCTAATCGCGCGGCCGCGCTATTCAAATCACGGATGCGAAGATATAGGGTTATCTAGCTGCTACAGAGGAGTCCACCATGAGCTAGAACAAACTCGTCGCAAGGAGCAGCGATTGAGGAGCAGATATGCCAGTAGATACCCCCCAGCAGCAGCAATCTCATCGCAGAATACGGACATACAACAGCGGCGCCAGGATCAACGTCAATCCACCGCAGACTACACTGGCGAGCGGCGAGCTCAGCGTCAGCTCGAATGCAGCCAAGCCTTGCTCAGTCAGAGCCACGACGGCGTCGCCTAGCGCTATCAGCCAGGGACCGCAGAGCGCTATCACAGTGAACAGTGCGATCGCCGCCAGCAGATAGAAAGTACGGCGCGTGCGCTGCTCGCTCCCGATTCGTTTGAGGACACCCGCGGCGAAGTCGTCATCGGGCAAGTCACCCACGCTTTCACGGAACAGCCGTGTCAGCCGAGGATCGCGATCGGGTTCGTGCGCTTGACTGTTCATAGGTTCACTCGTTGACCGCGCAGGCATAGACAGACAATAGCTCCCGCAGACGGGCTGTTCCGCGAACAATGTGCGATTTGACCGTACCGAGTGGTAACTGGGTCGCGGCAGCAACCTCACCGTGGCTCATGCCTTCATGATAAGACAACACGATGCACAGCCTAGTGATCGGTTGCAGCTGTGCGAGCGCTGCAAGAAGATCTAGTTGTTCGCTATCGCAGATCGCGGCGCTAACTGGTTCTGCGGTATCGTCCAGCGCATCGAACTGCTTGTCACGGCGCACGTGCTGCAACCAGATGTTGACCGCGATCTGGCGGAGCCATCCGCCGAATGCGCCGATCGAGTGCAATCCGTTGAGCTGGCGCCACGCTTGCAGGAATGTCTCCTGCGCAAGGTCATCCGCCAGAGCTTGGTCGCGGCTCAATCGTCGCAGCAAGTGGCGTATCGTCGTCTGGCGACGCTTGACCAATTCGGCAAAGGCCGGCCGATCGCCGGTGCGAGCTAGCGCAACGAGAACAGGTTCGCCGGCCGATGCCAGCTTATTGGCTGGCGAGCTTACGCTCACGGGCCGGTACTGACCGGCACGGCATCGCGTGTGAACCGATATGCGACCAAGAGCCCGAGACCGATGCACAGCAGCAGGCTGGCAGCGCCCGGCATGGCGAGAAACGCTTTGGCATTCAACTGACCCATAAACAGCGCAGAGAGTCCTAACCCCAAGGCCGTTGCAATCGCCAGGATACCCACGACGAGTAGAACCTTGGAATTCAGCTTCTTGGTTTTCGGCTGAGCGAGCTTATCGAGCATGATCGGATCGATCGGCTGGCCGCGCTCGATTGCGAGCCGTATCAAGTCAGTCTTCTGCTTGGTTTTGAAACCATCGAGAACGGATCCAGCGACTACCGCGATGATCAGAAACAAGAAAACCATTATCCAGAAATACACAACTACACCTCCGACTGCACGAGTATTCCCAACTGAGATGCCCCGGAGACCCCTTTTGGATGCACTTCGATTCCGTTTAGATTGTTGTGTAGATTGAACACCCTGCGGTTCGCGTCTCCAAAGTGCACTGACCCGATCCGCACGCTCGCACCTCCAATGTGCAACATCGACTTACCTATAGGTGACGAATGAAGCGACATTTCTCAACGATGGCGACTTACAATCGCTGGGCAAACGTCAGGCTCTATGACATGGCCGCTGTGTTATCAGATGAACTATATCGCAAGCCGATTGGTGTCTACTTCAAGAGTCTTCACGGCACACTGAACCACCTCTTGACGGCTGATCGCATCTGGATGCGTCGATTGGAGGGCAAAGGTGATCATCCCGACAAGCTCAACGCGACGATTCACGATGACTTGGTGTCATTACGAGAAGCACGCCTGGCTGAAGATCAGCGAATAGTCAATTTTGTTGATCGTCTTGACGATGCCGATTTCGAGAAATCGTGCGACTACAAGACGTTGAACGGCACACCGCAGCGGCAGTACGTGCGCGAGATCCTCGCACATTTGTTCAATCACCAAACGCATCATCGCGGTCAAGCACATGCAGCTCTAACTGCGCTCGGCATCAGCGAACCTAAACCGCTCGATCTCTTGATTATGCTGCACGAGTAGAAAGTAGTTGAATGCGTACCTGATCCGTCAAGCCGTCCTAATCGAGCTACGCACGCCGTCGAATCAGATGCGGTAATCAGGCCGGAGTTCGGTGGCTGTCCACTGTGAGTTCCAATGTGAGTGACTTACATGCGAGCCGGCGCGGCGCGCATACGAAACACAAAATCGTTTTCTGGTCCCGCTTTGCGATGACATGCGGCGCATTCGACTGACTTTTCGGGCGGAGTGGTGTAGCTGCCGTCCAACCGATATCCCGCATATTCCCACTCTCCCGAACGGTTCTCGCCGTAGGCTTCGCCGAAGCCATTCCCTCGCTTCATGACATCGACGTGCTCCACCGCCATTTTCGCGGTGCCGTCTGTATCACGCATGACCTGATTGTTCGCATCCCTGACTGCGTACCCGAACTCCATGAGAATGATCGAACCTTCCGGAAAAGGCAGCTTATCGCGGCTGGTCACAGCGGCGGCTTGCTCGTTTCCATAAACGGTGCTCACCCGCAGCCCCTCCTCTTTGACGATGACGCCGAGCACTTTGAAGCGGGTTCGATAGTCTTTCGGAAAACCAACTCGATCGTTGGCTGGCGCTGAAGCCGCGAGAGCCGCGTTATTGGATTTTTCTGTCGATGGCTCGGTCGATGCCGGGTGCCCGAGGAGCAGGGCTCCGACGACACACATCGCTTTGCAAGCCGTAAGACGCCCTGTAATACGACTAGTCCGGCAAAAGCCACGCCTTTTGCCGAGCGTGTCGAAAGGGCCTCGGCCACTTTCGACCAGAGAACTAGTCCGGTAAAAGCCACGCCTTTTGCCGGGCGTGTCGAAAGGGCCTCGGCCACTTTCGACCAGAATACCAGTCTCTCTCGATCTGCGAACCGATCGTTGCCGTTCCATGTGAGGCTCTCCGAAAATTCACCGCCACGAATTGCGCCATTCCTTGCACCGTCGTGAAATCGCTTTGCGACGAATCCGGCTATGCGAACGATGAACCCTCCATTTCGTACGACGACGCCGAGCGGGAAGGAAACGACTTTCGGAATCTCCGCGGCTCTCGAGGCAATCACAGCACTGCCGTCAAGACATCGCACCCAATCGGCGCTGCAGATCCTTCAAGAAAGTCGGGCTGGCGTTCAACCGGACACCGTTCTTGAGCACCACGAGAAACTCCGTCGGTGAGACCGTGATGAACTCCTTGATGCGCTCTAGATTGACCAGCCGCGAACGATGAATTCGCGCAAAACCTTCCGGCTTCAGCCGCTGCTCCATATCGGTGAGCGTCGAGCGCAGAAGATGTGTTTGCTGACCCACGTACAGCCGCACGTAATCGCCGTAGGCTTCGACCCAATCAATTTCTGCGGGCCCTACGACGAGCACACGGTCGCCGTTACGGACGAGCACGCGCGCAATGTGGCGGCTCGCTTCGGTGGCTCGCAGCAGCTCTGCCAAATTATCTTGGAATGATTTCTTCGCATTCCCTGCCAGAAACGTGCGTGCGCGCGCGAGCGCTTTTTGCACGCGATCTTGCCCGAATGGCTTCAACAAATAGTCCAGTGCTTGAGCCTCGAACGCTTGCAGCGCGAATGCATCAAATGCGGTTACGAAGATCACGACCGGCATCTGCTCCAC
>JAICPY010000078.1 GCA_025929585.1 Steroidobacter sp.
CGCGGGCACGATCTGGTGGATTTATGCCTGGCTGGTTTGGGTCGCCTTTACGCTGTTCATCACTTGGGCCTGGCCGACTTTCATCGCGCCGCTATTCAACAAGTTCAGTCCGCTGACCGATGAGGCGCTGAAGCAGCGCACGGAAGCTCTGCTGGAACGGTGCGGATTTTCATCAAAGGGCGTATTCGTGATGGATGGATCGCGCCGATCCGTGCATGGAAATGCCTATTTCACGGGGGTCGGTCGGAACAAGCGAATCGTTTTCTTCGACACGTTGGTAGAGCGCTTGCAGGTCGCGGAGATCGAAGCCGTACTTGCGCACGAACTGGGCCACTTCAAGCTCCACCATGTGCGCTCGCGCCTGTTGTTGTCGCTGGCAATCGGCCTGGCCGGACTAGCGCTGCTAGGGGCATTGGCTCAGTGGCCGAATTTCTACTCAGCGCTGGGCGTCAGCACAGTCGCACCTCATACGGCATTGCTGCTATTCATGTTCGTCCTGCCCCCATTCACTTTTTTCTTCACGCCCATCGGGGCATGGTGGTCGCGCAAGCACGAGTTCGAAGCCGACGAGTTCGCATCGCAATACTCGGATGCCCGTCAGCTCGCCGATGCGCTGGTCAAACTCTATAGGGACAATGCGACGACACTGACACCGGATCATCTGCATTCGGCGTTTTACGATTCGCATCCGCCAGCCTTGGTGCGCATCGCGCGGTTGCAGGAACTGTCTCGCCCACGAGCATGAACGAATCCGAGCACCAGGCGCGAGTCGTCGAGTGCTTTGGCCGCCGCGTAATTGTCGAGATCGCGACGCACGAACGCATCGCTGCGGAGATGTTCGGCAAGCGGTTAGCATGCGTCTGCGGCGATGAGGTTCGGATCCGCAGCAGCAAAGATCTCGGCGACGTTCCCCGCGTGGTCGAGGTGCTGCCTCGCCGCTCATTGTTTGCGCGCACCGATAGTCGCGGCCGAACCGAGCCGTTGGCGGCGAATCTCTCACTACTCGCGGTCATCATCGCGCCCGAACCGGAGCCCGATCCGTTCATTACCGACCGTTATCTTGCCGGCGCCGCATTCGCAAACATCGCGAGCCTCGTTATCGTCAACAAAGCTGAGCTTCAAAGCGCAAGCAGTGAACGCTTTGGCTTGATCGTCGATGAGTATCGGCACGCGGGCTTCGATGTCTTCGCACTTTCCGCCAAGGACAACAGCACCGTCGAACCGCTAAGAGAAATGTTGCGCGACAAGGCCACGATGCTCGTTGGACAATCGGGTGTTGGAAAGTCCACTTTGACGAATCAGCTTGCGCCCGCCTCTGCTCGCGCGACTCGCGAGCTATCGGACTCGAGCCGGGAGGGACGCCACACCACCGTCTCCACTGCACTCTTCCGAATGCCACACGGCGGCGAGCTCATCGATTCCCCCGGCGTGCGAGATTACGCGCCACCATTGCTGGAGGATGCAACGATCCAATTCGGCTGGCCCGAGATTTTGAAGCTTGCGCCTCAGTGCCGTTTCAACAATTGCCTTCATCTGCGCGAACCGGGCTGCGCGGTAATTGACGCAGCGAGCACAAAGCAAATCTCGCCTCGACGATATGAGAGCTACAAGCGCTTGATGAACATCATGCGTGGACTCGCCCCGGAGTACGAGCGACGCAGATGACGGCCCTTCGGGGTGACGGGTGACGGGTGACGGGTGACGGGTGACGGGTGACGGGTGACGGGTGACGGCAAGAAAGATTGTGCTCTCCGTTCTGGCTGTCAATGGTCAACTGTCAACCGCCAACTATTCTTCTAGCTGTCAACCGCCAACTGTGCAAAAGCACTAACCCAACGACTGCCGCCCCGCCAACGCATGCGCCAGTGTGCCGCCATCGACGTATTCCAACTCGCCCCCGACAGGCACTCCATGAGCGATGCGACTTGGCTTGATCCGATGCCGGACTGCGATCTCCGCGATGACGTGCGCGGTTGCTTCACCTTCGACCGTCGTATTCGTAGCCAAGATCGCTTCTTGAACGACGCCTTCGGCAAACAAGGACTCCAACTGCTCGAATCCAAGTTGCTGCGGCCCGATGCCATCGAGCGGCGATAGATGTCCCATCAGAACGAAATAGCAGCCCCGATAGCTGCCGGACTGTTCGATCGCTGCCACATCAGCAGGTGATTCGACGATGCACAGCGTCGAAGGGTCTCGCGAAGAAGACGAACAGATAGGACAAAGCTGCGCATCGGCGAACATTCGGCAGCGTTGACATCGTCCAACGGACTGCACCGCCCTCTGCAACGCTTGTGCTAAGCCGCCAGCGGCTTCGCGATCCTTCTCCAGCAAATGAAAAGCCATTCGCTGCGCCGACTTCGGCCCGACACCCGGCAGACGTCGAAGCGCTTCGATCAGATCGATGAGGGAGGGTGGGTAGAGCATTTCAAGGCGAAGTGACGGGTGACGAGGTGACGCAGTGACGAAGTCAGAGGGGCGATTGCAAGCGATCCGCTTCTGGCGTCGTCACTTCGTCACCCGTCACCTCGTCACTCGTCTCAGAATGGCATCTTCAGGCCCGGCGGTAGATTCATACCGCCCATCACGCTGGACATTTTTTCCTGTGTCGTTCGCTCAACTTTCTGAACGGCGTCGTTGATTGCAGCGGCGACCAAATCTTCGAGCATGTCTTTATCGTCGCTGCTAATGATCGAGGGGTCCAGCGTCACGCGGCGTACTTCGTGCTTACCGGTCATGACGACTTTCGCCATGCCGCCGCCCGCCTCGCCGGTGATCTCCAACGCTGCGATTTCTGCTTGCACGCGCTGCACATTCGCCTGCATCTGCTGCGCCTGCTTCATCAAGTTACCGATGTTGCCTTTCATGGAAGCTCCTAAGAGAAGTGATGTAGGTGATGTAAGTGATGAAGGTAAGAACTCGGTCCCACATCTTCCATCACTTACACCTCCATCACTTACATCACCTTCATCACCTACATCACTACGAATTATCGACCGGTCTTACCGACTCCGGCTGCACTGTCGCACCAAAGATATCTCGCATGGCACGGACATTCGGATCGTTCTCTATCGATGTTTTCGCTTGCTGCATACGTTCTTGCGCCGCCGCCTTTTGCTGCCGAGCGAGTGTATCCACGACTTCATCGACGGTGATCTCCAACCGAACGGGCTCGCCGTAATAGCTAGAGAGCGCCTGTGCCAGCTTTTCTTCGATCGCTTGCGTGCGGAAGTGCTCACCTTCAGGATCGAGCCTGAGGTGTACCCGCGCACCTTGCCTGCCACCGAAGGCACAGTGAGATGCCAGTTGCTTGGCCATGCCCTGCAAATTCGTACGCGCGAGGATCGTCTGCCACTCACTCGCTCCAGCAATTTCCGCCGGAGCCGAGGAGCTTGGAGGCGCGGATTGCTTTGCAGGCGCTACGGACGCGATACGCGCGGCAGGTTGGCGGGCGGGCGCCTGCTCCAGCGCCGCCTCGGGCGCGGCAACACCGAATGCCAGCATGCGCAGCAACACCATTTCGAAGCCAGCTCGTGCGTCGGGTGCAAGCTCCAAATCGCGTCGACCCACGATTGAGATTTGATAGAAGAGCTGAGCGTCTTCCGGTGATAAAACTCCGGCGAGATGTTGGTAACGCTCGATATCTTCCGCTTCGTCGATTTGCAGATCAGGCACTGCCTGCAGCAACGCGATCTTCTGCAGCACTGCCGCGAGCTCCGCCAACACGTCGCGGTATTCCGGTGCACGCTCATCGAGCCGGCTCACGCACTCGATGACTGCGCGAGCGTCGCGAGCCGCGAGCGCATCGAGCACTTGGAAGACTTCGGAGCGATCCAGCGTGCCCAGCATCGTGCGGGTATCTTCCGTCGTGAGCTTAGCGCCGCCGAATGCGATCACTTGATCGAGCAAGCTCAAAGCATCGCGCATGCTGCCTTCAGCGGCTCGAGCGACCAACCGAAGAGCATCGGTCTCATAATCGATCCCTTCGGCCTTCGCAATCTCGCTCAATCGCTTGAAGATCAGCCCGGCTGGAAAGCGCTTCAAATTGAACTGCAGACAGCGCGACAGCACGGTGACCGGCAGCTTCTGAGGATCGGTCGTCGCGAGCAAGAACTTGACGTGTGGCGGCGGCTCTTCGAGCGTCTTCAAAAGTGCATTGAAGGAGTGTGTCGAAAGCATGTGTACTTCGTCGATCAAGTACACCTTGTAGCGGCCGCGAGCGGGTGCGTATTGCACATTGTCGAGCAACTCACGAGTGTCATCGACCTTCGTGCGCGAAGCGGCATCTACTTCGATCAGATCCACGAAGCGGCCCTCATCGATTTCGCGGCACGCATCGCATACTCCGCAAGGAGTTGGCGTCATCCCCGTCTCACAGTTGAGAGATTTCGCCAAAATACGCGCGATCGTCGTCTTACCTACGCCGCGCGTGCCCGTAAACAAAAACGCGTGATGCACTCGCCCCGTCTGCAGCGCATTCACGAGCGCCCGCATCACATGCTCTTGGCCCGCAAGCTCAGTGAAGTTTTTCGGCCGCCATTTACGTGCGAGAGCTAGATAGGACATGGTCGGAACGAAGGCGATAGCGGATAGGGGATAGGGGATAGTTGGGAAAAACGTGTGTGCGTTGCTCTCGACACTTTACACGAGAGAGCGAAATAGTAGGTCGCGCGGATATCAAGCCCGCTCCAAGTGCCGCTCTTGTATTGGCCTATCCCCTATCCGCTATCCCCTATCGCCTTCCGTCCGATGGAGACGGCCCACGCCGGCACCTCTCCGGCGCCCGACATGACCGCTACCGTTGCTCCCTTCCGGGCCTGGCGGGGTTCGCGGGTAGTCGTCGCGGAGAAACCGACGTGAGCCGCCATAGACGGCTGATTCTAATGTCGGAGAATTCGCAGGGGCGCGCATGATACCAGGAAGCGGCTGCGGGATGGTTCCAAACCCCTGATCATCCCCTACCCCGATAGCCTGCGACGCCTTGATCGGGAATCCATAAATCCGCAGGCGGGCGCCCCGTCTGCCAAAAGACGTCGATCGGGATGCCACCCCGCGGATACCAATAGCCACCGATTCTCAACCAACGTGGCGTCAGGAATTTCACAAGACGATCTGCGATCGCGATCGTGCAGTCCTCGTGGAATGCGCCGTGATTGCGGAACGACCCCAAGAACAGCTTGAGCGACTTGCTCTCGACCAACCAACGCTTCGGCACGTAGTCAATCACCAAGTGAGCAAAGTCGGGTTGACCGGTGACTGGACACAGAGAGGTGAACTCAGGCGCAGTGAAGCGCGCTAGATACACTTTATCCGGGTGCGGATTGGGAACGCGCTCCAACACTGCTTCATCCGGAGATTCCGGCCATGCGATGGCGCGTCCCAATTGCGTGACCGGTAGTTCCGCCGATCGCGTTTTACGTTTTGCCATATCGATTCCGCAGCATCTCTGTCCCCGTCACTCCGTCACCTCGTCACTTCGTCACGTCCGTTCCTAAAGTGTTTCCGATGCGTAGTCGGCCAAGCGAGAGCGCTCGCCACGCTTGAGCGTGATGTGTCCTGCATGCGGCCAACCGCGGAATCGGTTCACCACATAGGTGAGGCCCGATGTGGTTTCCGTCAGATAGGGAGTGTCGATCTGCGCGATGTTGCCGAGACAAACGAGCTTCGTTCCCGGGCCCGCGCGAGTCACGAGCGCCTTCATCTGTTTCGGTGTGAGATTTTGCGCCTCATCCAGAATCAAGAATCGATTCAAGAAAGTGCGACCGCGCATGAAGTTTAACGAGCGAATCTTGATTCGATTACGCAGTAAGTCGTTGGTCGCCGCCCTCCCCCAGTTGCCACCCTCCTGGCTTTGAGTGAGCACTTCGAGGTTATCCATCAGCGCCCCCATCCAGGGCTCCATTTTTTCTTCTTCCGTGCCTGGCAAAAAGCCGATGTCCTCTCCAAGCGGTATCGTCACGCGAGTCATGATGATTTCGCTGTAACGATTGCTTTCGAGCGTTTGCGCCAAACCTGCGGCCAAGGTCAGTAACGTTTTTCCAGTGCCCGCCGGACCCAAAATCGTTACAAAATCGATTTCCGGATCGAGCAGCAGGTTGAGCGCGAAATTCTGCTCGCGATTACGAGCAGTGATGCCCCAGATACTGTGGCGATCGTTTCGATAGTCGCCGACGAGCTGCAGTACGGCGTCCTTGTCGTCGATGCCGCGAACCATGGCCTCTAGACCATCGGCATCCTTTTGATACAAGAATTGATTGATGTGCCAATCGCGCGTCATCGGACCTTGAATGCGATAGAACGTGCGCGCGTGCTCTTGCCACGATTGCATATTCTTGCCGTGCTTCTCCCAAAAGTTTCCAGGTAGCTCCTGCACGCCTGTGTAGAGCAGATCCGCATCTTCGATGGTTTTGTCGCTGTAGTAATCCTCGGTATGCACACCGATGATCGCAGCCTTGATGCGCAAATTGATGTCCTTGGACACCAAGGTAACTTGCGCATCGTCGAACTCTCTTTGCAGCGCCAACGCATGGCCGAGAATTGCGTTGTCCGCGCCGTGGCCGGGCAAGGTATCCGGTAAGCCGCCGCTCAAAATCTTCGTTTGAAAAAACAGCCGTCCGGTTGCAGGCTTCTTGCCGCCATTTACATACTTCGCGGTAGGCAATTCCAAGCCGCGATCGATCTGCGCCTTGGTCGCATTGGCCATGAGCTCATCGAGAAAGCGGCTCACTTGACGCACGTTGCGCGCAGCTTCCGATAGCCCTTTCTTACCTGCATCGAGCTCCTCGAGCACGATCATGGGGATGAACACATCGTGCTCATCGAAACGGAAAATCGCCGTCGGATCATGCATCAGAACATTCGTATCGAGCACGAAGATGCGGCGCTGCCCGCGCTCGCGCGGACGCGCACGCTTGGCTTCAGCGGGAATAGCTTTGGGCATTTTCTAGAAAATTATTGGATGACGATGAATGAATAAATTAGATGGCAGTCACTGCCTCGAGCACTTCTTCCACGTGACCCGGCACTCTTACCTTGCGCCACTCGCGCCTGAGGACTCCACGATCGTCGATCAAAAACGTGCTTCGCTCCACGCCCATATACTTGCGTCCATACATGCTCTTCTCTTTATAGACATCGAAGAGCTCACATACTGAGCGATCCTCGTCAGCCAACAAATCGAAGGGAAACTCCATGTTCGCCTTGAACTTCTCGTGCGATTCGAGGCTGTCCGGCGAGACGCCGACGACGATGGCGCCGGCCTTCTTGAACTTCGAATAGAGATCTCGAAACGCGATCCCTTCTTTGGTGCAGCCGCTCGTGTTGTCGCGCGGATAAAAGTAGATCACGAGCTTCTTGCCCGCCGCGTCCGACAGTTTCCAACGCTTGCCGCCGGTGGCCGCACAGGAAAATGCCGGTACTTTTTTATCCAGGGTCACGGACGTTTCCGCCATTGGCTAGGCACCTTCGCAGGTAAAATGACGAGCGAGTCGATGCCTCAAGCCTTGACGGGCTCGAGGATCGCATCGAGATTCAATTGATCGCACAAGTCCATGAATTCTTCTCGCAATGCCGCGATATGAATCTTCGCGGGGACATGCACCATCATTTGCACCGAGAACATCGGCGCGCCAGTGTGCGCAGCCGCATAACTGCGCGTGTTCAGCTCAGCGATGTCAATGCCCCGCGAGCTGAAGAACCCTGCCAGGTGATGCACGATGCCGGGCTGATCCAAGCATACGACGTCCACGGAATAGGTCACGACATCCTTGCGCTGAGGGCGCTCCTCGGTGCGGCGCAGGCTCACCGTAATTCCGCTGGATTCGCTCAATTTCTTGAGCTCGGTTTCCAGCTTCGCAAGCGTGTGCCAGTTGCCGGACACCAGCAGCAGCATAGCGAACTCATTGCCGAAGGCGCTCATCCGGCTGTCGACGATGTTGCCGGCGCAATCCAATACGACACGAGTGAGGTCGTAAATCAGACCGGTACGGTCACTCCCCAAAGCGGATATGACGATGAATTGCATGAATGCTCTAAGTTTCCTGCTGGCCCCGATCGCGGGTCCAGACATTGAAGGGAAAAGGGTGTAAGCGTCGCAGTTAAGCCAAATGCGAGCCTTCCCGTGAGATAAGCGGCTCAGTTTACAGGCTGATTCCCTCACCGGCCATCCTGCGCTTGCCCACACCGCTAGGCACCAGTAGGATCGCGCCACCTTAAGCTGGCTCCTACGGCTCAATCTTCATGTTCAGCGGCAGTATCGTGGCCATCGTCACGCCCATGCAGGCGGACGGTGCAGTGGATTTCGACGCGCTCGATGCGCTCGTCGACTTTCACATAAATAACGGAACCGACGGCATCGTCGCGGTCGGCACCACCGGCGAATCGGCAACCCTGGATGTCGATGAGCACATTGAAGTGGTGCGGCGCGTGGTCAAAAAAGCCGCAAAGCGCTTACCCGTGATCGCGGGAACCGGCGGGAACGCGACCAGCGAGGCGATTCATCTCTCCAAGCTTGCGAAAGAGGCTGGAGCGGATGCCTGTCTGCTCGTTACGCCCTACTACAACAAGCCGACTCAAGAAGGCTTGTACCTGCACTACCGGGCGATCGCAGAGGCTGTGGATCTACCATTGATTCTGTACAACGTCCCGGGCCGCACCGCCTGCGATATGAAGCCGGAAACCGTCGTCCGGCTCGCCGACATCAAGAATATCGTGGGCCTGAAGGAAGCAAGCGGCTCGCTGGAAAGAAATCGAGAGCTGCTGAAATTACTCGGCACGCGAATGTGCTTGCTCAGCGGCGATGATGATATTGCCGTGGAAAGCACTTTAGCCGGGTTCCAAGGCGTCATCTCTGTCAGCGCGAATGTTGCGCCTCGCCAAGTCCGGGATGCGATCGCCGCGGCGCGCGAGGGCCAATCGGACCAGGCCCGCAGCTTGAACGAGACGTTGAAACCGCTTCACCGCGCCCTGTTCCTGGAATCCAACCCGATCCCGGTCAAGTGGGCTCTTGCGCGCATGGGACTGATCAAGGACGGCACCCGCCTCCCCTTGACCCCGCTCGCAAGCCCCTTCCATGCCCAGGTTCTCGAAGCAATCCAGGCGGCCGGAATCGAATTTGCCTGATAGAATGCGCGCCGCACTGTTGCGCGGACGTTAAAGGGTGAATGCGTGTCTGGTGTAGGGTCAGAAGGTTCGGCTTCTTTCTGACGTGACACGTCTACACTCATACACCAGCACACCAAGTTTTGGAGAGGTGGCCGAGCGGTCGAAGGCGCTGGACTGGAATTCCAGTAACATCTTCACGGGTGTTCCAGGGTTCGAATCCCTGCCTCTCCGCCATAAACATCAAAGGCCCCTCGTGGGCCTTTGTTGTTTATGGCGCGAGGCAGCGATGAGAACCGTTCGACAAATTTGCAGGGAGCAGATTCGGATCGCGGTCAGCTGGCGCAACGCTCGGCATCCCACTGCCGTCACTGCAGATTCTTTCGTTCGATTGTCCAGTGTTTGTCTGAACACAACCGGCAGTCCTGACCCACGAACCAGCGCTTAGCATTCTCATCGCCACGCAAGTGCCACTCGAGCCAAGCGACCGCCACTTGTGCCGCGCGCCCGCCTTCAGGTTCCATGAAGGTGCCGCCGTGTCCAACGTCGATGTTCGCCATGACAGCCGGTACGTGCTGGATTCTGTTGAAATCATCCATGCCATTCCCGTACGCAATGTCTTTCGGCCCGCCCTGGATGTACAACACTGGTGTGTGGAGTTTCTTCAGTGTGTCTTTCCCGATGTCCATCGAAGGCAGGCGCACTGCATGTTCGGGACTGAAGATGCCGCTGTTATGGATGATGACGGTACGAAGTCGTTTGTCCCCGGCAATCTCCAATGCTTGCAATCCACCACAGCTATAACCTGCGACGGCGATCGCTGTAGGATCGATGCGGCCGTGGAGCTCGCTACCGCTGCGCGAGTTCTCCCTGAACGCCCAATCGATCGCTTCGGTGAGCTGCTTCGATCTCGTGGCCGGCGGAGGCAACTGACCATCCGCACGTGGAACCACCGCAGGCGCGGGTTGGGTTCCTGGACCCGACTTGATCGTCCCGTTCGCGATGGCTAGATAGCCGTGCGATGCGATTTCCAGCAAATGCAGCCGCGAGCTCGCACCGTCATCCGAGCAGCCGCCATTACCCCATACGAGCACGGGTAGCTTTTTGGTCGAGAATGCGCTCAGGTCCGCTGGGCGATAGATAACATGCAGCGGCAGCGTAGCAACTTCTTCCTTCAGCGCAGGGTATGGCCCAGTGCCTTTGGTATCGGGCATCGCGTTCTGCTGCGGCTGTGCCTCGCGTGCTTCGGACCGCATCTCAGCTGACGGCGTTGACGCTGCCTGGCTCCATGCTGATGAATGAAAAGCAATCATGGTGATGAGCAACGCAGTTGCGCTTGAGCTCGCCGAATCTCGAATCGCATGCTTCATTGGTTTTCTCCGGGGACGTGATTCGCGGCCGTGGACTTTGCGACAGCGCGCTTCGCAACATTTCGCTGCGCCATCCACCCGCACTGATTCCGATGGTGGTTGCTTTTGTTTTCCTGAACACCGCTACGTCGCTGATCTTTGCTCCGCGCCTAATTCTCGGAGCGCGTCGTACACGAATTGCGCAGGGGGCGCGAGCGGCTGAGCACGCCGATGTGCAAGGTACATTCGGCGTTGAGGTGAGATCGTACCGAGAGCTCGTGCGCGCAACACGCCGCTTTCGAGATCGGCCGCGATGACACCTTCAACCATCGCGCCCACGCCAAGGCCGCGTCGGACTGTCTCGATGACGTTCTGCAGCGAGTCGAGCTCGACTATCACGCGTGGTACCAGGCTCTCGGCCGCGAACACCCCATCCACGATGGATCGGATCGAATTGGGCTTGCGTGGGACGACCCAGGGAAGATCCGCGAGTTGCTGCAGCGTAGCGTCTTTGAGATCCCATTCAGAGTGGTACATGAGGATCACCGGCTCACTCAGAATCTCCTCGCCGATCAACACATCGTTATCGGGACGCGTTGGCGAGATCGACAATTCGATGCGGCCGGTCAGCAGCAGATCGTGGAGCACGGCGCTGCCCTCCTCGCGGATCTGCAGATGCATCTCCGGATGCTGCGTGCACACACGCTCGATGAGCGTGAGCGCGAAACGTGGGACCATCGTGGGGGACATACCTAGACTGACAGCACCGGACAGCGGCTCGACCTCTTTATGCACCGCCGCGCGCAAATCCTCATACTGTCGGAGGATCTGTTGTGCCCTGGTGTAAAGAACTTGCCCAGCCCGCGTGGGCGTAACGCCTGAGACAGAGCGCTCCAGCAGCTTGACCTTCAGCTCGTTCTCGAGGACCGCCAGTTGTTGACTGAGTGCAGGCTGCGCAATGCCAGCTGCCGCAGCAGCACGCGTGATGCTGCCGCTGTCGACGATTTGCACAAAGTACCGCAATCGTTTGCTATCCAAACCATTGACCTCGGCGACGGTTGTGGGCTGATCATAAGCCATTCCCCGGCTGATGCGGTCAACCATCGAGTGCACTCATGACCAACACGCGCCATCGCCCCGCCTTATCCCCGCCAGATGCATCGACTGTTACCGTTAGCGACTGCCCTCACCTAACATGGCATTGGTTCGCACATTGAGCGTGCCTTGCCGGAGTGAATATGTCGCAACAGTCGACACCCCCGAACACAGCCAACGAATACGACCCGACGCTCCCGGAAACCTTCGACAGCGCGCATGAGGAGTTCGCACGTCTGCGTGCGCAGTGTCCCGTCGCGCACAGCAACGCCTTCGAAGGGTTCTGGGCCGTCACGCGCTATGACGATGTACTTCACATTCTGATGGATCCGCAGATGTACATCACTTCGGTTCGCAATGTCGTACCTGGAGCCTCAAAGACCGGCCGGCGTCCGCCACTGCACCTCAATCCACCGGAACATACACCCTACCGACGTGCCATTGACCGCGCTCTAGGCGGTGCGCGTGTCGCTGCGATCGAGCCCGCGACTCGGAGCATTGCTCGCGAGCTCATGCAGAAGTTCGTCGCACTCGGCGAGGCGGACTTCATCGATGAGTTCGCAAGTCCGCTGCCAGCTCACGTGTTCTCTCAATGGATGGGCCTGACACAGGCGCAGACAGACGTGCTGTGGCGCACTGCGAAAGCCTACGTCAAAGCATGGGAAGCCTTTGACCGTGAGAGTGTTGCAGTCGCTGGAGATCAACTTGCAAAGCTCGCGGCCGAGCTGATAGCCGAGCGACGTCGCTCGCCGCGAGATCCGCAGGTCGATCCGACGAGCTCGCTCCTTGAAGCGCAGGACCTAGACGGGCGGCCGTTGCCTGAAGAGTTACTCGCCGGCTGCGTTCGGCAGGTGCTGGTCGTGGGTTTGGTTGCACCCCCTATTGTCATGGGCAGCATCGCGGTACACCTTGCCCGCGACCAGAAGCTACAAGAACAATTGCGCAGCGATCTCGGCTTGGTGCCGGAGGCGGTAGAGGAGTTTCTGCGCTTGTACACTCCGTATCGCGGATTCGCCCGCACCGCTCGTGAAACGGTGCAACTTCAGGGCCGAACGATCCAGCCGGGCGAAGCGATTGCACTGGTCTACGCTTCGGCCAACCGCGACGAAAGCGTGTTTGAAGCGCCGAGCGAGTTTCGCCTCGGCCGGCCTAATTTGCGCCAGCACCTGGCCTTCGGGCGCGGTCCGCACATGTGCGCGGGCGTGCCGCTCGCGCGTCAACAGCTACGTATTGCCCTCGAAGAGCTCTTGATTCAGACGAGGTCGTTCGAGCTAAGCGGTGAGATCAAGATGAGCGGCATGCCCGAAATCGGACCCATCGCCGTACGATTGCGAACAACCAGCGCGTCACCCCGTCCCAGTGGTGTTTGACGGCGACGCCACTGCTCCAGTACGGTTGCGCACGCAACTATGGATCGCGCGCAATCGGATGAAAAAGAAGAAAGCAACGAAATCCCCCCGCAGAGCAGCCAGCACCGCCCGAGTGCTGGATCTCGACATCTTGCCGGAGCTGCTCGGCTATAACGTCAGGCGTGCCCAGATCGCGCTTTGGCGCGACTTTCTGCGTACGGTGGCGGAAGGTGAGATTCGCCCGGGCATGTTCAGTGCGATCGTGCTCGTCAGGGCAAATCCCGGCATTTCGCAGATCGAGCTCGCGAAGGAGCTTGGCATCGACAAGGCGACAATGGTCGGTCTGACCGATCGACTGGAGGATGCGGGTTGGATCCTGCGCAAGCGCTCGCGCGAGGATCGCCGACGTCACGGGCTCACGGTCACTTCTGAAGGTCAGAAAATCTATCGAGAGCTCAAGCGAGAGATGATCGAACACGAGCGCAAGTTCGTCGAGCTCTTCAATGCGACCGAGCGCAAACAGTTAATAGCGTTACTGCAACGCCTGCACGCGCGGCAGGAATGACTGCAGCCCCACCATAGGAGTGGCGGTTGTAAACTCGGACCAATGACGAAACCTCGGCGTACCTGCCGCCAGAACTTGTTTTTGGGACCGACGTGAATCCGTCCCTGGAGTCTTCAACGCGAACGTCGTGTTCGCGATGCTCCCAAAAACAAGTTCTGACGTCAGTCCCGCTCGCAACATCGAACGGCAACGAGGATTCGAAAACCGAGCAAGAGCAGAACTGCCTTCGAGCTGCTCGATCGCTGCAACTCACAAGCGCACTCTTCCAGGGACTGGCAGGACGGGCAAGCCCCTTGTCGAGCACCTCCACGATGAGAGAAGCCAGTCGATGGGCACTCTTCGCGATCACGTTTCTACAACGGGACGCGGTGTGCGCAGCGTAGGAAGGTTTGATGCAGTACTGAGCAAATGATGCGGGCACCGGAGATTGCTCTGGTAGAACCTCACCGAAGGGGCCGATAAGGGGCTTGCCCGGCCTGCCGGTCCCTAGCGGCCGAAGGCGTGCGCGTCGCATCGCTACGATGCTGTCAAACGCGTATTCCGGACAGCTGCGCCCTGCGCAGGGATGACGAAAAGGAAGCAGGAATCATCGATTCGATTCCTGCTTTGAGTCAGTGCCGTCCAGACCCAATCGCTCTTCCTAGAACTCGTACATCGCGCGAACGCCATACTGGCGAGGCGCGCCATAGATGACGCCACCGCGTGCGCTGGAAGCATCCTGCACCTGCACCGCAATGTATTCCTTGTCCAGCACGTTCGTCGCGAACGCCTCGAGCCGCAGCTGGTCCATAGGCAGCCAAGTGACACGCACATCCGCCACGGTTCGCGACGGCACAGTGGTTGCTTCATAGCGAAACGGCGTCGCCAACTGTTCGTCCATGTACGAGACCTGCAGACGCGGTGTCAGTTGCGTCGAGCCGAGCAGGAAGTCGTACTGCACTCCGGCCGTGAGCGTGAGCTCCGGTGCGAATGGCACGACCGACCCTTCGGGCACGACTCGATTCATGTTGGTCTGCGAGTCCGTGAGAACCGCATCTTCAGTGAACTCACTGTCCAGTGCGCTTAAGCCCGCGTTGAAACCTAGCTCACCGAACTGGCCAGTCATCTCGATCTCGATTCCGTAGATCTGCGCCGGCGCTGCGTTGAGCGTATTCGGTAGCAACGCCGGACCGACCGGCGTGAGCGCCGAGAGCTGGATGCCTTCGTAATCGGAATAGAACACAGCACTGTTGAAACGCAAACGTCCATCCGCGAGCGTCGACTTCATACCGAGCTCCGCGACTTTGTTGGTTTCGGGCTCGTAGGCCGCCAACCTCGGGTCGAGGTTCACGCCACCCGCCTTGTAGCCCTTGGAAGCCGTCGCATACAGGAGCGTTGCATCGCTCGCGCGATACTTCACACCCACGCGACCCGTCGTCTCGGTCGACTGCGTGACATTCGTGCAAGGGAAGCACCCGGTTGGCGGCGGTCCGGGCAGCATGAAGCGCGTGTATTCCTGTTCATCATCGGAGTAGCGCACGCCCAGATCCACGCTCCATGTGTCGTTGAAGGCATAGTCGATTTGCCCGAACACGGAAGCCGACGTGTTGACCGCCTCGGCGTCGATCGTCGAGTTCGACTGCAGGAAGTCCACCGCGTTGCGATTATCGCGCAGCACTTCCACCGGACTGGTCTCGTCCATGTAGAAACCGCCGATGACCCATTGCAGCGGCGCATCGCCCTGCGACAACAGATTGAGCTCACTTACCCAGGTCTCGAGCCCTTGCCGCGTCAAGCCGACACGTCCGGGATACAGCGCCGTGTTCGCGCCACTTGTCGGTAGATCGGCCGGCACCGGCAACGCAGTCGCGGTGCGATCGCCGTCCGCCTGATCTTCGTTGTCGGCATCCAGATAGGACGTCAGCGCACGCAACTGCATGGTCTCGCCCAGTTCAATGCGCGCTTCGATCGAGGCGCGGTAACCATCTTGATTGAGGAATGAAATCGCGTCCTCCTCAATCACGAAAGGATCGCTCGTCACGGCGTCATCGCGGTTCTTGATTGCGTTGTAATCCGTCTCGCGCTCGAACTGCTCATAACGCAGGTCGAACGTCATGCTATCGGTAGGCTGGTATCGCACCGCTGCGCGGATCGCGCGATCCTCACCGCTGCCGGGTTCGCTCGGGCTCGGGCCAATGTTGTCGGTGAAGCTGCCGCGCTTGTCGTACACGCCCGAAACGCGTACGGCCAAACTCTGCGCGAGCGGGATATTGACCGCCGCAACCGTGCGATACCAGTCGTAGTCAGCGATCGTCTGGTCGATGGATCCTGAGAAGCCTTCCACCGAGGGTGCCGGCGTACGTACGTAGATCGCGCCGCCAGTCGAATTTTGGCCGGTCAAGGTACCTTGCGGGCCTCGCAAGACCTCGATCGATTCGATGTCGAAGAACGACTGCGCGATGAACTGCTCGTGCGGAATGAACACGCCATCGATGTAGTAGGCGACGCCCGGATTCGATGTGGGAGCGGATTGGCCGATACCGACTCCGCGAATGTTGATGAACGTCGAGCGATTGTATGTATTGATCGCGACACTCGGCGCGACCTGCTGGATCTCGACGATGTTATCGACGCCCTGCGCGGCGAGCATATCCGCATTTAGCACCGTGGCTGAGATCGGTACGTCCTGTAGGTTCACTTCGCGCCGCTCGGCCGTGACGACCACCTCATCGAGTACCGTGCGTTCTTCAGCAGATGCAGCACTCGTGCCCAACGCTGTCGCTATCGCAATTGCGAGCGCTACGCAGCGCTCTGACCGGCTCTTTTCCGTTTCACTGCTAGCTCTCATGCCCAACCCCCGAAGAACGATCGATTTTCAATGAGCAGCGACGCATGGTTCGCCGGTGCCTGTTTGTTGTGTATTCAACTTGCGCCTCGCCGACCCTGATGGGCGAGGCTCGCGGCGATTGTAGAAGGCGAATGGAACGGTGGGGAAACAAGCTTTGCTTCTGGTTGTCATTGCAAAACGCGATGGGACCGAGCGGCCTCACACTTGAAGTACGGATGCCAATATGGTTTAGACTACAAACTGTTTTCGCTTCCCCCCTTTCTGCTTACGAGCCATGAAGCCAGCGCCATCGACACGGCCGCAGATACCGGCGCTTGAACACGCATGCAGCCTGTTGGTGTGGTGTCGCAATTTTTGCGCCGCATTACTGCTCTGCTCGAGCGTTCAGGGTGAGTCGCAGCAGCCCCCGCCAGCCCCGAGCGGCGGTCATGTGGCGCCCGAGGGTGCGCATGCCCGCAGGGCACCCCTGCCGCAGGATGCGGCGATCGACTACGACGGGACTCGATGGTGGTCGCCCGCTAGCGCACGCGAGTTCCCTTCAGCGGCAACGTTTCCGAATGAGCACGGCACGCTCACTACGATACGGCTCAAGGAACTCGAAACGTCCGCGCTTGCTACAACGGAGCATCCATTCTTCGCCGCCATCGGCAGCAATGGCCGCGCCTGCATCACATGCCATCAGCCTTCGGATGCCATGAGCGTGTCAGTCGCATCCATTCGTGAACGTTGGGAGCTCACCGGCGGCAAGGATCCGCTCTTTGCACCCGTCGACGGCGCTAACTGCCCCGACGCCCGTGTGGGCGATGCGGCATCGCATTCTCTGCTGCTCGAGCGCGGGCTGTTCCGCATCTTCCGTCCGTGGCCGCCGCGCACGACTGAAGGCGCGCCATTGGAGCCTCAGTTCGAAATAGAAGTTGTGCGCGACCCAACAGGGTGCAACCGCCATCCGCGATATGGATTGCACTCACGTGAGCCCATGGTGTCCGTCTATCGCCGTCCACGCCCCGTAGCAAACGTGAAGTACCTGACTGCGGTCGGTTTCCCGTTCGAGCCCAAGAATGGCTTGCCGCTGCCGATCGATCCGGAGAGCGGGCAACGAATGAGCGGCAATCTGATGGCCGATGGTCGCAATGGCACGCTCAAGATTCAGGCGATCGAAGCAGCGCTCACGCATCTGCAAGCACGCAGCACACCAAGTGACGCGCAACTGCGGGCCATTCTAGATTTCGAGAACACGATCTTCAGTGCGCAAAGCCACGATCGCTGGGGCGGAGCACTAACGGCGCAAGGAGCCCAAGGCGGTCCGCAACTCCTCGCTCAGTTCGCCGCTGGTGCGTTGCAAGGAGGAGCTGAGCCCATTTGGAGCGAGTTCAAAGCGTGGCTCGATGCAAGCGACGGTGCAGCAAGCGCCGAGCAACTGGCCTTCCGTCGCTCCGTGGCGCGAGGTGCGCAAAGCTTTGCCACCAAGACTTTCTTGATTTGGGATTCTGCAGGCATCACATCGATGGGCTTCGGCAACCCAGTGCGCAACACCTGCGCGTTCTGCCACAACATGCAACGCACGGGGCTCGATGTAGCACCGGGACAAGTCGATCTCGGCACCACGAATGAACCGTTCGCCGATCCTGCGCCGCATCTGCCTCTGTTCAAGCTCACCTGCAAAGTGGGTTATCGCCCGCATCCGCACCTTGGTCGCGTTGTCTATACAAGCGACCCGGGATATGCGCTCACGACGGGTCGATGCACCGACATCGGCAAGATCACGATTCAGCAAATGCGCGGCCTAGCTGCCCGCGCACCATACTTTTCCAACGGTTCCGCCAAAACATTACGCGAGGTCGTGGATTTCTACGATCGTCGCTATGACATCGGGTACACGGAGCAGGAAAAACAGGACCTGGTCAATCTCATGAGCGTGCTGTGAAGCTTCGAACCGCAATCTGCGCCCTGCTCGGTGCCGGCAGCATCTGCAATGCCGCCACTCACGAGCCTGCAGCCGCGGCACCGGCGACGCAGAGCGTTAAACTCTTTGTCGGCTGCCCTGTTTATCGCGACAGCGATAGCGGCCGCAAATCTGGATGTTGGCTGGTAACCGATCTCGCGGATGGCGCGCGATACGATGTCACGCTGGGACGCATCAAGCCGATACTGGGCCGCAAGATTCTCGTCGAAGGAATCGTAAGTACGCGCGAGACGAACGCATGCGGCGCTCCCGTCCTCGAGCCCGTCAATGTTTCAGTGCTCGACGCGCAGTGCAAGGCCCATCTGATTCCGGCAGAGGGCCATCCGGGCCATCGCTTTGTGCTACCGAAAGACGTGATGCAGCCAACACACGTCCCTCGCAAGCTCCCCGCGCCTCCGTACGAGCCGCAGAGCTACACGATCGAGTTCGAGCTCGCCAGCGACTTTCTCCTGTATCAATACTCCGAAGTCATCCTCGAGCGCGCGGCTCTATTTGCCAAGGCAAGCAAGGCGCGGCGAATCGAGATCGTCGGCTTCGCCGCGACTGAGCCGGTCGAGGTCTCCGGCGAACGCATTGTCGAAGATCTTGCGATCGCGAAGGCGCGCGCGGCCATGGTCGCCGAGGCATTCTCGAGGTTGGGCGTTGCCCGCGAAGCAATGCACTTGTCTTGGCACCCTGCCCCGATGCCTGCTGGCGACGGCAAGCCGTTGCGCCAATCTGCGAAGCGTCGGGTCGAGATCACAATTCAGCCGTGATGCTCATTCACACCATGGCAGTGCTATCGAATTCGTTGCTGCAGCCTGCGCAGACCGACGAGCAGCACCGCGCCGCCACCGAGCACCGCGGCGACAAACCAAATGGGTGCAGCAAACGAATCGCCGTGGGCGCGGATCACGCCAATGATGTACGGACCCATGAGACTGCCGAGATTGCCTACGAGATTGATCAACGTGATGCCCGCCGCGGCCACCGAGCGATGCAAGAAGCTCGTCGGTATCGACCAAAAGACACCTTGAGCCGCACCCAAGCCCAGCCCGCCGACGAACAGCAACAGCAATGCCTGAGGGCCGCTGGCAATCGAGGCTGCCACCAGACCGAACGTTGCAAGCACGAGCGCAAGTCCCACATGCCAATAGCGCTCCTGCGTGCGGTCCGAATGCCACGAATTGCTGATCATGCCGAGTCCGACACCCAGCCAGGGCAGCGCCGCCATCATGCCGATAGCGAGCTCGCCCATTTCGGAAACTTCTTTGATCGCTTGCGGCAGCCAGAACATCATGCCGTTCGCACCGATGAGTGTTGTGCACCAAACGCCCGCGGCGAGCCACGCGCGCGCGTCGCGCAGTGCCGAGCTCAAGGGCGAGCGCTCCGGTGCCTTCGCATGCGCCTGCTCGCGCGCAAGCTCAGTCTCTATCCATGCCTGCTCCGCATTGCTCAGCCAGCGTGCATCGCGTGGCTTATCCGCAAAGACAAAGTAAGAAGCGAGGCCGAGCGCGATGGTGGCCCCGCCTTCCATCAACAGCATCCAGCGCCAACCCGACACGTTCAGAGGATTATCGATGCCCATCAGCCAACCGCACAGTGGCCCGCCGAAGACCACCGAGATGGGAATGGCGAGCATCGTGATCGCGATCGTGTTTGCGCGATAGCGCATCGGCATCCATCCGCTGCAGTAGTACACCACGCCTGGTGCGAAGCCCGATTCGGCGCAGCCCAGCAGGAATCTCAGCACATACAGCTCTTCGGGACTGCGCACGAACGCCATCGCGGTCGCGACCAATCCCCACAA